>JAEUHT010000120.1 GCA_016793265.1 Planctomycetota bacterium
CCAGTCCGCCCCACGAGGTCGGCAACGCCGCCGGCCGCAGCAGCCCAGAGCGCGCGGCATGGCGCGCCACGGCCGCGGTCTCGCGGGCTGCACTGGCCGCCGCGGCGTGGGCTGCGAGCGGCCAGATCGCGGCGGCGACCAGCACCGCACTCGCCGCCGCGGCGCCGACCACGCGGCTGTGCCGGCGCACGAACTGCAGGCCGCGGCGCAGCGGACCGGCCGGGCGGGCGTGGATCGGCTGCAGGCTGAGCAGGCGTTCGAGGTCGTCGGCGAACTCGTCGGCGGTGGCGTAGCGGTGGCGCGGGTCCGCTTCCATCGCCTTCTGGGTGACGGTGGCGAGGTCGCGCGACACGTTCGGCGCGTGCGTGCGCAGGGGCGGCGCGGCGCCGCTCTCGATGCGGCGCAGGACCTCGTGCGTGCTGCTGCCGGCGAACGGCGGCGTCAGCGTCAGCGCCTCGTAGAGGGTGACTCCGAGCGAGTAGACGTCGGTGCGGGCGTCGGCCGCGGCGTCGCCGCCACGCAGCCTCTCGGGGGCGGCGTAGACCGGCGTGCCGGCGAAGCGGGTGCGCGTGGCATCGAGGTCCGCCTGCAGTGCCAGGCCGAAGTCGGCCAACACCGGGGTGCCGTCGGTGCGCAGCAGGATGTTCGATGGCTTGACGTCGCGGTGTACGAGGCCGTGGCGGTGCACGACGGCGAGGGCGCGGGCGATGCGGATCGTCAGCCGCACCAGCCATTCGACGCTGGTGCGGGCGCCGAGCGAGGCGGGCGGCAGGCCGAGCAGGCTGCCGATCGCGGCCAGGTTGGCGGCCTTGCCGTGCTGGCGCAGATGGAGGATGAGCTGCTGCAGGCTCGGCCCGTCGACATACTCCATCTCGAAGGCGAGCATCGTCGTGTGCTCGACGACGCGGTGCACGTGCACGACGTTCTCGTGGCGGATCTGGGCCAGCGCGCGGGCTTCTTCGAGGAAGCGCTGCTTGGCCCGCGGCGACATCGCCAGCGACTGCGGCAGCACCTTGATGGCGACGTCGCGTTGCAGCGTCTGGTGGCGGGCGAGGTAGACCGTGCCCATGCCGCCGTGACCGAGTTCGCGCCGGATCTCGTAGCCGCCGAACGTCGGCCGGCTCGGTTCGCGGCGGCCGGCCACGGCGCAGGCCAGCGTCCAGGTCTTGTGGATGCGCTCGCGCAGATCGGGCCGGTCGGCATGCAGGGCGTCGAGGTCCGGCGTGCGGCCGTCGAGGATGTCCTGCAGCAGCGTGTCGAACAGGTCGGCGAGCAGGTCGTCGTCCTCGGTGCCGGCGTCGCCGGGCGGGTACGAGGACGAGGTCACGGCGTCACGCCTCCGTCGTCGTCGCTGCCGAGCAGTTGGCGCAGGCGGTGGCGGTAGCGCGTGACGCCGCGCAGCAGCCGTTCCTTGGCGGTGGACAGCGGCAGGCCGAGCTGCTCGGCGGCCTCCCGCATCGGCACCTCCTCGAACAGGCGCAGGTGCACGATGGCCCGCAGCTCCGCATCGAGGCTCTCCAGCGCGTTCTCCATCGCCTGCGCGCGTTCGCGGAAGCCGGCGACGCGGCTCGGTGTCGTCGACCCGGGCGGCAGCATCGACGACAGGCTCTCACGCTGCGCCAGGGTCGAGAACGGCGCGATGTGATGGTCGCCGCCGCGTTTGGTGCGGCCGGCGGAGCGGCCGGCGTCGCGTACGCGGTTCTTGGCGATCGACAAGAGCCAGGCGCGCCAGTGCGACAAGGTGCGCCACTCGTGCTGATCACGATCGCGCCATGAGCACCACAAGGTCTCCTGCCAGATGTCCTCGACGGCGGCCTCGGCGCGCAGCTTCGCGCCGAGCCAACTGCCGATGACGACGAAGATGCTGGCGATGTCGAGGCTCTCGACGAGCCGACCCCATTCGGTCGGATCCCGGTGCGGCTCGGCCGCTGGGCGAGCTTCGTCGTGAGAGGACATGCTGGTCTGGCAGCTTACCTCGCCGTGGGGAGGCGCGGACGGCGGGCCTGCTGGCGATCGTGCGCGGTCGGCGCCATGGCGTGGATTTTCGGCAGCCGATGCGAAACTGCCCACGCGGCCCTGGGTAGTTGCGGGCGTCCCGGGTCGGTGGCGTGAACCTCGGCGCGGGCCAACGAGACTCTCCACCGAGGAGGGAAGGGCACGTCGCCCCGACCTCCGGGGGCGAGGTGGAGAGTCTTCTTTCTTGTACGCCCGTAGCTGCGACCGCTGGTGGCCGCTGCGCACAGGGTGCCGCCGTCCGGAGCCACGCACCGGGGCTCAGGCGAGCCGCTGCAACCACGTCGCGGCGGCCCCTTCGCCCGCAGCCGCGGCCTCGAACACCGTTTGCACGACCTGTTCGAGTTGTTCGCGCGTGGCGCCGAGGTGGCGTGCGCCGCGCGCGTGGCTGGTGAACTGCCGCGGCTGCGCCGACGCCGCCAACATCGCCACGGCGAGCAGTTCACGTTGGCGGCCATCGAGGTGCGGTCGCGTCAGGATGCGACCGTAGGCGGCCTCGAGCACAAAATCGTGCAGCTCGCCGTGCAGGAGGCGCAGCAGGTCGTGCACCGCGTCGGCGTGGCGGCCGTAGATGGTGGCGAACAGGGCCTCGCCGGCCCCGGCTTGATGCTCGCGCGGCAAGGCGCCGCCGGTGGGTGGCACGGCCGCCGGCCACGCGGCGGTGAGCTCCTCGAAGGCGGTGACGATGCGTGGGAAGCCGCAGAACAGCACCGCCTGCAGCAGGGTCTCCTCGAGGTCCTGGCGCGGGGAGCCGAGCGCGCGGGCGCGGGTGGCGACGGCGCGCAACAGCGCCCAGTCGGCGCCTACGGCGGCGACGGCGGCGAGCACCTGCAGGCGCAGCGCGGGCTCGAGTCCGGGGCGGGCGAGCGCGGCGTCGAGATCCATGACCACAGGGTATCAGCGACGCGCGGTGAAGTTCGCGTCGCGGTAGCGCGGCTCGAGCGACGTGGTGCGTTCGTGCTCCGCTGCCGTCCACTGCCCGGGCTGCGCCACGAGGCCGAGGGTGCGCGCCACCGCCGCCGTCAGCAGGGATCGCAGTTGCGGCCTGGTCGGCGGTGCCGCCACATCGTCGACGGCGGCGACGAACGGGGTCAGCGCCGGTCGCTGCAGCACCAGCGAACCGTGGTGCAGCACCCGCGGGCGCGGGCTGTGGATGCGGCGTTGTGCCGAGCCGAGCAGCTTGCCGCGGTTGGTCACGAGGTCGTCGCGCCCCGGTGCGGCGAAGCACCAGCGCTGCCGCGGCCGCGCGTGCTGGGCGTCGCCGGCATCGAGCCGTTGGCAGGCCACCCCGGCGGTGGCCAGGGCGACGACGATCTCGTCGTGCAGCCGCCGGTAGCTGTCGCCGACATCGCCGGCGAGCAGGGTCGCGTCCGCCGCGAGCGCGAACGTGATCTCGTCGCCATGGTGGATCGCGCCACCGCCGGTCAGCCGCCGCACGATCGGCGTCGCCGCTGGCAGGTCGGCGAAGTCGCGCAGCGACTGGAAGTAGCCGAGCGACACCGCGTGCGGCGCCCAGCCGTACAAGCGCAAGGTCGCCGGGTGCTCCCCGAGCAGCAGCGCCTCGTCGGCGGCCATGTTCCAGGTCGGCGGACCGTCCTGGTCGACGATGACGCGCAGCACGTTCACATTGGCAGCGCGGCGGCGCCGCGATCAGCCTTCGGCCTTGCAGTGGGCGTCGTAGGCCTTCGTGTCCATCACCTCGGGTGACACCGCGGTGACGCGGACCTTGAGCATCCAGGCCTTGCCGAACGGATCCTGGCCGAGCCAGTCGAGGTTGTCGGGCAGGTCCTTGTTGCTGTCGAGCACCTCGCCGCTGACCGGCGAGTAGAGGCTCGACACTGCCTTGACCGACTCGATCTCGCCGAAGCTCTCGCCGATCGTCACCGACGAGCCCTTGGCGGGCAGGTCGAGGAAGACGAGGTCGCTGAGGTGCGAGACGGCGTAGTCGGTGATGCCGATGGTGGCGATGCCGTCGACGACCTTGCACCACTCGTGGCTCTTCAGGAACTTGCAATCGTTGGGACGCATGGGACTTGTCATGGCGTGCCGTCGGGCACGATCAGGGGGTCGCGTGGGAGGGAACGGGCGAACACGGTCGCGATCAGGATCGCTCAGCGCGCGCGCTTGTAGAAGGGCATCGGCACCACGGTGCACGGCTCGCCCTTGTCGCGCACGACGAACTCGAGCGCGGTCCCGGGCGCGGTGCAGTCGGTCTGCACGTAGGCGGTGGCGATGTTGGTGTCGAGCGTCGGCGAGATGCTGCCGGAGCAGACCACGCCGACGTTCTTGCCGCCGCGCGTGATCACGTAGCCCTGCCGCGGGCAGCGTTTGCTCGGGCTGGTGATGCCGACCAGCTTGCGGCCGGTGCCACCGGCCTGCTGCACCCGCTCCAGCGCGGCGCGGCCGACGAAGTCGTGGTTGAACTTCACGGCCCAGTCGAGGCCGGCTTCGAGCGGGTTGGTCGTCTCGTTGATCTCGTGGCCGTAGAGCGGCATGCCGGCTTCGTGGCGCAGCGTGTCGCGCGCGCCGAGGCCGATCGGTGTCAGGCCTTCGCCGGCGCCGGCCTCGAGGAACGCGTTCCACACCTGCGGCTCGGTGCCGGTCGGCACGTAGACCTCGAAGCCGTCTTCGCCGGTGTAGCCGGTGCGCGACAGCGTGGTGCGGATGCCGCAGACGGTGGTCTCCATCCACGCGTAGTACTTGAGCGCCGACAGGTCGCCGGTGCCGAGTCGCTGGGTGATCTGCTGCGACAGCGGGCCCTGGATCGCGATCATGCCGAGCTTGAAGGTGTGGTCCTCCACCACACAATCGAAGCCCTGCGCGACCTTCTGCATGATGGCGAGGTCGCGGTCGTGGTTGCCGGCGTTGATGACGACGAAGAAGCCGTCGTTCTTCGGGTTGCGGTAGACGAGGATGTCGTCCTGCGTCAGCCCCTGCTCGTCGAGGATCATCGAGTAGCGGATGCGCCCCGGCGGGATGGCGGCGACGTCGTTGGTCTGCAGCCGCTGCAGGTAGGCTTCGGCCTGCTTGCCGTGCACCTTGACGCGCCCCATGTGCCCGAGGTCGAACAGGCCGGCCTTGGTGCGCACCGTGCGTGCCTCATCGAGGATGCCGCGGTACTGGACAGGCATGTTCCAGCCGCAGAAGGGCACCATGCGGGCGCCGTGGTTGACGTGGATGGATTCGAGGGCGGTCTTGTGCATGCGGGAACCAGGGTCGCACCCGAGTCTAGGCAACCGGCTTCGCACAATCGACAGCAGATCAGTTGGCGGCGGGTTGTGCCGTTGGCCGATCTCCGGCGCTGCTGGTTGGTTGTCGGCGTCGAGGCTCCGCACCGCACCGTCTGGGCCGAAGTTCGGCGGCGCGGTCGTTGGTGAGGCGCCGCCAGCGGTGGCGCTCGTCGCTGACGAACAACAGCAATGCGACGTCGCCGTCGCCACGGCGCGACGCTCGGAGGTGAGCACGCCGCAGCGAGCCCGGTGCCATGCCCTCGCGTTGTCGCCGTCGAAGCGACGCTGCGGCGAACCTCAACCCAGCAGCCGGCGTGCGAGATCGTCGAGGTTGCAGTCGCGCAGCTCCGCCGGGCGGATCGGGCCGAGGGAAGCGAGGCGGCGGCGTTCGTCGGCCGAACTGCAGTCGTCGACGCCGCGGCCGTTCCACTCGCCACTCTCGCGGGGGGGCTCGCTGGCGAAGTCGTCCGCGGCCGGCAGCAGCGACTCGTAAGCGGGGTCGGCGAACGGTTCCTGCCGCCGCCGTTCGGATCGGCCACTGCCCGGCAGGCCGCCGGCCAGACCTCCCGGCAGGCTGCGATCCTGGTCGCTGCTGCGCGGCGAGCTTCGTTGGTTGTTCCAGGTGGCGCGTTCACCGGCAGCGTCGAAGCTGTCACCGGGCGTGGCGCGACCGAACGAAGTGCCCGCGAGGCGCGGCGACAGCCGCACGCCGCCGAGCTGCAGCCGGGAGAATCGCAGCGGGTCGAGGCGCCGCGCGTGTTCGAACTCGCGCCGCCAACCGGCGTAGTCGCCCTGGTCGAAGGCGATGCGGCCGAGTTGCAGGTAGGCGCCGAAATCGCCGCCAGTCAGCATCAGCACGCGCTCATATCGAGACCGCGCCAGCCGACTGCAGCCGAGGCGGTACGCGAGCCAACCGAGCGCCTTGTGCAGGCGCGCGCGCAAGGCCCGCAGCATTCCTCCGGCTCGGCTCATGAGGCGGAGAGACTATGGCTCGCACCGCGGCCCGGCAAGGTGCCCATGCGGAGGATGGGGAACGGGGCCGTTGCGGGACCTGGGTGGCGCGCCGGCGCGGGGCCCTGGCATGCCCGCCGCGGGACGGCATTTGGGGCTGCGGCTCAGGGCCCGGCAGCCCGGTGTCGATAGGAAGGGGCGGACTCGAGGGGAGTCCACACCACACGAGATTCCATGGCTCTACGAGGCGACCTTGCGAGTGTAGACCTGGCCCAGGTGTTCCAGATGCTGGCCCTCAACAAGAAGGTCGGCCTCTTGAGCATCCAGTCGGCCAAGGCGTGGAAGGTCCTGTACTTCGACGACCGCGGGGTGACCCTCTACCACAACGTCCATGCGATCCTGGACCGGGTCGTCGCTGCCTACATGCGGGCGGGTCGCCTGGCCGCCGAGGCCGTGGACGAAGTGCGCGACCATGCGGCGCGTATGGGGCAGCCGCTCGCCGACAGCCTGCTCGCGGGCGGCTATCTGCAGCCGCAGGAGCTCGAGGATCAGTACCAGACCGAGCTCGAGGAGGAGATCTACGACCTCTTCTTCTGGCGCGACGCCAAGTTCGAGTTCCATGAGGGCGCCACCAGCCTCGACGGTCGCGACGGCACCATCGACGAGCGCTTCTTCTTCAACTGCGACAGCATCATCATGGAAGCCGCCCGTCGCATCGACGAGTGGGCCTACATCAGCGAGCGGGTGCCGACCACCGCAGCGGTGCTGGTCGCGGCGGTCGACAGCATCGACACCGGCGCCTACGGCACCGACGGCGCCGCGGTGTTCGAGCTGCTCGATGGCCGGCGCAACGTCGCCCGCATCGTCGAACTGACGGCGCTGTCGAACTTCCAGGTCTGCAAGGTGCTGAGCCAGATGATCGACGCCGGCGCCGCGGCGCCGATGGACCAGGAGCAGCTCGTGCTGCTGGCCGACGAGTGCATGGCCGGGGGGCGTCTGCAGGACGCGATCAGCCTGCTCGAGCGCGCGATCGAGCTGCGGGTCGGCCTGCCCGAGGTCCATACCAAGGCGGCGAAGGCCTATCAGGCGGCGGAGCAGTACGAGCACGCCATCTACCATCTCGAGTGCGAGGCCGAGCATCGCCTGGCCGCCGGCGACCGCGCCGGCGCCGCGCGCCGCCTGATCGAGGTGCGGCAGCTGGTGCCCACCGACCTGCGCGCGCGCCATCGCCTGGTCGAGCTGACGCTCGGGGAAGGCGGCGTCGCGGTCGACGGCTTCGACGCGCTCGCCGAAGGCAAGGAGCTGGTCGAGTTGCTGCTCGAGTTCGGCGACATCCAGCGGGTGCGTTCCCTGCTCGAGCGCCTGCTGCTGGTCGAGCCCGACGACCCCGACCTCAAGAAGGCGCTCGTCAACGTGCACGTCAAGGCCGGGGACCAGGGCCGCGTCGTCGAGCTCTACGAGTCGATCGCCGACGACCTCGTGCGCCAGCACAAGCCGCTCGAGGCGATCTCCTACCTGCAGAAGATCCTGCTCATCGACCGCTCGCGCAGCGACGTCTCGGAGCGGGTGCGCAAGCTGTACGAGTTCGACGAGCGGTCGCGCCGCCGCAGCCGCACGCTCAGCGTACTGGCGGTGTTGTTCTGCCTGCTGCTCGTGGTCGGTAGCGGCTACTGGTTCTACAACGAACGCGCCGAGGAGCTGTTCCAGCGCATCGACAGCCGCGAGCTGCTGGCGCGCGAGGACTTCACCGGCGCCCGCGCGCTCTACGAGGAGTTCCTGCGCGGCAATCCGCTGACCACCGCGGTGGCCAAGGCCAACGCCGAGCTGCAGCAGATCGACAGCGCCCAGGCGGCGTTCGAGGCCCGCCGCAGCTCCGCCCGCGCCGCGCGCGAACGTGAGCTGCAGCAGCTGCGCAGCGAGTACCAGACGGCGTGGCAGAAGCACCGCGAGCTGTTCCTGTCCGGTCGTCCCGAGCAGTCGATGGTCGAGCTCGGCAAGGTGCGCGAGATGATCGTGCAGGCCGGCGCCGCCGAGGACATGGCGTGGGCGCTCGAACAGCAGGTGGAGCGGGTGTTCACCCGCCTGCGCGACTTCCTGGCCGAGTCCCAGCGCCTCGCGACCGACTACCAGCAGCGGGTCGTGGCCGGCGACTGGACGGTGGCCCGCGAGCTGGCGCTGCGCCTGCGCACCGAGTTCGAGAACACCGAAGGCGCGCGCAATGTGCTGCTGCCGGTGTTGATCAACACCCGGCCGGCCGGCGCCCTGTTGTTGCAGGACGGCAAGCCGCTGCAACGCACGGTCGATGGTCGCGAGGAGGTGCTGCACACGCCGACGACGGTGTTGTGCTCCCCGGAGCAGACCGTGGCGATGACGGCGCAGCTCGATGGCTTCGCACCGCGCCAGTTCGTGGTCGACGGCAAGCAGTCGGCGCAGGTCGAGGTCGTGCTGGAGGTGGTCGCCGACCGCCGCATCGACTTCGAGAACGCGGCGCAGACCGGCGTCGGCGTCGGCGATGGCTGGCTCGCGGTCGGCCTGCGCGGCGGCCGGCTCGGCCTCGTGCGCGCCGACGGCACCGGCAAGCAGGTGCGCAGCCTGGGCGGCCTGCGGGCCGTCGATTCGACGCCGCGCATCCAGGGCGGGCGCATCTTCTTCACCACCAACGAGAACACCATCGAGTGCCAGCCGCTCGACGCCGCCCGGCGCGATGGCTGGTCGGTGCCGGCGCGTTGCGGCGGCGCCACCGAGTTGACGCTCGGCGAAGGCCGCCTCGTCATGATCGACAGCGAACACGTCGTGCACTGCTGGGAGCAGGCGACCGGGCATGCCGCCTGGTCGCTGGCGCTCGGCGTGGCGCCGTCCGGGCCGGCGACGATCGACCGCCGCCAGGTCATGATCGGCACCGTCGACGGACGGGTGCTCGTCGTCGATGCCGCCGATGGCGGCAACGTCAGCGTGTTGCGCAGTCCGGTCGGGCTGACCACGCGGGTCGTCGGTGAACGCGGCGTGATCTGGTTCGGCTGCAGCGACGGCAACGTGCGCGCGGTCGACGTCGCCGAGGGCCGGGTGTTGTGGACCTGCGCGCTCGGTGGCACCCCGGCCGACGGCGACCTGGTGTTGACCAGGAGCGCCCTGGTGGCGCTCGGCGCCGGTGGCAAGCTGCTCGCGATCGATCGGGCCAACGGCAACGTGGTCGGCAGCCTGAGCCTCGACGGCGAGCCGCGCCACGGCCTGCGCACGGCGCGCACGAGCGTGCTGGTGGTGAGCCGCCGCGCCAAGACCCGCGTGCGCCCGGCGCACGACGTGCTGGTGTGTGTCGACGTGGCCACCATGAACATCGCCTGGGAATACGCCGATGCGGCCACGTTCCCGGGCCTGCCGGCCATCGACGACTTCCTGAGCGCGGTGCCGACCGCGGCCGGCGAGGTCATCCTGTTCCGCTGAGGCGAGGACGAATCAATGCACCTGTTGCAGCGGATGAAGGTCTGGAAGGAGCTGCGGCGCCTCGAACAGCGGGCCCGGGAGACGCCGTCGCCGTCGACGTTCGTCGACCTCGGGCAGGTCTACATCAACCTCGACCTGCACGACAAGGCGGAGCGCGTCGCCGACGATGGCCTCGCCTTGTTCCCGAAGTCCACCGAGCTGCGCCAGCTGCTCGAATGTGCGCGCCGCGGCCTGCGGCACAAGCGCATGCACGAGCTGCGCACCCGGCTGACGCGGTCGCCCGACGCGAAGCTGTTCGCCGAGCTCGCCCGGTTGCAGCTCGAGGTCAACGACCTGGCCGGGCTGAGCCAGAGCTGCGCCGAGTGGAGCCTGCGCTTCCCCGACGACGCCGGCTCGTGGCTCGTGCTCGGGCAGGCCAAGCTGATGAGCTTCTATCGCGACCTCGCCGCACGCGAAGGCCAAGAGGCCGTGCGCTGCCTCGAGCGCGCCGTGCAGATGGACCCGGATGTCGCCGAGGCGCGCCGTTCGCTCGGCGAGGTGCTCTATCGCATCGGCGCCGTGCAGGCCGCCCAGCAGCAATTCGAGATCGCGCGCAAGCTGCAGCCCGACGACGCCGAACTGGTGGCGCTGCTGCAGCACGTGCAGGGGCTGGCCGACCAGGGCGAGGAGGTCGACGACCTGTTCGCCGACGTCGAGGTGCACGGCAGCCTGCGCCACCCTTCGTTCGCCGCGGCACCGTTGCCGCACGGCGACGAGTCGATGGCGCGCATCCGCGACGGCCTTGCCCACGTCGCGCAGCTGCCAGGCGTCAAGAAGGCGACCTTCATCCGCGGCTCCAAGGCGCTGGTCAAGGGCGCCATCCGCGACGGGCGCGACCCGTTCCTGCGCATCGTGCGCGTCGTGGCCAAGGCCGCCCATCGCTTCGCGCGGCGGCTCGACATCGGCAGCGCCAACAAGAGCGTCGTCGACGGCGCCTTCGGCCGCATCTGCATCTGCGTCTACGGCGAGGCCCTGGCGGCGGCGCAGTGTGACGTCCGGGCCGACCTGCCGCGGGTGCTCGGCGAGCTGCAGGAGATCGTCGCGGGGGCGTTGCACGCGGGAGACCGGTCATGAGCAAGATCCAGGACGCGATCGTCGAACTGCGGCGGGCGCCCGGCGTGAAGGGCGCCGCGGTGGTGACGAGGGACGGATTGGTCGCGGCGTCGGCGCTCGACGCCAGCACCGGTCCAGACGTGGTCGCCGGGCTCGCTTCGTATCTGCTGATGAGCACGAACCGCTGCTTGTCCGAGGGCGGCCTGTCGCCGTGTGAGAGCCTGACGATCTTCGCCACCAACGGCCGCACGCGCCTGGTCAGCCTCGATGACGCCTGCCTGGTGGTGCTGTTCGACCAGTTCTCCGAGCCGAGCAAGTCCGACAAGGACGTCGACGCCGCCGTGGCGAGCATCCGCCGCGCCTACCGGATCAGCTGAACGATGCCCGGGCGTCCGACCGCGCGGCGGCGCCGCGGCGGCGACTGCCGGCCTTCGCGACACTTCGCCGGTCTCGCCACGAGCCAACCCGCCGTCGGCTTTCGCGACCGCGGCTCAAGGGGGCCTGAGGTCGCGGCCGATGAACGGGACACGACTGCGGCGCACTCGGCGCCGCGCGACGTTTCACCGCACGCACGCGTCGAACCATGGTTCAGATCAACTTCGCGCTCAAGGAAGTCAACTGCAAGGTCGTCTTCTATGGCCCTGGGATGAGTGGCAAGACCACCAACCTCGAGATCGTCCACCAGAAGGCCCCTGAGGAGAACAAGGGCGAGCTGACCTCGATCTCGACCGACGGCGACCGCACGCTGTTCTTCGACTTCATGCCACTCGACCTCGGCAACGTGGCCGGCATGCGCACGAAGTTCCAGCTCTACACGGTGCCGGGCCAGGTCTACTACAACTCGACGCGCAAGCTCGTGCTGCAGGGGGTCGACGGCGTCATCTTCGTCGCCGACTCGGACCCCGACAAGATGGACGAGAACATCGAGTCGTACGCGAACCTGATCGAGAACCTGGCCGAGTACGGCAAGGACGTGCGCGAGCTGCCGCACGTGCTGCAGTACAACAAGCGCGACCTGCCGAACGCGATGCCGGTCGCCGAGATGGACAAGCGGCTCAATCGCTTCGGGGTGCCGACGTTCGAGGCCGTCGCCTATACGGGCGAGGGGGTCTTCCCGACGCTGAAGACGCTGGCGGCGATGGTGCTCGAGAGCATCGAGAAGATCGATGGTCGCAACCCGCGCAAGCCGGCGGCTCGCCCGGCGCCCGCCCCGACGGCGGCCAAGGCTGCGGCTCCGGCAGCAGCGACGGCGGTGGCGGCGAAGCCCGCGGCGCGGCCGGCAGCGTCAGCAGCTCCCGCGGCAGCGGCGGCGAAGCCCGCGGCGCCAGCTCGCAAGGCGGCTGCGCCCGCGGCAGCCCGCGCCACGGCCAAGGCCCCGGCGGCAGCGCCGCGGCGCGCGGCAGCGGCTGCGGCTCCCGCCGTTCCCGTCGCCGTCAAGTCGGCGAAGAAGGGCGGCATGGGGCTCGTCGTCGGCCTCACCGTGATGCTGTTGGTCGCCGCCGCTGGCGTCGCCTACTTCCTGTTTGGCGCCCCGCAGTTCTGAGCCCGGAGCACGTCCATGGCTGACCCCAAACGCATGTCGCAGAACGACCGGCTCCGCCACGACCGGTTGACCTTCTACAAGGACGATGTCGACCGCATCGACAAGCTGCTCGCCGAGTTCTTGCGCCTGTCCGGCGCCAAGTGTGCGCTGCTGATCGACAAGGAGGGCCACCTCGTCACCAAGCGTGGAGAACTCCGCACAATCGACATCGACACCATCTCGGCGCTCGTCGCAGGTTCGTTCGCGGCGACGAAGGAGATGGCGCGCTTGCTCGGTGAGGAGGAGTTCACCGCGATGTTCCACCAGGGAGAACGCGACAACATCCAGTTGTCGTTGGTGGGGGATCGTACGCTGCTGACCATCCTGTTCGACGATCGCACGACAGTCGGCATGGTGCGTCTCTACGCCGGAGAGACGGCCAAGAAGCTCGCCGACATCTACCGCGAGGCGATGAGCCGCGACCAGCCCGACGAAGGCCTCGGCGATGCGTACGGCACCGACGCCAAGAAGACGCTCGACAAGTTGTTCGACTGAGCTAGAGGCCCGCGTCATGCAGCGAGCCGCCGCCGGCTGGTCCGGGGGCGGCTCGTGGTGTTTTTCGGGCGCGTTTTTGGCGTGTGCGGCAAAGAAAAATCCAAAAAATCGAAGGTCGTCTGCAGCTCGCGCGCATGGCTGGAATTGTCGCGATCAATGCTGCAGGAAATACGGACAATATGCCAATTCGCAATTGTGTTCCGCCGACCGGAACGTGCACTATCTCACGGTCGCATCGGGAGTTCCGGTGAATTCGCGCGGGCGTCCTGCCGATCAAGGGTTCGTTGGCCGGAACTACGTGGCGCACACCTTCGTGAGTCTCGCCGGTCATCCCCCACGAAACCCTAACAAGGACAGAGCGCATGGCTGCCAAGAAGAAGGCGAAGAAGGCGAAGAAGGCGAAGAAGGCCACCAAGAAGAAGGCCAAGAAGTGAATCTTCCCCGGTGTGTTGCCGCCTTCGGGTGGTGACCGCCGCGCCAACGAATCCGAGACGGGGCCTGGCATTCGCCGGGCCCCGTTTCATTTTGGGCCGCGACTGCCACGGACTGCTCGGGCCCAAGACCCAGCGACCCAGCGACCCAGCGACCCACGACCCACGACCCAGAACGGGGCGGCATGCGCCTGGGGATCGGCGCCTCGAAGGCGGGCCGCCGCGTGCGACGCGCGCTCAGTGCAGTCGTTGCCCGGCCTTGGCGCCGGCGTCGGGCGACAGCAGGTAGACCTCGCCGTCGGTGCCCGCGGCGATGACCATGCCCTCGCTCATGCCGAACTTCATCTTGCGCGGTGCCAGGTTGGCGACCATCACCACCAGCCGGCCGACCAGGCGCTCGGGTTCGTAGGCGCCCTTGATGCCGGCGAAGACGTTGCGCGTCACGCCGCCGCCGAGCGACAGCGTCAGCCGCAGCAGCTTCTTCGCCTCGGGCACCGCTTCGGCGGCGACGACCTCGGCGATGCGCAGGTCGACCTTGGTGAAGTCGTCGATGGTGATCTCGGCCGCGAGCGGCTCCTTCGCCAGCGTATCGGCGGCGACCGCGGGCGCGACCGCGGCAGGGGTGGCGACGCCGGCGGGCGCCGATGCCTCGGGCACGAACATCGACGCCACCTTGTCGGCCTCGACGCGCGTCATCAGGTGTTCGAACTTCGCCACCCTGGTGCCCACCAGCGGCGTCGCCGTGAGTTGCCAACGATCGCAGGTGCTGCCGAGCAGGGCGCCGCCGCGCGCAGCGAGCTGCGGCAGCACCGGCTGCAGGTAGACCAGGAGCTGGTGGAACAGGTTGAGCACGACCGTGCAGACGTCCTGCAGCTCGGTGGCGCGCGCCGGGTCCTTCTTGAGCGTCCAGGGCGCCTTCTGCTCGACGTACTCGTTGGCGGCGTCCGCCAGCGTCATCACCAGCCGCGTCGCCTCGCGGTAGTCGCAGGCCTCGTAGGCGGCGGCGATGGTCTCGCCGAGTGCGGCGGCGCGCGCGAACAGGCCGCCGTCGTCGGGGTAACGAGCCGACAGCCCGGTGGCCTCGACGAAGCGCGCCGAGCGGCTGGCCAGGTTGACGACGCGGCCGACGAGGTCGCTGTTGACCTTGCCGACGAACTCCTCGGCCTGGAAGTCGAGGTCGTCGATCTTGCTGCTGAGCTTGCTGGCGTAGTAGTAGCGCAGCCACTCGGCATCGAGGTGCTCGAGGTAGCGGGCCGCGGTGACGAAGGTGCCCTTCGACTTCGACATCTTCTCGCCGTTGACGCGCAAGAAGCCGTGGATCTGCACGCGCCGCGGCCGCTGGTAGCCGCCGACCGACAGCAGGGCGGGCCAGAACAGGGTGTGGAAGTAGGTGATGTCCTTGCCGAGGAAGTGCACGATCTCGCACTGCGGGTTGCGCCACCAGTCGTCGAGCTGCTGGCCTTCGCGCGCGCACCACTCGGCGGTGCTGGCGATGTAGCCGATCGGCGCGTCGAACCAGACGTACCAGTACTGGCCCGGGGCATCGGGGATCTCGAAGCCGAAGTACGGCGCCGGCCGCGACACGTCCCAGTCCTGCAGCGGCTTGTCGAGGAAGTGGCCGGCGAGGTAGTTGGCGACCTCGGTCTGCAACGCGCCGCTGTGCTGTGTCCACTGCGTCAGCTCGGCCTGCAGCGGCTCCAGCCGCACGAACAGCTGCGAGCTCGGCCGCAGTTCGGGCGTGGCGCCGCTGTGCACGCTGCGCGGTTGCTTCAGCTCGGTCGCGGCGTAGGTCGCGCCGCAGGCTTCACAGCTGTCGCCGTACTGGTCCCTGGCGCCGCAGCGCGGGCAGTCGCCGATCACGAAGCGGTCGGCGAGGAAGGTCTTCTGCACCGGGTCGTAGAGCCGCTCGACGCTGCGTTCGACGACGAGGCCGTCGCGGCGCAGGTTGGCCCAGATGCCCTTGGCGACCGTGTAGTTCGCCTTGCTGTTGGTCGAGCCGTAATGGTCGAACGAGATGCCGAAGTTGGCGAAGTCGCGCTGGTGCTGCACTGCCATGTCGGCGATCAGCTGCTCCGGGGTGCGCCCCTCCTTCTGCGCGCGGATCATGATCGCGGCGCCATGGGTGTCATCGGCGCACAGGTAGACGACCCGGTGGCCGCGCAAGCGCTGGAAGCGCACGAAGATGTCCGTCTGCACGTACTCGACCAGGTGGCCGAGGTGGATGGGGCCGTTGGCGTACGGCAGGGCGCTGGTGACCAGGATCTGGCGCGTCATGGGCCGAGCAGGCTAGGCGGGGCCGCGGCCGTGTTCCACGCTGCGGCGGCGGTTCGCCTCGCTCGGCAGGCTTCGCTTCCCTTGCCGCGGCGGCGGGCTATCCTGCTCGCC
Source organism: Planctomycetota bacterium (assembly GCA_016793265.1). Taxonomy (GTDB): domain Bacteria; phylum Planctomycetota; class UBA1135; order UBA1135; family UBA2386; genus JAEUHT01. The sequence goes on from JAEUHT010000120.1 coordinate 15,621, forward strand.
CTCCGCTTCTCCCTGCCATGACCGACCCCTACAAGGCTCTCGACTTCTTCAACACCGACGAACTCTACACGGACGAGGAGCGCATGATCCGCGACAGCCTGCGCGGCTGGGTGTCGGACCGCTTCCTGCCGATCATCGAGGAACACAATCGCAACGCGACGTTCCCGATGCACCTGATCCCGGAGCTCGGCGAGATGGGCGTCTACGGCGCCAGCCTCACCGGCTACGGCTGCGCCGGCCTGTCGGGCGTCGCCAGCGGCCTGATCTGCCAGGAACTCGAACGCGGCGACTCCGGCCTGCGGTCGTTCGTGTCGGTGCAGGGCTCGTTGTGCATGTTCCCGATCTGGGCCTACGGCAGCGAGGAGCAGAAGCAGCGCTACCTGCCGAAGATGGCCAAGGGCGAGCTGATCGGCTGCTTCGGCCTGACCGAGGCCGACTTCGGCAGCAACCCGGGTGGCATGCTGACCAAGGCCGTCAAGGACGGCGATCACTACGTGATCAACGGCAGCAAGTACTGGATCACCAACGGCACCATCGGCGACGTCGCCGTGGTCTGGGCGCAGTGTGAGGGCACCATCCGCGGCTTCCTGGTCGACAAGGGCACCAAGGGTTACCTCGGCAAGCCGATCAAGAACAAGCTGTCGCTGCGCGCATCGGACACCAGCGAGCTCGTGCTCGAGGACGTGCGCGTGCACAAGTCGCAGATGCTGCCCGGCGTGCAGGGCCTCAAGGGCCCGCTGAGCTGCCTGACGCAGGCGCGCTACGGCATCGCCTTCGGCGTCATCGGCGCGGCGCAGGCGGCGTTCGATGAGGCCTGCCGCTACAGCAAGATCCGCGTGCAGTTCGACAAGCCGATCGCGCGCTTCCAGCTGGTGCAGAACAAGTTGGTGTGGATGGCGGCCGAGATCACCAAGGCCCAGCTGATGTGCTGGAAGCTCGGCAAGATGAAGGACGCCGGCACCATGCAGCACTTCCACGTGTCGATGGCCAAGCGCAACTCGTGCTGGATGGCCCTCGAGTGCTGCCGTCTCGGCCGCGACATCCTCGGCGCCAACGGCATCACCGACGAGTACCAGATGATGCGCCACATGTGCAACCTCGAGTCGGTCATCACCTACGAGGGCACGCACGACATCCACGGCCTCATCATCGGCCGGCAGCTGACGGGCGAAGACGCCATCTTGTGAGCCGCCCGCCGCGGCTCCTGCACGTGCTCGCCGAGACCGGTCACTCCGGCGGCGAGGTGCAACTGCGGTTGCTGGTCGAGCACTTCCAGCGCCAGGGTTTCGAGAATCACGTCCTGCTGGCGCCCGGCGCCGCGTTCGCCGCCACCGCGCGCGAACTCGGCGTGCTGGTGCACACGGCGCCGCTGCGGCGCTGGTGGCGGCCGGACCTGTGGTGGAAGCTGCGCGCGACCTACCGCCGCGTCTCGCCGGACGTGATCCACTTCGCCTGCGGGCGCGCGCTGATCCTCGGGGGCCTCGCCGCGATCGGGGTGCCGGCGAAGAAGTTCTCCATCCGTCGCATCGACTACCCGATCCGGAAGGGCCTCTTCGGCGGCTTCCGCTACACGCGGCTCTGCGATCACACCATCGCCATCTGCGACGCCATCCGCGAGCGGCTGCTCGCCGCCGGGCTGCCGGCGTCGCGCATCACGCGCGTCTACGACGGCCTCGATCCAGCACCATGGACCGGCCTGCAGGCGGGCAAGTCGGCGGCGCGCGCGCGGCTCTCGCTGCCCGCCGATGCGCAGGTGATCGCCTGTGCGGCCGTGTTGCGGCCGCGCAAGGGGCAACACGTGCTGCTCGAGGCCTTCGCTCGCCTCGCGGCGCGGCATCCGCGCGCGGTACTGCTGCTCGCCGGTGGCGGCAGCGAAGGCGGGCGTCTGCGCGCGATGGCGGAACACGCGGGGCTCGCCGGTCGTGTGCGGTTGCCGGGCCCGGTCAGGCCGGTGTTCGACGTCTACGCCGCCGCCGACCTGTTCGTGATGCCGTCGTTCCACGAGGGGCTCTGCAACGCTTGCCTCGAAGCCGGCTTCGCCGCGCTGCCGCAGGTGGTCAGCGACGCCGGCGGCAACGGCGAGATCGTCGTCGATGGCACGACCGGCGCGGTGGTGCCGAAGGGCGACGTCGCCGCGCTGGCCGCCGCGATCGAACGCTACCTCGCCGACTCCGCGCGCGGCGTGGCGCACGGCCAGGCCGGCCGCGAACGTTGCCTTCGCCTGTTCACCGCCGATCGGCTCGGCCCCGAAGTCGAGGCCGTGGTGCGGCGGCTGCTCGCTGCCGGCGGCGGCGCGGCGTGAGGACGACGGCTACGCCGCCGCGGGCCACAGCCACGCGAACGTGGCGCCGGTGGTCAGGCCATAGAGCACGCCGTCGAAGACGAAGCGCCACGTCGTCGCCCAGCGGATGCCCTTCCAGATCGAGTCCGGCACGCTGCTGAAGGCGTGCGCCATGATCGTGATCGTGGCCGTGATGCGGAACACGCGCATGCCCTCGCTGCCCGGCGCCAGCGTCAGGCCGCCGACGTAGGCGACCAGCAGGCCGATGACGAGGCAGAAGGCGAACCACTGGCCGAGTGCCCTGCCCATGTTCATGCAGTCGCGGCCGCGCAGCACCAGGAAGCCGGTCGGGCCGCGCTCGAACTTCGCCTTGACCTCGGGCCGCTCGAACTCCTTCATCGATGCGACGAACGGGAACACGTACTGCCCCGGCGCCGCGCCGCGTTGCCGCAACGCATCGAGCACGCCATCCTCGTCCGGCAACTTCGAGTAGTCGGACTTGTGGACCTGCAGCACCATGTGGATCAGCGAACTGACCACGAAGACGAACACCGCCGACAGCACGATCGGCAGCCACAACGAGACGAGCGAAGTCATGGCCGGGAGGTATAGCCGCCGCCGCGCGGCGTCGGCTAAGGTGGGCGATCCGGCAAGCCATGGCATTTTGCCGATAGAGCCGCCCGAGTGATCGACGACCTCAAGACCGACTGCCGCCACGTGAACTGGGACCGGCCGTGCACGCCGCACAAGCGCCGCGGCAAACAGTGCGCGAGCTGCGACGAATACGACCCGATCCGCCATCGGGTGCTGATGGTCAAGCTCGCCGCCACCGGTGATGTGCTGCGCACCACGGCCTTCCTGCCGGCGATGCACCGCACCTGGCCCGGGGCGCGGGTGACCTGGTTGACGCGCCGTTCCGCCGCCGCCCTGTTCGCCGGCAACCCGCTGGTCGACGAGGTGCTCGTCACCGACGACGCCGTCACCGCCGCACGTCTCGCCACCGAGCAGTTCGACGTCGTGTTGTGCCCCGACGCCGACCCCGAGGCTGCCGTGCTCGCGGCGATGGCGAAGGGGCGCGAACGGCGCGGTTACCACCGCGACGAACGAGGCCGCATCGTGCCGCACGGCGATGGCGCCGCGCGCTGGCTCGCGATGGGGCTCAGCGACGCCCGCAAGAAGGTCAACACCGAGACCTACCAGACCCTCGTCGCGCGCGTGCTCGGCCTCGACCCTGCCTGGGTCACGGAGCCGATCCTGGAGCCGAGCGCTGCCGAGCGCAGCTCGGCCTCGGCGTTCGTGCAGCGCCTCGGCACCCCACTGCCGCTGATCGGCCTCAACACCGGCGCCGGTGGTCGTTGGGCCTACAAGCAGTGGACGCTGGAGCACCAGCGCACCTTCTTGCGCCTGGCCACCGCCGCCGGCTTCGCCGTGCTGCTGCTCGGTGGCCCCGAGGAAGTGGCTCGCCATCACGAACTCCTGAACGGTGCCGCCGGCTTGCCCGTGTTCGACGGCGGCAACGACAACTCGTACGGCCGCTTCGCCGCCCTGATCGACGGCTGCCGAACCATCGTCACCAGCGACTCGCTCGCCGTGCACGTCGCCGCCGCGCGCAAGGTGCCGGCGATCGTCTTGTTCGGCCCGACCTCGGCGCCCGAGATCGAACTCTACGGCCGCGGCGAGAAGCTCGTGCCCACGGGCCTCGACTGCCTCTGCTGCTACCTGCCGCGCTGCGACCGGGTGCCACACTGCCAGGCGCTGATCGAGCCGGCGAACGTGCTCGCCGCGGTGCAGCGTTGGGCCGGGCGCGGATGAGCGTGTGCCCCTGGCGTCGCCGGTCCGCGCGCGCGAGACTGCGTCGCGCGTGAACTTCCTCGGCCTCGACATCGGCGGCACCCGCGGCCGCAGCGCCTGGTATCCGGATGGCGTCCTGGCGCCCGGCGAAGTCCCGGCGGTGCAGCCGGCCGTGCACGGTCTCGACGCCGCGATCGCCGGCCTCGCGGTGGCGTTGCGCACGGCGTCCGGCCCGTCGGCTCCGACGGCTGCGGTCGTGGCGATGGCCGGTGTCGGCGACCAAGCGACCAGCCAGCGGCTCATCGACGGCGTGCACGCGGCCGGCCTGGGCTGGCCACTGGCGGTCGTCGGCGACGTCGTCGCGGCGGCCGCCGCCGGGCTCGGTGATGGGCCTGGGCTGCTGCTCTGGTCGGGCACGGGTTCGTTCGCGATCGCGCGCGCGGCAGACGGCGAACTGCACCGCGTCGGTGGCCGCGGCTACCTGCTCGGCGACCAGGGCAGCGGCTACGACCTCGTGCGCCGCGCTGCCGCCGCCGTCGTGCTCGCGCTCGACGATCTGGCCCCGCCGACGGCGCTCACGGTGGCCTTGACCGATGCGTTCGCGGCGCCGTCGCCGGCGCGGCTCGGCGCCGTGCTGCAGCGTCTCGACACCGGTCAGGTCGCCGCGCGCCTGCCGGTCGTGTTCGACGTCGCCGCCAACGGCGACGCCGTCGCCAACGAGGTGCTCAGTGCCGGCCTCGACGGCCTGTTGAGCCTCGCCACCGCCGCGTTGCGCCGCGCGGGCCTCGATTGGTGCACCGCTTCGCTGGCCTGCGGCGGCGGCGTGTTGGCCCCGGCTTCGCCGTTGTCCGGCCTCCTGCACGAACGCCTGCGTGCGCTCGGCGCCGCACCCGCGATCACGCTCGACGGCTACGCCGCGGCCCGCGGCGCCGCCCGTCTGGCCCACGACTGGTTCCTTCGCCGGTCGCCTCTCTGCCAGTGGGTGGAACGTGTCTCGCTCTGATCTCCACCTGCGCGACGGTCGCGTGGTGCCGAAGGACTGCTTCCACCTGAGCTTCTCCCGCAGTGGCGGCGCCGGCGGCCAACACGTCAACAAGACCGAGACGAAGGTCGACCTGCGCCTCGATCTCGACGCCGCGATCGCCGTACTAGGCCCCGACGATGTCGCTCGCATCCGCCAAGCGCTCGCCGGCCGCCTCGATGCTGCCGGCCGCCTCGTCGTCACCGCCAGCGAACACCGCAGCCAGTTCCAGAACTACGAAGCCGCGATGGAGCGCATGGCGAACCTGCTGGCCAGCGCGCTCGCGCGCCGCAAGCGCCGCATCGGCACCAAACCGACGCGCGGCAGCCAACGCCGCCGGCTCGACGAGAAGCGCCACCGCGGGGACATCAAGCGCGGTCGCCAGGGTGGTGGGGGCGAGTGACCGGACCGCCGAGCCGGCGTCAGCCGGCGCGCAGCCGGTAGCGGCGGTGAGGGCTGGAATCGCCCGCAGTGCCTGCCGCCGCGCGACCGGCAGCGAGGGACGCATCTACGGGTGATTCCTGGTGCCTTCTCAGTACCCAGGAATCGCCGAGCCGGCGTCAGCCGGCGCGCTGCCGGTAGCGGCGGTGAGGGCTGGAATCGCCCGCAGTGCCTGCCGCCGCGCGACCGGCAGCCAGGGACGCATCTACGGGTGATTCCTGGTGCGCTCCGCGCACCGGGGAATCACGCGTAGATCCCGCGCATTCGCGTGGTCTCGGCGACGCGGTTGACGCCGAGCATGTAGGCGGCGATGCGGTTCGAGACGCCGAAGCGCTTGGCCATGTCGACGACGGCGGCGAAGGAGTCGACCATGATGTGCTCCATGCGCTCCTCGACCTCCTTCTGGGTCCAGAAGAACGCCATGCGGTCCTGCACCCATTCGAAGTAGCTGACGGTGACGCCGCCGGCGTTGGCGAGGATGTCCGGGATCACGAACACACCCTTCTCGTCGAGGATGCGGTCGGCGTTGGCCGTGCACGGGCCGTTGGCGCCTTCGGTGAGGATGCGCGCCTTGATGTTGGGCGCGTTCTGGCTCGTGATGACGTTCTCGGTCGCGGCCGGCACCAGGATGTCGACCGGCAGCTCGAGGATCTCGGCGTTGCTGATGCGCGTGCCACCTTCGTAGCCGTCGAGGCGGCGATGGCGCTGCAGGTGGGCGGCGATCGCGGCGAGGTCGAGGCCCTTCTCGTTGATCAGGCCGCCGTGCACGTCGCTGATGGCGATGACCTTGACGCCGATCGACGCCAGCTGCATCGCGGAGATCAGGCCGACGTTGCCGGCGCCTTGCACCGCGGCGGTGCACGACGAGGCCTTCATGCCGAGGTGGCGCAGGGCTTCGCGCGTGCACAGCATGACGCCGCGACCGGTGGCTTCGATGCGCCCCAGCGAGCCGCCGAGGCTGATCGGCTTGCCGGTGACGATGGCGGGCAGATAGCTGCGCGCGTGCATCGAGTAGGTGTCCATGAACCAGGCCATCACCTGGCCATCAGTGCCCATGTCGGGCGCCGGCACGTCTCGGTCGGGGCCGAGCAGGTCCATGATGCCGGCGACGTAGCGGCGCGTGACCCGCTCGAGCTCGCCCTTCGACATCTTGAACGGGTCGCAGATGACGCCGCCCTTGCCGCCGCCGAACGGCACGTTGACGACGGCGCACTTCCACGTCATCCAAGCTGCCAAGGCGCGCACCTCGTCGCGGTTGACGTTGGGCGCGAAGCGCAGGCCGCCTTTGGCGGGGCCTCGCGACGTGGAGTGTTGGACGCGATAGCCCTCGAACACCTGCACGGAGCCGTCGTCCATGACGACGGGCATGCTGATTCGGATCTCGCGCTCGCAGGTGCGCAGGATCGCGACGATGTTCGGTTCGAGGCCGAGCTTCTCGGCGGCCAGATCGAGTCTGGCCTGCATTGCAAGGAACGGGTTGTCTTCGCTCGAGACGGTTTGGTTCATGCCAGGGGGCGGGCGCTTGCGCCACGCATTAGGGTCGAGCAAAGTACAGCCTCGCATGCACGCCAGCAACACGGCGCAAGGGCCCGGGTCCGGTGGCCTTAAGCAGCAGGCCGATCCTCAGGCCGCGGTCGTGTCGGCGCTGTGGGAAGGCGCGATCGGTCGCACGGTGCGGTGCGTGCCGACGCGGCGGACCGTGCAGGCGGCGGGGCCGGCAGGTGTGGTGTATGGCAAGTGGCGCCTGGGCCATCGTGCGGATGCCGAGGCCGAATGGCGTTGGCTGCACTTGTTGCCGCTGCTCGGCATTCCGTGCCCGAAGCCGGTGGCGTTCGTCGGTCACGGGCGCCGGACGTTGTTGGTGACGGCGGCGTTGCCGGGCCGCGCGCTCGACGCCTGGGCGGTCGACGCCGCGCGCGAAGGCTGGCTCGATCAGCTCGTCACCTTCGGCATCCGTGAGGTCGCGCCGCTGGTGCGTCGGCTGCACGCGCACGGGGTCGTGTTCCGCGACCTGTATTGGAATCACGTGTTCGCTGGCGACCCTCGCCATGGCGGACCCGTGGCGTTGCTCGATGTGGAACGGGTGTTCCGACCGCGCTGGTGCTGGCGGCGATGGGTGGTGAAGGACCTCGCCGGCCTGCGGGCGTCGTTGCCGGTGGCGGTCGGCGTGCGCTCGCAACTGCGCTTCCTTGCGGCGAGCCTGCAGCGGCCGCTGCGCGACCTGCGCCCGTGGATCCGGGCGATCCTGGTCAAGTCGGAACGCGTGCAGCGGCACCGGCCGCGTTTTGGCTAGCAGCCGTCATTGCGTCGGTTTGCGCCGACGGCCCCAACTCGAGGTCAGGGCGACGCCGACGAGGCCGGCGCCGACGAGCAGCAGCGAGCTGGGCTCGGGCACCGGCGCGGCGCCTTCGGGCGGTGGTTCGCCCGCGGCTGTGCCAGCCGACGGTCGGCCGGCCAACTCCGCGGCAGGCTCCAGGTCGTGGCTGCGGTCAACATGGTTGCCGACCGGGGCGGGTGGGTGGGCGACCAGCGGGGCGGGTGGGTGGGCGACCAGCGGCACGGACGACACGGACGCGCTGCTGCCCGCAGGCTTGGCTGCCGGCGCAGAGGAGGAAGGCGCGACTCCACGTTCGACCTGGTGGTCGGGCGCAGGGGCCTGGGCGCGGCATGGGAGCAGCGCCAGTGCGAAGATGGCGAGGCGGAGGGCGAGTCGCACGGTGCGACCTCAGGTGCAGAGCAGCGGTGTCGTGTCGAGGCGAGAGAGGGGGCCTCGGTCGGCCCGCCGGCAGACTACCAACCTACGCGGGATCGGCAAGCCAGCAGCCAGCGTTTCTCTCGTGGTTTGCGAACCTTCACGCGCTCGCATCGGCGCCTGGCCGCGCGGGCACTGGTATCGCTTCGGGACGCAGCGTTGCGAACGCCGGCTGGGCCGGTAGAGTGGCGCGCGCCTGGTCTCCGGACGGCCGCCGGCAGCATTTGCTGCGGGAGGAAAGTCCGGGCTCCCAAGGGCAGGGTGGTGGGTAACGCCCACCGTTCGCAAGAACAGGGAAAGTGCCACAGAGAACAAACCGCCGGACGGCCAGCGATGGCGACGGCAAGGGTGAAACGGCGAGGTAAGAGCTCACCGCGGACCGGGCGACCGGGCCGGCACGGCAAACCCCACCCGGAGGAAGACCGAATAGGAGGATCGCGCGGCCCGCGCTCAGGTCCTCGGGTAGGTCGTTGGCGGCCGTTCGCGAGAACGGCCCTAGAGAAATGGCCGTCACCGCCTTCGGGCGGCACCAGAACCCGGCTTACGGAGACCAGGCACCTTCGTTGGCGCCGCCGCCAAGCTCAGTCGCGGCCGTGTTCGCTGCGGTAGCGCTCGAGGATCACCAGGGCGGCGACGCTGTCGGCGAGGTCCTTGCGGCGCTTGGCCTTGAGGCCGCCGGCCTTGAGGCGGGAGTGGGCTTCGTCGGTCGAGTGGCTCTCGTCGACGGCGACCACGGGGCACGGCAGCGCCTTCTGCAGCAGGTCGCGGAACGCCTGCGTGCGCACGGCGCGTTGGCCGGCGCTGCCGTCGACGGTCAGCGGCATGCCGAGCACGAC
>JAEUHT010000145.1 GCA_016793265.1 Planctomycetota bacterium
ACCGCGCGACCAGGCTCGCCGGCACTCCGCCCGCCGTGACGAACGCCCCGCCGACGATTGCATCCCCGGACGGCCGCACGACGATCGCGTAGACCGGACCCGCGACCCCCGCACCGAGCGGGGACCAGCCTGCGCCACTCCATCGGGCGATGCGGGAGGCCGGCACCCCTCCCGCACTGGTGAAGGTCCCCCCCACGAGCAGCTGGCCACCCGACAGGCTCGCGATGGCGTTCACCTCACCATTGGTGCCGGCTCCAAGGGCCTGCCACGTCCCGCCGCTCCAGCGTGCCACCGACGGGGCTGGCACCCCGCCTGCAGTGGTGAAGCTGCCACCGGCGACCAGGTCGCCGCTCGAGGTCACCGCCAGGGCGAAGACCGAGTTGTCGACGCCGCTGCCCAGGGGCGACCAGGCGCTGCCGTTCCACCTCGCGATGTTGCTGGCGGGAACACCGCCGGCAGTCACGAAGTACCCGCCGATGACGATGTCGCCATTCGGCATCTCGGCGATCGCGTTCACCCGACTGACGATCCCTGCATCGATGCCCAGGCCCAGTGGCAACCACGTGGTTCCATTCCATCTCGCGATCCGGCCAGCGTTGACACCGCCGATGTTCTGGAACGACCCACCCGCCAACAGGTGGTTGTTCGGCAGGCGCAGCAGAGCGTTGATGTTGGCATTTGCCGAAGCGAAGGTGGTCCACGCCGTACCGTCCCAGCGCACGAAATTGCCCAGCAGTCCCTGGGCAAACGCCACGATGCTGCCGTCGGGGAAGGTCGCGAGCGCGATCACCGAACTGCCGGAGATCCCTATCCCAGCCCCGAGGGGCTGCCAGGTGTAGCTGCACTGGGCAACGATCGCCGACGCGGAGGCGGCGGCCCAACCGAGCGTGCGAACGACCCACGGCACGAACTTGAACAGCATGGAGTGCCTCCGAACGGTTGTGACGGATTTGTCCGCAACCGCGGACCACGGCGCGGATCTTCCAGCAGATCAGGCGCCGGTCAACGGGCGGCGCGGGGGTTCCACGAGTGCGGCCATGAGTGGGAGCCGCCTCGACGCACACTCGAAGTGTGCCGCCGGTCATCTCCGCGACGCGCACGAGCCGGTTCGCATCGAAGCCGCGACCACCCCGGGCGCGCCGGAGTCCGCGACCGTCATGCCTCGCGCACGACCACCGGCAACTGGTGCCGCTGCGCCATCACGATCGCCGCCGCGAGCCCCGCGTAGCCGCGCCGCGCCGCCGTCAGCAGGTCGCCACCGGCCGGCGCCGCGCAGCCGAGCCACCGTTCGACCTCGCCGGCGTCGGCCTGGAACGTGCGCTGGTTGAGCCACTTCATCTGGTCGGCGAGCACCTGCAGCGAGCCGATCTCGGCGCTGTCCCCATCGGGCAGCGGCGCCTTGAACGTCACCGGGAAGTCGCCGGGCAGCCAGACCCGGCAAGCCAGCAGTTGGCCGTAGCGGCTGGTGACGAAACTCTTGTCGGCGGCGGCGCGCCACTCGGCGTCGAACTCGAGCAACGGCGGCACCGTGTCTGGCAACTCGAGCTCGGTGCGTTCGCAGTAGAACGCGAACAGGCGCAGCGCCATCCAGCCAGCCTCGCCGAGCTCGACGGTGAAGGCGACGTCGGCGCCTTCGTCCCAGACCAGCTGCTGCCCCACCTTCTCGGCCACCGCCGCCCGCAGGTCCGCGCGCCAGGCCTCGACCCCGCGCCGCAGCTGCAGAGGCTCCCGGTCGGGCGTCGCGTACCAGCGACACAGAGGCCCCGCAAACGCCTGCGCCATCACAGCCGCTCCTTGAGGAAGCGCTCCATGCGGCGGCGCAGGTGGATCTGCTGTTGCAGGTCCTCGATGCCGTGGCGCACACCCGGATAGACCATGAAATCGCAGTCCTTGCCGGCGGCCTGCATCGCGCGCAGGAACTGCAGGCTGTTCTGCATGTGCACGTTGTCGTCCATCGCCGCGGCGATCAACAACAGGTGGCCCGACAGGTTGCCGGCGGCGGCGACGACGCTGCTGGCGTCGTAGCCGGCGGCGTTGTCGGCGGGCAGGCCCTGATACCGCTCGGTGTAGATGGTGTCGTAGTTGCGCCAGTCGGTGACGGCGTTGACGGCGATGCCACACTTCCAGCGCTGGCTGTGCGTCAGGTTGTAGAGCGTCTGGAAACCGCCGTAGCTCCAGCCCCACAGCGCCACGCGCGAGGTGTCCGCGAACGGCTGCTGGCCGAGCCAATCGACCGCGTCGCTGAGATCGGCGAGTTCACTCTGCCCGAGCTGGCGCCAGCAGGCGCGGGCGTGTTTCCTGCCCTTGCCGCTCGCCGACCGGTTGTCACAGACGAAGACCACGTGGCCCCGCTGCGCGAGGTAGTGGTGCCAGAGCAGGTCGGCGCCGCCCCACTCGTCGCGCACGCGCGGCGTGTGCGGCCCCGAGTAGGTGTGCTGCACGATCGGGTAGCGGCGGGTCGCGTCGAAGTCGGCCGGCTTGATCAGCATCGCCTCCATCAGGAAGCCGTCGCGAGTCGGCACCTGCACGAACTCGGGCCGACCGAGCGCGAATCCCCGCAGCGTGCTCCCGCGTGGCGCCGCCACCTCGCGCAGCACACGATCGTCGAGGTCGCGCACGGTGACGGACGGCGGCGTCTCGGCGCTGCTCCAGCGGGCGACGAAGGTCGCGTGGTCAGGCGCCATGGACACGGCGAAGGTGCCGCGCCCCTTGGTGATGCGCTGCAGTTCGCCGTCTTCGAGCTGCAACCGGTAGAGGTGCGTCTCGAGCGGCGAGTCCTTGTCGGCGAGCACGAAGGCGCAGCCGGCGGCGGCGTCGACGTCGACGATCTCCTTGACCTGCCACTCGCCGCGCGTGAGCTGCGCCTGCAGGTCGCCGTCGGCGGTGTAGTGATAGACGTGACGGCAACCGTCGCGTTCACTGAGCCACAGGTAGCTGCCGTCGGCGAGGAAGCGTGGCTCCGGCCCGGCTTCGACCCAGCAATCGCTGGTCTCCCGCCACTGCCGCGTCACCACGCCCGTGGCGGCGTCGACCGCCATCAGGTCGAGCCACGTCTGCGCCCGATCCTGCAGCTGGAACAGCACACGATTGCTCGCCGGGGCCCAGGTGACGCGCACGATCAGACGGTCCGCGATCGGGTAGGCCTCGAGATCGCACCACCGCGTGCTGCCGTCGCGCACGTCGAGGATGCCGAGGTCCACGTTCGGGTTGGCCTCGCCGGCCTTGGGGTAGTGCACACGCTCGACCTTCGGTCGCGCCGGCTGGTCGTCGACGAGCACGAACTCGGGCACCGGCGACTCGTCGAGACGCAGCAGCGCGATGCGCGCGCTGTCCGGCGACCACCAGTAGGCCTGGAAGTTGCCGCGGCCGTAGAGCTCCTCCTGATAAACCCAATCGAGACGACCGTAGAACAGGTGGTCGTTGCCGTCGGTCGTCAGCGCGCGCACGGCGCCGTCGGCCGTCGTCGCCAACCACAGGTTGTTGCCGGCCACCCAGGCCACCGCCGCCCCGTCGGGTGCGAACGACACGCAGCTCTCCTCGACCGCGGGCGAGTCGGTGAGCCGCTGCACGGCGCCGTCGCGGCCACCGAGCAGGAGATCGCCGTGCACGCTGAGCACGAAGCGCGTGTGGTTGGCGTCCCAGGTCCAGTTGCCGGCCTCGGCGAGGGCCGCCTCCAGCGCCTCGGCGGCCACCGCCGGCAGCAGCGTCTTCAGCTCGCCGCGCAGGCGTTTGCCGTCGACGAGCGAGGCGCGGCTGCCGTCCTTGGCATCGACCACGCTCCAGTTGGCGACGGCGCGGCCGGGCGCCGCCTTGCCGCCATCGAGCACGGCGTAGTGCGTGGCATCGAGCCAGAACCGGGGATCCTCGGCGCCGGCGACCAGGAAGTAGTCGAGCCGGAACAGGTCGATCGGCTCGAGCAGCTTCGGCGCCTTCGGAGCCTGGGCGGCGAGGCCGGCGAGCAACCACGCGATCAGGGACGAGCAGCGCAGCGTGTTGGTGAGCATCGGCGGCGAATCGTGCCAGAGCGCCGCGATCAGGTCACCAGCGCGGCGGGTACCACGGCGGGTCGAACAGCCCGCGCTCGATGATCTCCCACACCACCACCTTCGCCCTGGTGCCGCGCTGCAACTCGGCCTTGGCCTTCTGCAGCGACAGGATGCCGGCAGCGCCGCGTTCGATCACCGTGCGCACGGGGCGGCCGAGGCACAGGGCCAGCGCGTTGCTGCCGTTCTCCTCGGCGAAGCTGGTGCCGATGACGAGCACCTCGGCGTCGGGGTCGGCGCCGGTCATCGGCACGGTGCCGGCGGCGGTGCGTTGCTTGACGCCGTAGTACTGGCGCAGCTCGCCGAGGTGGTCGGTCAACAGGCTCATCGCCGTGGTGCGGAAGCCGTTGCCGTCGTCGCGCGGCAGCTCGATGCTGGCGAGCCCCTGGTTGGCGACGAGGTCGCCGAGAGCGCGCACTTCGAGCGCCTCGCCGAGCTCCATCGGCTGCCGCGCCGACAACCGGGTGCCGAAGTGCTGCTCGATGGCGGCGGCGGCAGCGGCGCCACAAGCCAGCGCACCGGCCGGACGCCAGTGGGTGTCGCGGCGGTAATAGAGCTCGCTGGTGGCGTCCGCGGCGCGGGCCCCGGCCATCACCGCGGCGAAGTCGACCGTGTGGATGCCCTCGGCGCGGAGCTCGTCGAGCACCCGCCGGTAGTTGTCGGCCACCGCCGCCGGCAACACGCCGTCGGCGAAGGCGAGCTCCGGGTAGACGCGCACCTTGTCCGGGATGATCTGTACGAACAGCTCGGCGCCGGCGGCGCGCACCAGGTCGCGCACCGCCGCGAACGTGCGCCGTCGGGTCTCGGCGTTGGCGACGAAGCGCGCGGTGTCCGGCGTCACCGTCTGCTGCAGGAAGAACCACTCCTGCTGGCCGAAGTGCACCTGCGCGCACTCGGGCACAGCGGCGCGGTAACGCAGCTCGTTCCACCACGCGCGCAACCACCACACCACCGGCGAGGCCTCGCGCAAGGACCGTTCGGCGTCCTTCATCCAGGTGCCGTCGAGCACGTTCGTGGCGGTCGCGGCCGGCATGGGGACCTGGCTCCTGGTGCAGAGCGGTGGGTCCTTGTGGCCGAGGGCGACGTGCCAGACGAAGTGGAACACCGGTACGCTGCCGAGCAGCAGCGCCACGAAGACGATGCCGAACCAGCGCACGGCCCACTGGCCCGGCGTCTGCTGCGGCGCGTCGACGATGCAGGGTGATCCGGTCATCGTGGGTTCAGAACTGGAAGTAGATGAAGGCCAGGAAGTCGTGCGTCAGCAGCTGGCAGACGGCGGCGACGAAGGCAAAGAGCACCAGCAGCATGACCAGCGGGCGGCAGCGCTGCACGAGCTGCTCACTGCGCGGCATGGTGAAGCAGAGCAGCGGCCCGAGGCAGCAGGCGACCAGCGCGAACGGCGCCTGCTGGCCGAGGTCGGGCAGCGCCCCGGCGCCGTTGAGCCCGGCGAGTCCGCCCAGCATCGCGCCGAGCCCGCCCATGCTGCCGGCGCGGAACACCACCATGCCGAGCGTCCAGATCAGGAACGTGATCGCGACCTGCGCCGCGAGCGGCAGGCGGCCGTACGGCGAGCGTTTGCCGAGGCGCCGCTCGAAGGCGAGGAAGGCGCCGTGCCAGGCCCCCCACAACAAGAACGTCCACGACGCGCCGTGCCAGAGCCCGCCGAGCAGCATGGTCACGATGACGTTGCGCATGGCGATGCCGTCGCCGCGGCGGTTGCCGCCGAGCGGCACGTAGAGGTAGTCGCGCAACCACGTACTGAGGCTGATGTGCCAGCGTCGCCACAACTCGGTGATGCTGTGGGCGCGGTACGGCGAGCGGAAGTTGGCGGGGAAGTGGAAGCCGAGCAACAGGCCGAGCCCGATGGCCATGTCGCTGTAGCCCGAGAAGTCGAAGTAGATCTGCGTCGTGTAGCCGAACGCAGCCGCCCACGCCGCCAGCAGACCCGGCGCACCGCTGGCGTAGACGTGGTCCACCAGCGGGGCCACCGAATCGGCGATCAACACCTTCTTGGCGAAGCCGATGGCGAACAAGAACACGCCGCTGCTGACCTGCTGCAGCGTGACCGTGCGCCGCTGCAGCTCCGCTTCGACGTCGCGGTAGCGCACGATCGGCCCGGCGACGAGCTGCGGGAACAGCGACACGAAGCAGAGGAAGTCGACGAACGACCGCGCCGGCTTCACGTCGCCGCGGTAGACGTCGATCGTGTAGCTCATCGACTGGAAGGTGAAGAACGAGATGCCGACCGGCAGCAGCACGTCGCTCCAGGCGATCGGCCATGGGGTCGTGTCGTTCCAGGTCGCCACCAGCAGGTTCGTGTACTTGAACCAGCCGAGCATGCCGAGGTTGGCCACGATCGACGCCCACAGCCAGGCCTTGCGGCGCGTGCCGCTGCCGACTTCGCCCATGCGCCGCGCGGCGACGTAGTCGATGACGACGCTGACCAGCATCAGCAGCACGTAGGCCGGGCGCCACCAGCCGTAGAAGACGAAGCTGCCGACCACGAGGCCGAGGTTGCGCCAGCGCTTCGGCAACGCCTGGTACACCGCCAGGAAGGCCGGCAGGAACCAGAACAGGAAGACGAAGGAGGCGAAGACCACGCGGCGCGGCGGATGCTACCGCGGCCGGCGGCGGCGTGCGCTCACGCTTCGGCCTTGAGGTCGCGTTCCATCAGCTCGCGCACCGCGTGCTTGGGCGGCAGCTCCTCGAACAAGACGCGCGCCACCGCCGTCGCGATGGGCATCTCGACGCCGAGCACGACCGCACGTTCGGCCACCACGCGCGAGGTCCACACGCCCTCGGCGACCTTCGGCGACGCCTGCAGCGCCTGCGCCAGGGTCTCGCCCTTGCCGATGCGCTCACCGAAGGCGCGGTTGCGGCCGTGGCGCGAGAACGCGGTCACCGCGAGGTCGCCGGCGCCGGCCAGGCCGAAGAAGGTGCGCGCGTCGGCGCCGAGCGCCAGGCCAAAGCGCCGCATCTCGACCAGCCCGCGCGAGAGGATCGCCGCCTTGGCGTTGTCGCCGTAGCCGAGGCCATCGGCGATGCCGGCGGCGAGCGCCATGACGTTCTTGAGCGCGCCGCAGATCTCGGTGCCGAGCAGGTCCTGGTTGCGGTAGACGCGGAAGGTGCGCGTCTGCAGCGCCGCCTGCAGCTCCTGCCGCGCGCCCTCGTCGT
>JAEUHT010000154.1 GCA_016793265.1 Planctomycetota bacterium
ACAGGCACAGCCGCGAGCTGCCGGTCGGCTGCGGGTCGGTGGTGCCGTTGATCGTGGGGCTCGTGTACATCGTGTAGGTGACCGTGCTCATCTTGCGGCCCCACAGCAGGGGCTGGGAGATGCGGTCGTCAGCCGTGATTCCACGGCCGCCAACGTGCGGGATATGGCAGACGCCGCAAACCTGGCCGGGCTTGACGCGCTGGTTGGACGCGGTGCCCGTCGGGTTGGTGTTCCACGCGGCGCTGGAGAAGTCGTGCGCCGAGTTGCGGATCGTCCCTTGGGCTGCTGCGGCGACGGTCAGGGCCGCGCCGGCAAGAAGGACGGAAACGAGTCTCATGAGTTGCTCCTGGAGTGGTTCGCTACGCGCGAACCCGGGATGAGGAAGAGAGGCCGCGGCTTCACCGCCGTGGTCTCACCCCGTCCAAGCAAGTGCCTTGCCCGGCACACCTGCAGGGGCGGAACTACGGGCCGCTGCGCTCATGACACTGGCATGACTAAGCCCATTGGCCCACGACCTCGCGGCGGGCGAATCCGTCCGCCGTACGCGGCGACTTCCGCAGCGAGGGGACATCCGAGCCCATGGTGCCGAAACCTCGGCACGCCTCGCCGATGGCTCGGCACGCGGCCACGCAGTCAGCTGCGCACTTCTCCCCATCGGCGGCGAAGCGCCACCGCCTGCGATCTCCCCGCGATCGCGATCAGCCGCCCTGCTTCGCCGGCTCCGTCGACTTCGGCGCCGGTATCGGCTGGCCCTTCGACGGCACGGGCCCCTGCAGGTCCAGCGCCAGGATCTTCACGCCCATCTTCTCGCGCACTTCGGCGAGCCAGATCTCGCGCCGGTTGCGATGGTGCTCGGTCGAGAACCACTCTTCGAGCAGCGGCCGCGTCTCGTCGATCGTGTAGAGGCGTCGCGGCACCACGGCGACGCACTCGATCATGTGGAAGCCATAGATCGTGCGGACGACCGGCGAACGTTCGCCCGGCTGCAACACGAAGGCGGCATCATCGAGCTGGCGGGTCTTGAAGAACTTGGCCTGCTTGACGAAGCCGACGTCGCCGCCGTTCTGGGCGGCCTCGTCCTCGCTGTACTGTTTCGCCAGTTCGGCGAACGAGCGCCCTTCCTGCAGCCCCTTGACCACGGCGTCGATCTTCGCCTGCTGCCGGTCGTACTCCTGGTCGGTCGAGGCCGGATCGACGCCGATGAAGATGTGGCGGAGCCGGGCCTCCGCGGGCGAACGCAGCGCATCCGGGCTGTCCTTGGCCATGCGCTCGTAGACCGCCTGCAACGCCGCTTCGTCGGGCTTCGGGATGCTGCTGCGGAAGCGCTCTTCGTTCTTGTCGATCAGCAGCTTCCTGCGCACGAGCGCGCGGAACTGCGTCAGCAGCTGCTCGAACCGCTCCGGACTGACGTCCTGGAACTCCTCGCCCGACGCCTGCAGCGTCTTCTGGAACGTCTCGCGGATCTCCGCGTCGCTGACCTTGAGGTTGCGCGCGATCGCGTCCTGGAAGATCAGCGTCTTCTCGATCAGCTTGTCGAGCGCCTTGCGCCGCAGTTCGTCCATCTGGCCCTGCGGGACCTTCTGGTGGTAGTAGACCAGCGGGATCTGCCGGTTGAGCTCGGCGAGCAGTTCGCTCTCGCGCAGTTCGAGCGTGCCGACGATGGCGACGACCGGATCCTGCTCCGGTTGCGGCTCCTGGGCCTGGGCCGGCTGCGTCGGCGCCGGCGGGACCTCGGATGCCGGCGGCTCCTGGCCACGGACCAGGGGCGACAGCAGCACGCTGCAGGCAGCGGCGGCGACGGCGGAGAGAAGGGTGGCGCGCGCGGTGCTCATGGGCGGATCTCGCAGGCTGTGCTACCGCCCGACCAACGATCGTGCCAGAGGCCAATTACATGTCGTGGCAGGCGAAGCAGAGCGCGCTGAGCTTGATCGGCACCGTCAGCATCGCGGCGTCGCCCGAGTACGGCGTGTGGCAGCTCACGCAGCCGACCGTATCGCCTGGCAACTGCACCTGCGGGGGCAGGCTCTGCCGCGGCCGCAGGTGGCTCTTTCGGCCCGACCGCGAGTTCGGCTCGTAGCGCACGCCGACCGGGTGGGACGACGCCGCGTCGCCGATCGGCAGTTCGGGCCCGTGTCCCTTCGCCACGGAGCCATCGTGACAGCCGACGCAGTCGCGCGAGAGCGTGTCGAGGCCGCCACTGGCGAACTGCGGGCTGGTTGGCGCGAAGTGTGCACGGCCGACGGCGATCCCATGTTCCACCGGCGTCATCGTCCTGGACTCCTCGTGGCAGGTGCGGCAGAGCCGCTCGGTCGGCAAGCGCAGCGCCGACCCGAGCACGCCCTGGCCGTAGTGCGCACCCGGATCGTGGCAGGTCGTACAGGTGACGCTGCCGCCTACGTCCAAGGGCAACTCGACAGCCTTCCCCACCGAAACTCCAATCGGATGGCTCGTACGCGCGGGGAATCGATGGCAATCGTTGCACGCCGACCGACTGCCCGGTTCCTGCAAGCCTGGACCACCACCGTGGTTCAGCACCAAGGCCAGGAACCAACCGACGCCGCCCAGCACCACCCCTGAAGACGCAGCCATGTGTCTCTCCCCTGCACACCTATCGAAGGACGCGACAGCGGCATTGAGCGTCGGCCCTTCGGGTTGTCGCAGAGTGCGACACCGGCGGCGACGACCCGGCTGGCGCAGCGCGGCGCTGGCCATGTGGCTGCTCGCCGCCTGCTCGGCGACGACCCGCTACCAGGTGCTGAGCTTCTTCTTCGACGGCGTGCCGGATCCGAACGCGCCCGTCTCCACCGAGCAGCTCATCACGCCGGTGCCCGAGCGCTTCGTCTACCAGCCGCCGCAGCCGGACCCGGCGACGCTGCCGAAGATGCACAGGCCGTACGCGGACCGCAAGTGCGACGCCTGCCACAAGAGCTCGATGGATCGCAAGCAGCGCGACCCGACGTCGTTCAACGTCGCCGATGCGGCCGCCCTGCGCATGCCCGTCGAGCAGCTGTGCCGCAGTTGCCACCCGTTGACCGAACAGCCCTACCAGCATGCCCCGGCGCTGATGGGCGAGTGTGTGCGCTGCCACCAGCCGCACGCGTCGACCAACTCGCACCTGTTGCTGACGCCGAAGGTGCGCGGCCTGTGTGTGCCCTGCCACACCGCCGAGATGATGACGAGCGAAGCGCAGCACGCCGGCTACGCCGACCGCGACTGCTGCGAATGCCACGACCCGCACGCCGCCGACGCGCGTGCCTTCCTGAAGGCCGGATGGGATGGCTCCGGCGGCGCCGCCGCGCCAGCTCCGGAGGCCGCGCCGTCACCCCCGCCCTCGACGTCACCTGCCGAGCCGCGACCAGGGTCGACCGCGCCAGCGGCGGCGATCGCACCGCCGCGAGGCGGCAACTGAGTCATGCCGCCCATCGCCCTCAGGCGCCGAGACAGCAGGTCCGTGGTCCCGGCCGCGATCACCTGTGCGCTGGTGTCGGCGTGCCTGCCGGCACAAGGGCCGCCGCTGCGGCCCGGTGGTGTGCACCTGCGCAAGTGGAGCGGGCTGCTCGGCCTCTCCGCTGAGTACCGCGACGAATCGAGCACGTCGGCGAGCGGCGCCCACCTGGCCCAGGACGAGTGGCTGCTGCGCGAGATCGTCGGCGGTCGCCTGATCGGCGACATCTACCACCCGGCGTTGTTCGACTTCGACGCCGGCCTCGAGGTCTCGTTCGACCAGCGCACGCTGTCGGCAGGCGAAACCGAGAACCAGGAGTCGCGAGGCGTCAGCCTCTACGGCGACGTGCGCGGCGAGATCCTGCAGGAGAAGGGCACCAGCGGTGACGTGTTCGGCCGGCGCAGTCGCACGCAGACACGGCAGCGCTTCTTCGCCACCTCGATGGCGGACGTCACCAGCTGGGGAGGCGACGTGCGCTTCAAGGAGTTCTGGATCCCGAGCGTGCTGCACTACGAGAACAACTCGTACGAAGGCCACGGTTACGACCGCCTGCGTCAGAACAACGACCAATGGCAGCTGCAGGGCACGCGCACGACCGAGTGGAACACCATCACCTACACGCTGCAGCACAACAACATCAACCAGGTCTCGTTCCGCACCCACTACGACGAGACGTTCGCCCGCGCCGAGTACGCGACGCGCTTCGGCAGCGCCGGCGATCACCAGTTCCACGTCGGTGGCTACTGGCGCCAGCAGACCGGCGACCTCGAGACGCTGTACGAACAGGTCAACACCGGGCTGCGCCTGCAGTGGCTGGAGAGCCTCTACTCGCAGCATGATGCCGCGCTCGATCACACCGAGATCGACTCCGCGCTGACGGCCCAGCCGTCGCGCCAGGACACGCTCGATCTGTCCTCGAGCCTGCACCACCAGCTCTACGACAGCCTGCAATCGGGTGTCGGCATCCGCAAGTACCACGGCGAGTACGGCGCCGGCGAGAGCGACCGACTGCAGACCGACTTCGAGGTCGATTACCGCAAGAAGGTGCCGTTCGGCGTGTTCGGCGCCTACTACCACCCTTCTCAGTACCGGCAAGAGGAACAGAGCGGCACCGAGGCCGTGCCGGTGCTCGACGAAGCCCACACCTACGACCTCACCCGGCCGCTGGTGCTGCAGTTCCCTTACGTCGTCGACGGCACGATCGTCGTCACCGACGGCCTCGGCACGACCTTCTTCGGCCTCGGCATCGACTTCGTCCCCATGCTCGTGGGCGGCCGCACGGAGCTCCTGATCCCGGTCGGCAGCCAGATCACGGATGGCACCGCGCTGCTGATCGACTACGTCTACCTGCCGAGCCCGGACCGCACCTACGAGGGCCTGCAGCAGGACGTCGGCGTCTCCTACGACTTCCTCGACTGGGCCGCGCTCAACCTCGATCACGCGACCGAGGACCTGACCATCCTCACCGGGCCCGACGATGGCACCCTGTCCGACACCCGGCGGGACTCGGCCCGCCTGCGCGTCTTCCACTGGGACCAGGAAGTCAGCGCCGACTACGAGGACTACCGCAACCGCAACGGCTCCTACGAGCGTTCGCAGCTGAGCGCGGCGTCGCGCTACGCGCTGTCCGACACGGTGCGCATCAGCCACGGCGGTCGCTGGTACCGCACGCGCTACCGCGAGCTCGGCGGCGAGGACCAGGGCTTCAGCCTGACGACCTCGCTCGACTGGCACCTCGACCGCAGCACGCAGTTGTACGCGCGCGGCGAGTACCACGACGTGACCTACCGCCGCGACGAAGGCACCGGCTGGATGCTCGAAGGCGGCTTCGACTACCGCATCCGCAACACCACCTTGACCCTGGACATCCGCTACACGTCCGAGCGGTTCGAGTTCGCGAGCGACCAGGATCTGCTGTACGCCGAGCTCGTGTTCCGGAGGATCTTCTGATGCCGCTCGCCCGCTGTCGTTGGCTCGCCGTCGCCGCCGCCGCCTTGCTGGCAGGCTGCGCCGGACCGACGGTCTTCTTGCGCCGGACTGCCGAACCGCTGCTGTGGCCGCCGAGGCGCGAGCACGCGCGCATCGAGTTCGTCGTCGCCTACGGCGGCGCCGACGACGTCGAGGTCCACCCTGGGTTCTGGGCGAGCCTGACCTCGTTCCTGGCCGATCGCCCGCGCGCCGGGCTGGTCACACCGACTGGCCTGGCGCTGCAGGCGCCCGCCACGCTGTGGGTCGCCGACCCCGGCTGCAGCGCCCTGCATCGCATCGACCTCGTCACCGGCGCCCACACCATGTTCCCCGGCAGCGAAGCGGAACCGCTGGTCACGCCGGTCGGCGTCGCACTCGACGGCAACGGCCACGTCTTCGTCAGCGATTCGTCCCGCGCGCGCATCGTCGTGTTCGACACCACCGGCGCCGTGCAGCGCGCCTTCGGCGATGCGCAGGAACTCGGCCGCCCGACGGGCCTCGCCTGGGATGTCGGCCGCGCCCGCCTGCTCGCGGTCGACACGACCGGCAACCGCGTGCTGGCTCTCGATGTGGATGGCCGCCGGCTGGGCACGGTAGGCGAGCGCGGCACCGGCCTGGGCCAGTTCAACTTCCCCACCAACATCGCCGTGGATCGTGCTGGCAGCGTCTTCGTGGTCGACAGCCTGAACTTCCGCGTGCAGGTGCTCGACGCCGACCTGCAACCACAACGCAGCTTCGGCGGCGTCGGCCGCGGCCCCGGCGACTTCGCCAGCCCCAAGGGCATCGCCGTCGACAGCGAGGGCCACGTCTACGTGGTCGACGCGATGTTCGAGAACGTGCAGATCTTCGCTGCCGACGGCCAGCTGCTGCTGCCGTTCGGCAGCCATGGCAGCGAGCTCGGCGCGCTGCAGCTGCCCACCGGCATCTGCATCGACGCCACCGATCGCATCGTCGTCGGCGACGGCGGCAACAGCCGCGTCCAGATCTTCCAGTACCTGCGGAGAGCCCCATGAACGGCACCAGCTTCCCGCGCCTCGTCGCCATGGTCACCGTCGCCGCCGGCGCCCTCGTGGCGCAGCAAGGCGAGTCGATCCTGATGACGAAGCACAACCTGTCGGCCTCCGGCCCCGGCGCATTCCGCGCCGCGAGCGACGGCGACGCCTGCATCTTCTGCCACGCGCCGCACCGATCCCGCACGCAGCAACCGCTGTGGAACCGCGACGACACCACGACGAGCTACCTGACCTACACCAGCACGACGTTCCAGGGGTCGATCGGCCAACCGAACGGCACCACCAAGCTGTGTCTGTCCTGCCACGACGGCACCATCGCGCTCGGCAAGGTCGTCAGTCTGGGCAAGGAGATCGAGATGCAGGCCGGGCACGGCTATCTCGACAGCGGTCCGGGCTTCCTCGGCGCCAACCTGCGCGACGACCACCCGGTGTCGTTCCCGTACGCGACCTCACGCGGCGGTGGCGCCGCGGACTACCGGCCGGCGCTGTCGATCACGAAGCCCGTGCACCTCGACGACGCCGGACAGGTGCAGTGCACGAGCTGCCACGATCCGCACAAGAACACCTTCGGCGCCTTCCTGCACCTCAGCAACCGCAACTCGGCGCTCTGCCTCGCCTGCCACCAGCCGACGCACTGGAGCAACAGCGCCCACGCGCTCTCACCACGCACCTGGAACGGCAGCGGCCAGACACCGTGGCCCGGCGACCACTTCGACACCGTGGCCGAGAACGGCTGCGCCAACTGCCATCGTGAGCACGGCGCCGGCCAGGCCCAGCGTCTGCTCAACTTCGCCGGCGAAGAGGAGAACTGCCTGCGCTGCCACAACGGCAACGTCGCCGTGAAGAACATCGCCGCCGAGGTCGCGAAGCCGTCGGCGCACAGCCCGGCCGCGACGTTCGGCGTGCACGACCCCACCGAGCGCCCGGAGACGATGGCCCGCCACGCCGAGTGCCAGGATTGCCACGACCCGCACCAGGCGACGGCGGGCACGGCGCCAGCACCTGGGGTCGCCGGGCCGCTGCTCGGCGTCAGCGGCATCGCTTCGAGCGGCGCCGCGGTGGCGCCGATCAACCAGGGCTACGAGCTCTGCTACAAGTGCCACGCCGACAACCACGGCGACGTGGTCAGCGTGCCGCGGCAGCTGCCGCAGGCGAACGTGCGGCTCGAGTTCGCGATCGGCAACCCGTCGTTCCACCCGATCGAAGGCCCCGGCCGCAACGGCAGCGTGCCGAGCCTGATCGCGCCATGGACGGTGTCGAGCCGCATGGCCTGCACCGACTGCCACGACAGCAACACGTCGCCGTCCGTCGGCGGCACCGGGCCGCGCGGTCCGCACGGCTCGACCTTCCGGCCCTTGCTGTCGCTGAACTACACGACCACCGACAACACCACCGAGTCGGCCTCGGCCTACGCGCTCTGCTACAAGTGCCACAGCCGATCGTCGATCACCTCCGAGTCGTCCGCGTTCCGCTACCACCGGAAGCACGTCGTGGAGGAACGCACCCCGTGTTCCGCCTGCCACGATTCCCACGGCATCTCCGCCGGGCAGGGCAACGAGGTCAACAACAGCAACCTGATCAACTTCGACACGTCGATCGTGAGCCCGCGCAACGGCGTGCTGCGGTTCGTCGACACCGGCGTGCGCCGCGGCAACTGCACCCTGATCTGCCACGGCGAGAGCCACAACGCCCTCTCCTATTGACCCTGAGGTTCCGATGCCCCCGCTCCGCTTGTTCGCCAACCTGGCAGCCATGCTGCTCGCCCCCATGCTGAGCGCAGCGCCGCAGGAGCCGCCGGCCACGCTCGACCCCGCCGCCAGCTGCACGACGAAGTGCCACGAGCCGATCGCGCAAGGCGACTTCCTGCACCAACCGGTCACCGAGGGCAAGTGCACCGCCTGCCACAAGCAGGAGGAACCGACCAAGCACGAGTTCGCGCCGATCGACGACATCGGCGCGTCCTGCCGCGACTGCCACAAGATCGACAACCAGACCGTGCTGCACTCGCCGTTCGAGTCCGGGGACTGCACTTCGTGCCACGACGCCCACCACGGCAGTTCGAAGGCGCTGCTGCGCACGGCCGACGAGGCCACGCTGTGCTACGTCTGCCACGAGTCGATCAAGGAGAAGATCGGCAAGCCGTTCCAGCACGGCCCGGCCGCCGAGGGCTTCTGCACCACCTGCCACAAGGCGCACACCTCCGAGCAGCCGAAGCTGCTGACGTTGGAGCCCGTCGAGCTGTGCACCAAGTGCCACAGCGACATCAGCGAAGCGGTCGACGCCGCCAACAGCGTGCACGCGCCGATGTCGATGGACTGTTCCCCCTGCCACGACCCGCACGGCTGCGAGCAGGAACACCTGATCAAGGACGTGCAACCCAACCTCTGCTTCACCTGCCACAAGGAGCTGGCGAAGGCCGTGGCCGACAACAAGTCGCCGCACGGCGCCATGACCAGCGCGCGCAAGTGCATGAACTGCCACTTCCCGCACGAGTCGAAGCACGAGTCGCTGCTGCGCACGCCCGGAGCCGCCGGCTGCGCCGCCTGCCACGACAAGCCGCAGCCGCGCGCCAGCGGCGGCAAGGCGGTGGCACCGATCTCCGCCGAGGTCGCCAAGTACAAGCGGCCGCACGGCCCCGCCAAGGAGGGCAAGTGCACGGCGTGCCACAAGCCGCACGTGGCGCCGCACCCGAGCCTGCTCGGCAAGGGCTTCCCGAAGCGCTTCTACGCCCCCTATGAGGGCACCGCCTACGAGCTGTGCTTCGAGTGCCACGACAAGAAGGCGTTCGAGGTGACGAAGGCAAAGGACGAGACCGGCTTCCGCGACGGCGACCGCAATCTGCACCTGGTGCACGTCAACGACAAGGAGAAGGGGCGGACCTGCCGCGCCTGCCACGAGATGCACGGCGGCGACACGGAGAAGCACGTCGCCGCGACCGTCAGCTTCGGTTCGTGGGCGCTGCCGATCCGCTGGGAGCAGATGCCGAGCGGCGGCCGCTGCGCACCGGGCTGCCACAAGCCGTTCGAATACAGCCGCGAAGCCGGCGGCGTGAAGGCGCGGTCGCCAGGGGCGCCGACGCCGGCAGCACCGGAGAAGGTCGAGCCCAAGGCAGCCGGCGGCGTTCCCTCACCGACCGGCAAGTGAACCAGCACCCGGCCATGGCACGGCGCCGAGACGCGTCGCACCATGCGGACCTGCCGCGCCCACCGGCGGCACCCGGGCGCGAGTTGCCGGACGCCGCGGGATCACGCTGCGGCTGCCAGCCCGGCAACGTCATCGGTGGCCGAAAGGCGCAGGCGCACGAAGCTCCGCGGATTCCCTGAGCTCCGTGTCGAAAGCGCGCGCTCGCTCGCTACAGTCCGCGCCACTTGGCTCAGGCTGGACCAGTTGGCCGCTGCTGCCACGCACCGCACGTTGATGTCCAGTCCCGACGCGATCCTCCGCCAGAGCCAGTCCTACACCCAGGAAGACCCCGCGCGCACGCGCTGGCACATCCTCACCACGCTGCTGGCCCTGGTCGCCTGCGCGACCCTGATCGTGCTGACGACGTGGTGGCCGCTGCGCCTGCTGCAGTCCGTGGTCTTCGCGCTGCTGCTGGTGCGGGCCTTCGTCATCTACCACGACGTGCAGCATGGCGCGATCCTGCGCGGGGCCAGCCGCATGAAGTGGGGCGCCAAGCTGTTCGGCATCCTGATCTTGAGCCCGGCCGGCGTCTGGCGGCAGACGCACGATCATCACCATCGCAACGTCGGCCGTATCCAGCCGGAGAGCATCGGCACCTTCCCGGTGATGACGAGCGCCGCCTGGGCGAAGGCCGGTCGCGGCACCCGCCTCGGCTACATCATGCAGCGCCACGCGCTGACGCTCGCCGCCGGCTACCTCACGGTGTTCGTGTTCAGCATGTGCCTCCGGCCGCTGTTCCTGAACCCGCGCCGCCACCTCGACTCCGGCGTCGCCATCCTGGTGCACACGGCCCTCGTCACCACGCTGGCCCTGTTCGCGCCGGCCCTGCTGCTGTTCCTGGTGATCGTGCCGATGACGATCGCCTGCGCGCTCGGCTCCTACCTGTTCTACGCGCAGCACAACTTCCCGAAGGTGCGGCTGACCACGGGTGACGAGTGGGACTTCGTCGGCTCGGCGCTCGACTCGTCGAGCTACCTGGTGATGGGCCCGGTGATGCGCTGGTTCACCGGCAACATCGGCTACCACCACGTGCACCACGTCAATCCAAAGATCCCGTTCTACCGCCTGCCCGAGGCGATGAACGCGATCCCCGAGCTGCAGCAGCCGAACACCACCACGCTGTGGCCGCACGAGATCTGGAAGTGCCTGCGGCTGCGCTTGTGGGACGAAGCTGGACAGCGAATGGTGCAGGCGCCCGCCTGGTGGGCGCGCGCCTGAGCTCGTGACCGAGCTCGTGACCGAGCTCCCGACCACGGCGGCGACGGCGCGCTGTCGCCGCGGCAATGCACCGCGCGCCCATCGTCGCACTGTTCGGCGCCCGTCCATCGTCAAGACGTTCGGCGCCAAGGACGGCGAATCGCTGAAGCTGCGCACCCACTGCCAGACCTCGGGGTGGTCGTTGGCGGCGCAGGCCCCCTACGACAACGCCGTGCGCACTTGCCTCGAAGTGCTGGCCGCGGTGCTCGGCGCCGCTCCGCCGCGACATCCGAGCCACGCGTGGCACCCGCCGAGTTGATCTCATGTGTCGCCGCCGGCTGCACCGGCTACGCAGTAGGTGGCTCGATGCGCGCATCATGCGCGGCCGCGAACCGCTTGGCGAAGCCGAGGTCCGGGAACGACCAGCGCAGCACGTGGCCGTCGCCGGCGATATCGAGCGCGCACCGGCACCGGAACATCATGCAGAAGCCGCCCAGCAGCAGCGGGAGGGAGGCGGCACGGCTCCAGCACGCGGGGAGCATCGGCCCGACACCGTACCGCGCCTTGCCTATTCCGTTCATCAGGCTGAACACGGAACCGCAGAGCATGCACAGCAAGCCGAACCAGAAGCCGAGCTGCCGCCGACAGCGAGTGCACATCGGCACCATGACGATGCCGGGCGCCGGCCCGCCGGCCAGCGGCGAGTACACTCGTCGGCGCGACATGCGGACCGGTCGCAGTCGGCCGCATTCGGCGCAGCCGGCGGGCCACCGCAGCGGCGTCGCCACCGGCAGTACGACCGTGAAGCACCGGCCGGAGGTCGGCTGGATCTCGCTGGTCGCGCCGAGTTCCTTCATCGTTCCTGGATCGTGCCGTTGGCGACGCGATCGTCAACGGGAGAGGCTGCATGCAACAGGCCCACCCCCCGGAACCAGGGCGACCGCAGGCCGAGGCCGCTGGAACTTCAAGCTGCGGTCCGGG
Organism: Planctomycetota bacterium; assembly: GCA_016793265.1. Lineage (GTDB taxonomy): Bacteria > Planctomycetota > UBA1135 > UBA1135 > UBA2386 > JAEUHT01. The sequence goes on from JAEUHT010000154.1 coordinate 11,788, forward strand.
ACTACCCGGAACCCACCCCCACCATCCTCCGGACGCACCGCTCCCCCGCCCCGACATCCCCGTGGTCACGCCACCGCGATCACCATCACGGCGCGGGCCCCGCGTCAACGCAGCCGGTTCACGACGACCGGCGTCAGCGCCACCCTCGGCGCGCTGTGACCGGGCCTGCGCGTCCACGCAGCGCGAAGTGGTTTCGCCGAGGGGCCGCGGCGAACATGGCGCGATGCGTTCCACGCTCGTCGCCCTGTTCGCCCTGCTGCTGACGACCGCCTGCGCCTCGGTGCCGTACGACCTCGCCGAGGTGCCGTTCCCGGTGATGGCGTCGCCAGGCAAGGACGCCGGCGGCGAACCGTTCGAAGTGCGCGGTCACTACACGATGTGGGTGCACGGCCTGTTCGGCGAGTCGAAGCCGGACGTCGCCGCCGAGCTGACGAAGTCGTGCAACCCGTGTGCAGCGGTCACCGACTTCCGCGTCACGGTCAGCGCGGGCTTCCACGAGTGGCTGGTCACGCACCTGACGCTCGGCTTCGTGCGCATGAAGACGGTGACGATCAGCGGCAGGAAGCAGGCGCTTCCGGCGGCGCGCTGAAGGCCGCCAGGCCACGGCTACGATCACGTTGACGGGCATGACGGCGCAGAAGGCCCAGGCAGCGCACGTGCTGCTTCTCGGCGCCAGGGTCGGGCGCAGCGTGTCGATCGGGAATGTGCCGACGAAGCGGCTCCCATCGGTCAAGCGGACCTCGACATGCCAGGAGCCGACCGAGAGCGCGATGCGAGGGAGGGGATCATCTCAGGCGGTGTGCCGGGCCGCGAACCCGCAGCGCTCGCTCGGGACGGTCGGGGTTCGAGGGTGCCGGCGGTGCAGGTTGGCGGACGACTCCCGGGGGGCCTGGCGCCCGCTTGGCATTGCCAACGTGACGCCAACGTTATAACTTACGTGGCAACATGGAACTCAAGCTGCGCAAGATCGGCAACTCCTACGGCGTGCTCCTGCCCGCCGAAGTCCTCAAGGCGCTGAACGTCGAGGCCGGCAGCAGGCTGACCCTGCTGCCGAACGACAAGGGCTACCAGCTCTCGGTCGAGGACAGCGAATTCGAAGAGCAGATGCGCGCCGCACGGTCCTTGATGACACGCTACAACCGGACCCTGCGCGAGCTCGCCAAGTGAAGGCCCCGATCTGGTTGAGCAGGGCCGCGGTGCTGGCCATGCACGCCGACAGCGTCCGCCTGTTCGGGGGCTCGGATGGTCTGCGTGATCCCGGCTTGCTCGAGTCGGCCCTGGCACGCCCGCAGCACCTGTTCGCCTACGAGAAACCCGACCTGTGTCGGCTGGCCGCAGCGTACGGGCATGGCATCGCCAAGAACCACCCGTTCGTCGACGGCAACAAGCGTGCTGCCTTCCTCGCGACGACGGTGTTTCTCGAGCGCAATGGGCTCACGTTCCAAGCACCGCCGGCGCACGCCGTGACGTTCCTGTTGGGCCTCGCGGACGGCACCCTCGAGGAGGAAGCGTTTGCGGCGTGGCTGCGTGACAACTGCGTGGCCCGACGCCGCGGGCCGAAACGGAGCACGAAGCGTCGCGGCCGCAAGTAGCGGTGCGGCTCGTACGCTCACCAGCCGGCATGCCCCTCATCTGCCCATACCTCATTCCAATCGGGCGAGGGCGAGCATGCCGCCTTCGCGGCAGCCCGCCCATCGATCCGGCGGGGCCCAGCTCGTTCCCCGTTTGGTCCGCGCCAAACAACCCGATGCGTCTGCCGTAACGGTCGTGCCCCAGGCCTGACAGATGCAACCGTGCTGTCGACTACTGGTCGCCGATCGACAGATCGACGCCGTTCGAGCTGATGAACCCGAGCGGATTCAGCCCCATGACCAGCGCAATGCCCTGCGTGTAGACGTGCGAGCCGACGAGGGCGAGGTTGTGAGGGATCGACAACGGGTAGGAGAACGTCGGCGCGCTCGGGATCGCCGTTGCGAACACGTCGAGCGACGCGTACGCCGCGCACTGCGGCATGCCCAGGAAGGTCAGGTCGATGCCGGAATGGAACTGGGTGACGCCGAGAATCGTCGCGCCGAGGATGCTCGAGGCAGGCACGTCCGTGGTGTCGAGTCCGATCGTCGTACCGAGGATCGGACGCGCCGAGGGGCTGTGCTGCAGCGGCAACGAGTCCGCACGGCACTCGAACGGACCGGCGACCGACAGGTCGACACCGACCCGATCCCGCGCAGCGCCACCTGGACTCCAGCCCGTGAGCACAGAGACGGCCGAAGCGCAGGCCTGATAACGGTACTCGACGTTGCCGCTGCCGTCGGCGAAGAGCTGGAAGGTGCTGAGGACAGTCGGCGCTGCGTACTGCTGCACGTTCTGCCAGGTGACGAGGATGGTGTGGGCGGTGCAACCGGGAACATGGGTGACACTTCTGTCCGGGCACATGGGTGACACTCTGCATGGCCAAGTTGACGGCTCAGACCGGGGACCGCGTGGTTCGGGGGAAGCTGCAATCCGAGGAGCGGAGCGACGAGGTTGCCCCAGAAGCAGCGCACCGAGGGGCTCGCCGTCGGTGCGACCCTCATCAAGGAGTTGGTGCACGAGTGGCGACGCCATCGGAGAGCTCATGACCGAATGAGGCCACGGCCCTCGTGTCGTCGGCCACCACCGACCAGGTCCGGTCGGCGTTGACGCCGTAGGCAGCGGCCACGCTCAGGTTGCCAAACGCTGGCAGCGGACCGGCGGGCACGGAGTTCTGTTGGGTGGTGGCGGAGGTGGAGGTCACCAGCAGAGGCTGTAGCGCCGACACGGTCGGAACGACTGTCTGGGCGGTGGCAACGGCGCTGAGCAGGAGGGCGGTGGTCACACGGTAGGTCATTGGGAGGTCTCGTCTTCGCCGGCCATCGCCCCTCCAGGCCGGTCAGCAGCAGGCCCTCACCCACACGCTGCAGCCGGCCAACGACCAGCGGCCGGCCGCTTCGCGGTAGCATGATCGCCGCTCGATTCCCTCGACATGAACTGCTCCATCCGCCCGCTGGCTGCCTCGCTCGCCCTCGCCGGGATCGTCCTGCCTTCCTGCGGCGGTGGCGGCGGAACCGGTGCCGCGCGCACTGCGCCGACGATCGCCAACCTCGAGCTGGCGCCGCGTGTGGTCTATCAGGATCCGGCGCCGGCGACGTTCTCCGTGGGCTTCGATCTGTTCGATCCCAACCGCGACGTCGCGAGTGCCAGTTTCGTGCTGCGCGACGCCGGCGGGTTCCTGGTCGACCAGCGCACCTTGGCGATCGCCGCGACTGCGGCCACGGTGCGCATCCAGGGCGCTGCCGTCGTACCGCTGCCGCAGCTCGGCACGTTCACCGTCGAGATCTGGACCACGGACGCCGGCGGCCTGATCTCGAACGCGCTGACGACGACGGTCGACGTCGTGCCCTACCCGTGGACCGGCATGCCCGCGGACCTCGTCGTGCGGCGCGACGCGGCGGCGGTGGCGCTCGACGAACAGGCCTACGTGATCGGCGGTTCGCGGCAGGATCTCGGCATGTTCCCCGGACCGAGCACTCCGATCGTTGGGCGCTTCGATCCGGCGAGTGCGACGTGGGCCGAGATGGCGCCCCTCGCGGTGTCGCGGAGCGGCCTTGCCGCCGCGGTCTTCGACGGTCGGATCCTCGCGATCGGTGGACTGTCGCGACCGCCGCTGTCGGGCAGCTTCCTGGTGGCGACCGTGGAGCAGTACGATCCCGCCACGAACGCCTGGTCGCCGAGGGCTTCGATGCCGACGGCGCGCCACCGCATCGCCGCAGCGACCCTCGGCGGGCGCGTCTATGTCGTGGGCGGCCTCACCGGAACGGAGTTCGAACCGCTCTCTACGGTGGAGTCGTACGACCCGGTCGCCGACACCTGGCGAACGGAGCCGAGCCTGCTGCACAGTCGCCATGGCGCTCGGGCGGCGGCGTTCGGTGGACGCCTCGTCGTCGCCGGCGGGGAGCGCAGCCCCGGCGTCTGTGAGAATCGCGTCGAGGTGTTCGATCCGGCGACCGGCCTCTGGACCACGACTCCCGACGCCAACCTCTGCGCCACCTGGCTCGTGGCGACGGCCGGGCAGCTGTTCGCCGGCGCGGGCGAGGGTCTGTGGGCCTCGCTGGCTTTCAACCCGCCGGTCTGGAGCGGCCGGACCTCGAGTCGTCTCGGCTCGAGTCATGAGTCGGCCGCGGCAGCGACCAGCGAGGCCATCTTCGTGTTCGGTGAGGCCGGCGTCGAACGTTACGTGCTGGCGCACGAGATCCGCTGAACGACCTCGTCTCCAGGCGGCGTGCCACATCACTCCGCTGGGGCGTTGTCGACGTCGCCCACCACGCCTCCCGCCGGCGGCGCGCGCGTTTGCCGGCTGCGCGGGCGCGGCGTAGCGTGCCCGCATGCGGCACGCGCGCGCGGCACTGCTGTCCCACCTCGGCCTCCTGCTCGCCTCGCTCCGTGCGCAGGAGGCGCCGTCTGCACCCGAGCCACGATTCGAACCGGCTGGCCCCGCGGCCGGCATCGACCTGCCGCCGGGCGAGCACCTGTTTGGCTGCGGCGACTTCGACAACGACGGCGACCCGGATCTGCTGGTCGACGGCCACCTGCTGTTCGCCAACGACAGCAAGTCCGGCGCGATCCGCTTCACCAACGTCACGGCCGCCGCCGGGCTCGCCGCCGCACGCGGCCCGGCCGGCTGCTGGTTCGACTTCGACCTCGACGGCAACCTCGACTTCGGCACCACCTCCGGCGAAGTGTGGCTCGGCGACGGAAAAGGCCATTTCGTCGACTTCACCAAGGTGCTCGGCATCGCGCTGCCGCACGGCTCGGCCTCGGCGATCGCCTGGGGCGACCTCGATGGCGACGGCTTCCTCGACCTCTTCGGCGGCGGCAACAACGAATACAACCCGCCGGCGCACTTCGCGCAGTCGGTGTTCCTCAATGCGCGCCGCAAGGACGGGCTGGCGAAGCGGACCAAGGACAAGGAGCTCGCCGCGGTGGCGAAGATGCGCGACGTCGGCAAGGAACTCGGCGTCGACCGGCTCGCCTATGGCCGCTCGGTCGTGTTCTGCGACTTCGACTGGGACGGCGACGACGACGTCTACACCGGGAACTACCACCTCGACGCCAACTGCCTGTGGCGCAACGACGGCAAGAAGCTGACCGAAGTCGGCGTCGCCTACGGCGTCGCCGGCAAGCTCGACGAGGCCATGTTCACGGTGCCGGGCTCCAACCAGAAGATCGGCTTCCACCATGGCCACACGATCGGCGCCTCGTGGGCCGACCTCGACAACGACGGTTACTTCGACCTGTTCGTCGCCAACCTCGCACACAAGTACGTGGGCAAGGTCGACCCCGAATTCCAGAAGGTGCTCGGCAGCGAGATCGACGTCCGCGGCTATGTGTGCGACGACTCCAACGTCTTCCGCAACGAAGGCCCGCCGGCCTTCCACTTCACCGACCAGCGCACGGCGATGGGTATCCCGACCAAGCCGATCGGCGACGCCAAGGTCTACCGCGGCGACGAACTGTGGTCGAACGCGGCCTGCGGCGACGTCGACAACAACGGCTGCGTCGACGTGTTCTGCAACCAGGTCTACGGCACCGAGGACTACTCGTACGACCTGCTGTTCGCCAATGACGGTGGCACCTTCACCGAGACGCACAAGGCCGCCGGCGTGCAGTTCTGGGGCGGCTATGGCGGCGTGCTCGCCGACCTCGACAGCGACGGCCGCCTCGACCTGATCGTCAGTGGCGCCGACAAGCCGGGTGGACCGGCCGCGGTGCACGTGCTGGCCAACACCAGCCCGCCGCAGGACTGGCTCGGCCTGTGGTTGCCGCTGCAGAAGGGCCAGCAGACGATCGGCACCAAGGTGCTGCTGGTCCAGGAACAGCAGGTGCAGCTGCGGCAGCTGGCGACGACGATGGGCAGCCATACGCAGCAGAACGACGGCCGCGTGCACTTCGGCCTCGGCCGCGGCGGCGCCGTGCAGGACGTGATCGTGTATTGGCCCGACGGCCGCATCCAGGCGCTCGGCAAGCTGACGGGCGGCCGCTATCACAGGGTGACGAAGACCACGGCGCCGAAGGCCGCACTCGTGCTCGACGGCCCGAAGGAGGCCAAGACCGGCGCGGCGGTGACGTTCCGCTGCAGCCAGGACCAGAAGGGCAGCCGTTACGACTGGGATTTCGGCGGCTCGCGCCTGCCGGAGGCGACCACCACGGCGCCCGAGATGCAGCACACGTTCGCGCAGGCAGGCACGTTCGTGGTCTGGGTGCGAGCCGTGCGGCCGGGCGGCGTCTCTGCCGAGGCCCGGCTGCAGCTCGAGGTCAAGGACGGGTGAGCCGCGGCCGGCAACGGGCAAGGAACGCAAGGGCGCTTCAGCCGCGGAGCACGTCGACCAGCAGACGGTCGAGAGGTTCGACCGGCGCCCGCCGGCTCGGCAGCGCCTTCGCCACCGCGCTGCTGCGCTCCAGCCAGCCACCCAGCCAGCTGCGCACCGCGGGCAAGAGCGGCACCGCATCCACCTCGCGCGCCGCCGTCTTCTCGGCCTGCAGCTGGGCGATCCAGCCCACGCCCCCGTCCGGCAGTCGCGAGAGCCTGTTGCGGGCGCGTTGCCGCCAAGTTCGCGCCCTCCGGACGCACCGCTCCCCCACTGCGACCACACCTTGGTCACGGCACCGCGATCAGCACGAGGCACCGGCTCGAATCGCCGGCAACCACGCGCAGGCGCGACGACGCTCCAGCGCGGCGGGACGACGAGGTCGACGCTCCCCGGTGCACGACCTATGGTGACCACGTGAGCGAGGACCGCGACGAGATGCTCGAACTGCTGTCGCGGCGCGGCCGCGAGTTCGTCGCCTTCCAGTGCCTGGCGTCGTGGGGCAGGCTGTGGCGCGGCCCGCACGGCGGCGTCGGCCACGCCTTGACGTCGGCCGCGTGGGTCGCAGCGGGCGCACCGTGGTGTGACGAAGCACACGTCGCCGCCACCGCCGACGCGTTCGTCGCGGCGGCACGCGCGGCGGGGCGGCGCGCGGTGTTCTTCGCCGTCGAGGACCGCCGCGGCCTCGAGCACCTGCACGCGCTGTGCATCGGCGAGCAGGCACTGTTCGAGGCGCGGCGGTGGCCGGCGACGCTCGCCATGCATCGCCGTCTGCGCGAGCAGCTGCGCAGGGCCGGCAAAAAGGGCGTGCGCGTGCGTCGGCTCGCCGCCGAGGAGATGCGGCCAGGAGCCCCGACACGCGCCGCCGCCGAGATCCTGCTGGCGCAGTGGCTGCGCACGCGACAACTCGAGGCGATGAGCTTCCTGGCCGCCGCCGAACCGTTCGCCGGCCACGAACACCACCGCTACTACCTCGCCGAAGGTCCAGCCGGCCCGCTGTCGCTGCTGTCGTTGGTGCCGGCGCCGGCGCAGAACGGCTGGCTGGTCGAACACACGCTGCGCGCGGCGACGGCCCCGAACGGCACCACCGAGCTGCTGCTCGACGCCGCGCTGCGCGACGCCGGTGCCGACGCCACGATCTCGCTCGGCCTGCTGCCGCTCTCCGGCCCGGTCGTCTGGCCGCTGCGCCTGGTGCGCCGTCTCGCCGCACCGCTCTACCACTTCGACTCGCTGGCGCGCTTCAAACGACGACTGCACCCCCACCGCCTGGAGCCGGTCTGGCTGGTGAGCCCGAGCCGACCGGCGACGGCGCTGCTCGACGCGCTGCGCGCCTTCGCCGGCGATCACCTGTTGCGCTTCGCCGCGCGATCGCTGCTGCAGCGCGCGAACGGCTGCTGCTGGCTGATCGCGATCCTGCTGCTGCCGTGGGCGATCACGCTGGCAGCGCTCCTGCTCGGCGGCCACAGCGCGCGGTTGGCGCTGACACCGCCGGCACTCGGCGGCTTCGTCGCCTGGGATCTGCTGCTGGCCTGGCTCGCGTTCCGGGCCGCCCGCCACCCGACGCGCCGTGCGGTCGTCACGGTGGCGTTCGCCACCGGCCTCGACGCCCTGTTCTCGCTGACGCACGTCGCAGTCGTCGGCTTCGGCAACGACGTCGCGACCATCGTGCTGCGCGCGGTCAGCGCGCTCGCGCCCGCCACCGCCACCGCTTTGCTGCTGCGCGCGGTGCGCACGCTCGGCGCGCGCGCGCCCGCTGCGGCTCCTGCCTCGATGCGGCGATGAGGGTGCAGGAAGTCCCAGCGGCGATCCCGGACCACGCGGAACCCGCCGCCACCATTCTCCCGCCCGCGCCCCCCCCACGGTGCGCACAGGCGCTCCATCAAGGAGCCGCAGAACCACGCCGCGAAGCCGCGGAAGCAGCTCCGTGGCTTCGTGGGCGGCCAGCCCGCGCGTCCGCTGGTGTCGATCCCCCGGGGTTCTCAGCGCATCCAGCCCAGCACGCGGTCCAGGCCGCCGGCGCGCTGCAGCGCTGCCGTGAACTCGCGCTGGAACACCTGCCAATCCCGTGCGGCGAGCATGCGGTCGAGCGCCCCGTGCACTTCGGCGAGGGCCGCCATCGCCTCGGGCTTCCCCTTCGCGAGGTCCATCGCGGCGATGCCCTGGCGCGCCTCGGTCATCATGTCGGGCCAGTCCTTGACCATGTCCGCGAAGAGCCAGTGGCCATCGACACGCACGAACCGATCGGGTCGCCCGTCGGGCTTGCCGTCCATCATCGGCTGCACGGAAGCCCCGCCGTCGGCCAGCGGCGTGGCCGTGAACGAGACCTTCTCGAGCTTGGCGAAGGGGTCGTTCCCGAACAGAGGGGAGCTCAGCCGGAAAGCGCGCAGGATCGCCGACCCCGGGCCCGCGAGGAACCCGCTCACGTCGAGCGACCGCACCTGCGCGGGGTCGCGCAGCCCACAGCCGGCGACTGCCTTGGCGAGGCCGAGCAGCCCGTCCCAGTGGTGCGGCAGCTTCGCCGCCACAGGGAGTCCTTCGCCGTGCACCCGCAGTCCCTCCAGGATCCAGTCCTTGCGCGACTGCATCAGCTGCACGACCTTGTCGAGAACGCCGAAGGCTGAGGCCTGCAGCTCCGGGTCCAGCTTCGCGCCGAACGTGTGCACGATTTCGGCGAGGTCCTTGGTGTAGGTCGGTGGCAGCAGGTCCCACACGACGTGGGCGTTGCCGACGCGCAACTGCGCGACGAACAGGTTGGCAGCGCCATCGGCTGTGTCGGGCAGGGTGAGCTGAGGAGGTCCGCCACAGTTCCCGAGCAGCAGGAGTCCCAGCGACGAAAGGACGGCGACGCGTCGGACAGTGGGCATGGCACGCTCCTCAGAACGGCAGTGGATGGTAGTCGCCGGGACACGAGGTGGCCTGCTCCCCAGGGGGCATGGACGGGGTGCTCTTGTTCCCCGGGGATGACCCCCGACTTCACGAAGACCCGTACGGCTTCGGTATGCGATGGCAGGCGGCCGATGGCAAGCCCGGGAGGACTCGGGTGTGCGCGGCCCGCGGCTGCGCCGCGGTCGCTCCAAAGGAGATTCCCGACGCTTCGGGTTCGTCAGAAGCTGCCGATCGTCAGCTGCAGCGCGTTCGTGCTCGTGGCCTCGGTGATTCCGATGGGTGCCGTGGCGAGAGCGACCACTTGCTCGAGCAGGGTGATCCCGGCAAGCGATGAAGCGTCTGGGATCGGCAGGTGGGCCGTGACCGCCCCGGCGATGGGGAGTTGCAGGTCGAGCATGATCGGTTGTACGAGCAGTTGGCAGCTCGGTGGTGATGGCAGCATCGCGGCAAGGGGAAGCGACGTGCCAGTGGGGCCGTAGGCGACGAGGCAGAGGCCTTGCGTCGGCATGCCGGTGGCCCGGGTGGAGAGCGTCGATCCGGTCCACGGCAGCGAAGTGACCTGCAGCGAGGTCGGGCCGCTGGTGCCGGTGCAGCCGTTGCCGACCGTCGTCGTCGCGGCGGGGCAGCTGCTGTCGAGCCACGCGAACCTGCCCGCAGGGGCGCCGCCGGCGAGGTTGAAGGAGCCGGCGACCGCGACGCGTCCGGTCGGCGTCATCGCCAGGGCGAAGGCCGAACCGCCGCCACCGACGCCGCCGGCGACGGCTTCCCAGTTGGTGCCGTTCCAGCGGGCGACGCAGTCGACGAGCCCCCCATTGGCGAGGTCGAAGCTGCCGGCGGCGAGCACGTCACCGTCGGGCAGCGCGAGCAGCGACTCGACGTCGTAGTAGGTGTAGGGGGCGTAGGTGGTGCCCATGCCGGCGCCGAGCGGGTACCACGCAGCGCCGTCCCAGCGCGCGACGCGGCTCGCGGGGGCGCCGCCAGCGGTGTCGAAGTGGCCACCGGCGACGAGGTCGCCGTTCGGCAACACGGCGAGCGCGTACACCGTGTTGCCGACACCCGCGCCGAGCGGCGACC
>JAEUHT010000179.1 GCA_016793265.1 Planctomycetota bacterium
CCGCCGCCGGGTTGATCGCAGCGAGATCGGCGAGCAGCGCCGCCGGCCGCTCCAGTTCGATGCGCAGTTCTCGCGGCCCGGTCGCGCGCACGCTGCGCACGAGCTGCGAGCTGCGCAACCAGGCATGCTCGGGCAGCCCGAACCAGCGGCGACAGTGCACGGCGACGTCGGCGGCGGTCACCGCCGTGCCGTCGTGCCAGCGGGCGCCGTCACGCAGGTCGAGCAAGAGGGTGCGGCCGCCGTCCTCGATGCGCCAACCGCTGGCGAGCCCCGGCAAGAGGCGACCATCGGCTCCCGGCACGACCAGGGTCTCGTAGGTGAGCGTCTTGCTCTCGAAGCCACCGAAGTAGCGCAGCGGCGACAGCTCGCCGAGGCCTCGCTCGCCGATGCGCGCGGCGACACGCACCGCGGCCGGCCCGGTGGCCGCGGGCGCCGCCGGCTGCCGTTCGGCAGCGGCCACGGCGACCCCCGGCAGCGCGTAACCCGGCGCGCGCGACAGCAGCACGATGTCGCCGTCGAAACCCGAGGCGACCAGTTCGTCGGTGCCGTTGCGGCCATCGAGTTCGCCGACCGCGAGCCAGTGCCCCTTCTGCTCGCCCTGGAAGACCGCGTCGGCCTGCCAAGCCCCCCCGGCGACGCGGTGGACCAGGTGTACCGTGCGGTCGTAGCCGTAGGTGGCGACGCTCTCACGATCGTCGGCGAAGAAGCGCCCGGCGGCGATGCCGCGCAGCCCGAGCCCACCGACGAAGATCGGTTCGCGCTGCACCGCGCCATCGGCCGCGAGCTGCACGCGCACCACCACACCATCGTCGCGCGTCACGTAGAGCACGCCGGGCCGGGCCTTCGCCGCGGTGATGCGGCCGAGCCCGCTGTCCTCGTGCAGGATCGCCGTGTGATGCAGCACGCCGTCGCCGAGCCCGAGCCGCAGCAGGTCGCCGGACCGACTGACGCCGAACAATGTCGCTGGGGCGCCGGCCTCACCCGGCAGCACGACCACGTCGCGCACGCGGCCTTGCACGGTGGCGACCTTCCGCATCGAGAACGCCTCGCCATCAGGCTGCGGCAGCAGCTGGTAGACCGCGCCGGAGATCGCGAACGCCAGCAGTTCGTCGGCGCCGCCCGGCACGAAGTCGCCCGCCACCACGGCGTGGAACTCCTCGCCGGCGGCATGGCCGATCTCGCGGCTCTCGAGCGTGAACCGCGCGAACGGCTGGCTGCGCCGCGTCACCTGGTGCACCGAGCCGGCGCGGCCGGCGGCGTAGAGCTCGCTGCCCGGCACGCGCGGATCGACGTCGGCCGCGCGCGTCGGCGCCAGCCACAGGCCATCACACACGACCGAGGTCGCGGTCCACTGGCCGCTGTAGACGGTCAGCAGCGAGCAGCGCCCCTTGTCGTCGGCGGCGATGAGGTCGTTCTGGCCGTAGTCGCCGACGACCTTGTCGACGTGCAGATACCAGACGCCGCCGTCGCTGTGGTGGATGCGCTCGGCGCGCCAACCGTCGGCCGCCGGCAAGGTGGTCGAGGGCACGGCGGCCTGGGCCAGGGCGACACCGAAGCCACAGCAGGTGGCGAACAAGGGCGACAGCGAGGGGAGCAAGCTCATGGCGGGTCCCCAGGCTATCGGCGGAGGCTCGGGCGCGCCCGCAGCGGCTGGGGCGGCGCAGTCTGCCGGGAGCGGCCTGGCAGCGATCGAGGCGCTGCAGCTCACCGTCGGCAGCCTCGCACGCAGCGAATGGTTGACGCCGGCGCCGCGGCGCGGGTTGATGGCCAGCGCGTCGCCACGCCCACAGATGCTCATGAACCGTCCGCTGCTCCGCCCGCGTTCGCACCTCCTGCCCTTCGCCGCCGTCGCCCTCAGCGCCGCCGGCCTCACCGCCCAATCGGTGCACTACGAGAAGTACGTGCTGCCGAACGGCCTCACCGTGATCCTGCACGAGGACCACAAGGCGCCGATCGTCGCCGTCAACTCGTGGTTCAAGGTCGGCGCCAAGGACGAGCCCGCCGGCCGCAGCGGCTTCGCGCACCTGTTCGAACACCTGATGTTCATGGGGACGCAGCGGGTGCCGAACGGCGACTTCGACACGATCATGGAGGCCGGCGGCGGCGAGAACAACGCGTCGACCACCGAGGACCGCACCAACTACTTCTCGGTCGGCCCGTCGTCGTTGCTGCCGACGCTGCTGTGGCTCGACGCCGATCGCCTCGAGGACCTCGGCCGCAACATCGACCAACAGAAGCTCGACCGCCAGCGTGAGGTCGTGCGCAACGAGATCCGCCAGCAGGTCGAGAACGAGCCCTACGGCCGCGCCCAGCGGGCGACGTTCGCGCTGCTGTTCCCGCCGGGGCACCCCTACCGCGAGACCGTCTACGGCAGCCATCACGACCTCGAAGCAGCGACCGTCGACGACGTGCGCGACTTCTTCGCCACCTTCTACGTACCGAACAACCTGAGCCTCGTCGTCGCCGGGGACTTCGACGCCGCCGCCACCAAGGCGCGCATCGCCGCGCTGTTCGGCGACCTCCCGCGCGGCCCCGAACCGACACGACGCGCCGTGGTGCCCACCGCACTCGACCGCGTCGTGCGGCAGACGCAGCTTGACCGCGTCGAGCTGCCGCTCGTGCGCTTCGCCTGGCACGCGCCGGCGGCGACCCAGCCCGGCACCGCCGAGCTCGACCTGCTGGCCGAGGTGCTCGCCGACGGCAAGGACAGCCGCCTCTACCGCCGCCTCGTCGAACAAGAGGGGCTGGCGGTCAGCGTGCACGCCTACCTCGACGAGCTGATGCTCGGCTCGTTGTTCGAAATCGACGTCTACGCAGCACCGGGGGCCGACCTCGACCGCCTCGAGGCCGTCGTCGACGAAGAGCTCGACCGCCTGCGCCGCGAACCGGTGGCCGCGGCGGAGCTGGAGCGCCGCAACCTGGGCCGCGAGGTGGCGATGCTGGCCCGGCTGCAGCACCTGGCCGGCCTCGCCGATCAGCTCAACCGCTATCAGTACCTCTACGGCGAGCCCGACTCGTTCGCCAACGACCTCGCGCGCTACCGCTCGATCACGCCGGCGGCGCTGGCGGCGGCGCTGCAGCAGTTCCTGCCCGGCGATCGCCGCGCCATCCTGCGCGTGCTGCCGCTCGACCGCGAGGCACTGCCGACGAACCGCGATGTCCGTCCGGCGGAGCTGGGCGCCAACACATTCCGCGCGCCGATGCCGGACGAACTGCGGCTGCAGAACGGCCTGCGCGTGCTGCTGTGGCCGCGCCACGACCTGCCGCTCGTCAACGTGCGGCTCGCCATCACACCGCCGGCCCCGCTCGCCGATGCGCAGCACCAGGGCCTGCCGGCGCTGGCCGCCGACCTGCTCGACGAAGGTGCTGCCGGGCTCGACGCCGCGGCGTTCGCCCAGCAGCTCGAAGGCCTCGGCGCTTCGTTGTCCGCCTGGGCCGACCACGATGGCGCCGGGGCTTCGTTGTTCACGCCAGCGCGTCACCTCGCCGCCGCGGCGCGGCGCTTCGCCGACGCCGTGCGCCGGCCGAACAACCGCCAGGCCGACTTCGACCGCGTGCAGAAGCTGCGTCTGGGCCGCCTGCTGCAGGCCGAACAGGACCCGGGATCGACCGCGGCGCGCGTGGCGATTCGCACCTTGTTCGGCGATGGGGATCCGTACGGCTGGCCGGCCGGCGGCACGCTCGAAGGTGTGCGCACGGCGACACTGGAACAGGTCGTGCGCGTGCAGCGCGCGCTGTTCGCCCCCGACCACGCCACGCTGCTGGTCGCCGGCGACCTGACCGCGGCGCAGGCCAAGGCGGCGCTCGACGCCGCGTTCGGCGACTGGGAGCCGGCCGGCGCCGCGATCAGGACGATCCTGGCACCGCTGCCGCCGGCGCTGCCGCCGGCGCCGCTGCGCGTGCTGCTGGTCGATCGCCCGGACGCCGCGCAGACCGTGGTGCACCTCTTGGCGCCCGCCCCCGACTACCAGGACGACGGCCGCTTGCGCCGCCAGGCGCTGAGCTCGCTGCTCGGCGGCAGCTTCACCTCGCGCCTCAACCAGAACCTGCGCGAACGGCACGGCTTCACCTACGGCGCCTACGCGGGCTTCCAAGCCGGTCCGCGCCGCAGTTCGTTCGTCGCCGGCGCCAGCGTCGAGACCCCCGTCACCGGCGCTGCGCTGCGCGAGTTCCTGGCCGAGTTCGCCCGCCTGCGCGCCCCGACCGGCGGCGACATCACGGCCGCCGAACTGGCGAAGGCGCAGGCGACGTTGCGCCGCGGCATCGCCGAGGACTACACGACCCTCGGCGGCCTGCTCGGCAGCGCCGCCACCTACATGGAGAACGGCCTGCCGCCGCAGCAGATCGACCACGACCTCGCGGCCCTCGCCGGTGTCACCGTCGCGGCGCTGAACGACCACGCCCGCGCCGACCTCGACCTCGACCACGGCGTGCTGGTGCTGGTCGGCGACGCGCGGCAGATCCAGGAACAGCTCGCCGGGCTCGACCTGCCGGCGCCGACCGTCGTGCCGGCCAAGGCGGCGCCGCGCTGACATCACCGCGAGGCACCGATCTGCACGATCTGCACGATCTGCACGACCTGCACGACCTGCGCTGCGAGCCAGAGCGGATCACGTTCCGCATTCCCCCGAACTGCCACCCGAACCCGCCGGCGCCTCGTCGAGGAAGCGCGCGCGCAGCTCCTTGGTCGGCACCCAGCAGGCCTCGCGGCGGCCGAACCAGCGGTAACGGTGCTTCGCGATCCAGCGGTAGACGAGGTCGCGCAGCGGTGCCGGCACCAGCCAGAGCACGCTCAGCAGAGGCCACGGCAACCGCAGCCCGCGCGCGATCGCCAGCGCCGCCGCCGACTGCATGCGGACGCGGCCGCGGTGCACCACCAGCATGGTCTCGGGCAGCCCGGTGAAACCGAGGCGTTGCAGCAGCGCGCGGCCGTACGGCGACTCGCGCGCCGTGAAGCGGAAGCGCGCCCGCGGGTCACGCTTCAGTACGAACTGCACGGCGCCGTTGCAGAGGTTGCAGTGGCCGTCGAAGACGATCAGCGGCAGGTCGGCTTCGGGTTCTGCGGCGGGCATCGGCGCCGCCAATGGACTGCGGCGGCGGCGGATGTTACCCCGCGGGCTATCCTGCGGCGCCATGCCTCGGCGCTACCTCGGCCTCGTATTCCCGTTCCTGCTCGTCGTGATGCCGGGCCAGGGCCCCATCGACCCCGGTGGCCTGCCCGGCACGCGCCTGCTCGGCGGCGGCGGCAAGCTGCCCGCGGCCGTCTATGCGCGCTTCCTCGAGCTCGCCGGCGGCAGCGAGAAGGCCCGCATCGTGCTGATCCCGACCGCCAGCGGCAGCGTCGACGACGCCGACGAGCTCGAAGGTGTGCGGCGGCGCTGGCAACACGACCACCCGGGCTTCCGGTTCGAGCTGCTGCACACGCGTGACCGCGCCATGGCCGACGACGAGGCCTTCACCGCCCCGCTGCGCGCGGCGACCGGCGTCTGGCTCGGCGGCGGGGTGCAGAAGAACCTTGCCGACGCCTACCTCGGCACCCGCGTCGAACGCGAGCTGCAGGCGCTGCTGGCGCGCGGCGGCGTCGTCGGCGGCACCTCGGCCGGCACCGCGATCCAGACCCGCACGATGATCGAATCGGGCCTGCAGACGCCGATCGTGGCCACCGGCTTCGACCTGGTGCCGGGCGCGATCAGCGACCAGCACTTCCTGCGGCGCAATCGGCTGCCGCGCCTGTTGCGCGTGCTCGGCGACCACCCGGGCCACTTCGGCATCGGCGTCGACGAGGGCACCGCCGTCGAGATCCGCGGCCGCGAGCTGCGCGTGCTCGGCGACAGCTTGGCGCTGCTCGTGCTCGCCGCCGGCAACGGCCACGCTCAGCGTGTCGTCGAACTCAGCGCCGGCGATCAGGCCGACCTCGTCAGCTGGCAGCGTGCGGCCGCGGCGCGGGCCGCGTTCGTCGCCCCACCGCGCCCCGAGGCTTCACCGAACGTCCCCCGCGGCGCGCTCGTGCTCGTCGGCGGCGGCCGCCTCGGCGATGACATCGTCGACCGTTTCCTGGCACTGGCCGGCGGCGCTGCCAAGGCCAAGGTCGTGCTGGTGCCGAGCGCTCTGCCACCCGGCCAACGCGGCGAGCAGCCGATCGAGAAGCTGCTGCGCCTGCGCGGAGTCACCGACCTGCGCCCGCTCGACTGCGCGTCGCCGCGGGAGGTGACGACCACCAGGCTGGCGCTGCTCGACGACGCCACCGCGGTGTGGTTCGGCGGCGGCCACCAATGGCGCCTCGTCGACGCCTTCGCCGGCACGCCGGCGATCGCCGCGTTCCACGCCGTGCTGCAGCGCGGTGGCGTCATCGGCGGCAGCGCCGCCGGCGCCACCATCCAGGGCGAGTTCCTCGTGCGCGGCGATCCGCTCGGCAACACCGAGATGTGGTGCGAAGGCTACGACCGCGGCTTCGCCTTCCTGCCCGGCGTCGCCATCGACCAGCACCTCCTGGCCCGCGAACGCACCGCGGACCTCGACGGACTGATGGCGAAGCTGCCCGGCTGGGTCGGGCTCGGCATCGACGAAGGCACCGCGGCGATCGTGCAGGGCACGCAGCTCGAAGTACTCGGCGCCAGCAAGGTCGTGGTGTTCGACACGCGCAGCCCGAACGCCGACCGCGCCGCCCCGACGCCGCGCTGGCTCACCGCGGGCGCGCGGCTCGACCTCGCGGCGCGCTGATCCGCTGATCAGCCAGCGCTGCCAAAGCGCGCCGCCAGCATGTTCTCGACGTACTTGGCGATCACGTCGACCTCGACGTGCACCAGGTCGCCGGGTCGCTTGCTGCCGAGCGTCGTCACCTGCGCGGTGTGCGGGATGATGGCGATGCGCAGCTTGTCGCCGTCGAGCCCGGCGATGGTCAGCGACACGCCGTCGAGCGTGATCGAGCCCTTCTCGACGCAGTAACGCCGCAGCGCCGACGGCACCTCGGCCCACAGGTCGCCTCCATCGTGACGGTCGATCGCGCCGACGACGCGGCCGACGCCGTCGACGTGGCCCTGCACGAGGTGACCGCCGAGCGGCTCGCCGGCGCGCAGCGCGCCTTCGAGGTTGACCTGGTCGCCGACCTTCGCTGCGCCGAGCCACGTGCGCACCAGCGTCTCGCGGCTCAGGTGGAAGCCGGCGACGCCGTCCCGCAAGTCGATGACCGTGCAGCAGACGCCTGACAAGGCGATGGAATCACCGAGCCGGAACGCCCCGCCGAGCCCGCGGATGTCGACATCGAGGCGAAGTTCGTCACCGACCGCGGTGCGGGCGCGCACCGCGCCGACCGCCTGCACGAGACCCGTGAACATCCCCGGATGGTAGCTGCCGCCGCGACGCCGTCGATGGGA
>JAEUHT010000182.1 GCA_016793265.1 Planctomycetota bacterium
CGACCGGGAGCCACGCTGGCTCAACGAGCTCGTGCAGCAGGTGGAGCTGCGCCGCCGCTCGTTCTCCAAGTACTGCAACAGCCTCGACTCGCTACAACCCACCGCGCGCCGCCAGGACTGACCAACGCGCAACGTGACCATGGCCGAACTGCTCTCCCACCTCGGTGACTTCGTGATGCCGAGCCCGACGGTGGTGTTGTTCCACCTGCTGCTGGCCTTCGTGCTCGCCAAGCCCGTGGCCTGGGTCTACGTCTGGACCCACCACGGCACCAGCTACTCGCGCTCGTTCGTGCAGGCGTTGGTGCTGCTCGCCGTGATCGTGGCGCTGGTGATGCTCGCGGTCGGCGACAGCATGGCGCGCGCCTTCGGCCTGTTCGGGGCGCTGGCCCTGATCCGCTTCCGCACGCCGATCAAGGACAGCCGCGACACCGTGTTCCTGTTCCTCGCCGTCGCCATCGGCATCACCGTCGGCACGGCGAACCCGATGCTGGCGATCGTCGGCACCACCACCACGCTCGCCATCGCCGGCTACCTCTACGGCGTCGGCTTCGGCGCCCGCCGCGGGCACGACGGCGTGCTGCGGCTCGCCGTGCCGGCGCAGGGCAGCGCCGATGCGCTGCTGCAGCGGGTGCTCACCCACTACTGCCGCCGCGCCACCCGCACCAGCGTGCGGGATGCCCGCCGCGACGGCGAAGTGGAACTCAGCTACCAGGTGCGCCTGTTCGAGGCGGCGGCGCAGCAGGCGCTGATCCTCGACCTGCGGGCGCTGCCCGGCGTACACGACGTGATGCTGCTGCTCAGCAGCGACCAGGAGGAGGCATGAACGGCCAGTGGACCCCATCCTGGCCGCGGCCGCAGCTCGCGGCCCGCGCCGCGGCCCGCCTGGGCGTCTTGACGCCGTTCCTGGTCTGGCTCGGCGCCATCGCGGCCCTCTGCTGGCTCTCCACCCGCCTGCCGGATGCAGCGCCGCTGCCAGCACTCGCCGACGCCGCGCGCACCCCGGTCCTGGCGCCGGCCCCGGGCCGCGTCACCGAGCTGCTGGTGCGCCTGCACGCCGAGGTCGCCGCCGGCCAACCGGTGGCGCGCTTCGCCGCCGCCGACGGCAGCGCGCCGGTCACCGTGCTGGCGCCGCGCGCCGGGCGTGTGCTCACGCTCGACGCCGAGCCGGGCCAGGGCCTCGCCGCGGGCGCCAGCATCACCACGCTGGTCGACGCCGCCGCCGCCTGCGTACACGCCTTCGTGCCCGAACACGCGCTGACCTTCCTGACCGTCGGCAGCCGCCTGCGCGTCGCCCGCCTCGACCAGCACGAGCTCGGCGTCGGCACCGTCGCCAGCATCTCGCCGGCCCTGGTGCCGCTGCCGGCCCGGCTGTGGCCGGACCCGCAGCACGAGCAGTTCGGCTACGAGCTGGTGGTCACGCCCACCGGCCACGAGCACCCCGGCGAACGGCTGCTGCTGCTGCCGGTGCGCTGAAGGCGCGGGCCGCAGCGGCGGCGCGATCAGCCGAAACCGACCGCCTCTTCGCCGGCGATACGCTGCTTCTGCGCCGGGTCGGGCTTCGCCGCCGCCGGCGCCCCGTCCTGGAAGCTGTCGACCTCGTGCAGGGCGACGGCGATGCGCGAGCTGACGCCACGCCGCTGCATGGTGATGCCGTAGAGCACCTGGCAGTCGGCCATCGTGCGCTTGTGGTGGGTGACGATGCAGAACTGCGTGCCCGTGGTGAAGTCGCGCAGCACCCGCAAGAAGCGCTCGACGTTGGTCTCGTCGAGCGCGGCGTCGACCTCGTCGAGGATGCAGAACGGGCTCGGTCGCACCTTGAACAGCGCGAACAGGATCGCCACCGCCGTCAGCGAGCGTTCGCCGCCCGACAGCAGGTTGATCGACTGCAGCTGCTTGCCCGGCGGCTGCGCCACGATCTCGATGCCGGCGTCGAGCAGGTCCTCCATGTTGGCGAGGAACATGTCGGCCTTGCCGCCCTGGAACAGCTTGCGGAAGATGTCCTGGAAGTTCTTGCGGGCCTCGTGGAACGTCTGCTCGAACAGCAGCTTCGACTCCGCTTCGAGACGCCGCAGCGCCTCCATCAGCGCCCGCCGCGCCTCCTTGAGGTCGCCGACCTCCTGCTCCAGCGTCGTGAACTGGCCTTCCTCGGCCTCCAGCTCCTTGACGGCGTCGATGTTGACGGCGCCGAGCCGGTCCTTCTGGCTCTGCAGCACCTGCACTTCCTTGCGCGCGGTGTCGACCTCGAAGTCCTCCTGCAGCCACAGGCGCTGCAGGCCGTACCACGCCAGCACGACGTCCGGCGGCAGCGGCGGGCCGTCGAGCTGGTCGACGACGTCGCGCGGCGCCACCGGCCCCGGATAGGCGTCGTAGGGCTCGATGCCGATGCCCTCGATCTCGCCGAGGCAACGCCGCAGCTCGATGCCGGTCTCTTCACGCAGGCGTTCCTCGAGCCGCCCGAAGCGGTGCTCGAGGTCGGCGAGGCCGAGCCTGGCCTGCGTCAGCTGCTCGCTGGCGACGGCGCGGCGCTGGTCCCAGGCCGCGAGCTCCTGCTGCGCGGCGGCGCGCTCGCCGCGGGCACCGTCGACGGCCGCCTGCCGCTCCTGCTTGTGCACCTCGAGTTCGGTGAGCTGGTCCTCGAACGTCGACACCAGCTCGGCCAGGCGCTCCTGTTCGGCCAGCGCCTGCACGCGGTCGTCCTCGGCGTCGTGCAGCCGATCGCCGAGCTCCTGCAGCGCGCGCTCGAAGTCGCGCACGGCCTCCTCGTGCATACGGATCGAGCGCGTCAGGCCCTCCCGCACCTCGCCGGTCTGCACCTGGCGGATACGCAGCTCCTGCTCGCCCCGCTGCTGCGCCGCGGCATGCGCCTCGGCCGCGCCGATACGGTCGCCGAACGCCCCCTCTTCGGCCTGCGCCGCGGTCTCACGCCGCGACAGCAGGAACTGATCGAACAGCGCCACGCCGAGCCGGGCCAAGGCACCGCAGCGGGCCCGTGTCAGCTCCTCTTGCTCGTGGTCGAGCTCGCCGAGCTCGCGGGCGACGTCGCCCTGACGGGCGGCGAGCCGCGCTTCCTGGGCATGGGCGGCCTGCGCCGCGCGGCGCACGCTCTGCAGCGCGTCGCCGATCGCCTTGAGCTCGCGCTTGAGCCGCTCGACGCGGCCGGTGGCCTGCTCCTTGCCCGACTGCAGCGCCTGCAGCCGCTGCATCACCGCGGCGGCGGCGAGACCGAGCTCCTGGATCTGCGAACGGCGCACGACGAGGCCGGCGTGGCCCTCGGCGACGGCGCCACCTTCCATGCGCGGCCCGCACACCAGCGTGCCATCCGGGGTGACGAAGCAGAGGTCGGCGCGGCTGGCGTCGGCGATGTCGTGGTCGGCGACGACGACGCCGCGCAGCAGCCAGCCCATCAGCCTCTGGCCGCTGGTCGCATCGAAGCCATCGGCGGTGACGACATGGCGCACGAGGTCGACGAGGCGGCTGACGCCGGACGGCGGCGGCAGCAGCAGCGCGCCACACGGCGGCTGCTCGCCGAACGCCTCTTCGACCAGCAGCAGCACGCGGCCGAGCCGCTCCTCCTGCAGCTCGCGCACGATCGCGGCCGCGTGTTCGCGGGTGTCGACCACCAGCGCCTGCACGTACGGGCCGAGCGCCGCTTCGAGCGCCTGGCCGTGCTGCACGTCGATCTCGATCAGGTCGAGCAGGCGACCGCGCAGCCCCGCGGGCTGCGACTGCAGCACGTGGCGCGGCCCCTGGTCGAAGCCCTCCATGTGGGCCTCCATGCCGAGCAGCGCCTGCCGCCGGCCCTCGACCTGGGTGTGTTCGTAACGCAGCGCCGACTCCTGCTCGGCCAGCGCCGCAGCGGCGGCATCGGCACCTTCGAGGTCGCCGAGCGCGGTGCGCTCGCGTTCGTGCAGCAGCCGTTCGCGCGTGGCCAGGTCCTGCACCTCGCCGCGCCAATGGCCGAGCTCGGCCGCGAGCCGCGCCGACTCCTCGCCGAGCACCCCCTGGCGATCGGCGAGCCGCGCCTCCCGGGCCCTGGCGGCGTGGATCTTGGCGGTGGCGTCGGCCGAGAGGTTGCGCGCGCGGGTGCGTCCGTGCAGCAGTTCGAGCTGGCGCGCGCGCACGGCTTCGCGCTGCTTCTGCAGCTCGCGCAGCGCCGCCAGCGCGGCCTGCGCCTCCTGGCGCTGGGCCTCGAGCTGCTTGTGCAGTTCGATCAGCTCGCCCTCCTTCTGCACCAGGTCGTCGCGCGACGCAGCCAGCAGGATCGCGCGTTCGTCGCGCTGGTCGACGAGGCCCTGACCACGTTGGCGGCCGCGTTCGAGCTCGGCGGCGCGGTCGGCGGCGCGGCGGCCCTGCGACTCGGCGCGTTCGCGGTGCGTCAGCAGCTCCCCCTGGCAACCGCGCAGCTCGTCGAGCACCTGTTCGAGGGCGCGCGCGCTCTGCTCGATGCGCGCATCGGTCGCCGCGACCTGGTCGGCGGCGGTGATGCGGCCGTCGTCGGCGGCGGCGACCTCCACCTGCAGTTCGGCGAGCCGCGCCACGAACCCTTCGATCTCGCGGCGCAGCAGGCGGCCATCGACCACCGCCAACGCCGCGCGCAGGTCGCGCAGCGCCGTCTGCAGCTCCTGGAAGCGCCGGGCCTTGCCGGCCTGGATGCGCAGGCTGCGGATGCGCCGCGAGCGCTCTTCGAGCAGGTCGGTGGCGCGCGCCAGGTTCTGGTCGGTGCGCTCGAGCTTGCGCAGCGACTCCTTCTTCTGCAGCTTGAAGCGCGAGATGCCGGCGGCCTCCTCGAAGATCGCGCGGCGCGCCTCGGGGTTGGCGCTCAGCACGGCGTCGATGCGGCCCTGCTCCATCACCGAGTAGGCGCCGGTGCCGAGCCCGGTGTCGAGCAGCACGTCGCGCACGTCCTTGAGCCGCACCTCCTGGCCGTTGAGCAGGTAGCTCGACTCCTTGTCGAGCGTCAGCCGGCGCGAGATGTCGATCTCGTGGCGGCCGTCGAGCCGGCCCTCGGGATCCTCGAAGGTGATCGTCACCTCCGCCATGCCCATCGCCTCGCGGCCTTCGGCGCCCTTGAAGATGACGTCGGTCATCTCGGTGCCGCGCAGGCTCTTGGCGCGCTGGTCGCCGAGCACCCACTTGATGGCGTCGACGACGTTGGACTTGCCGCAGCCGTTCGGACCGATGATGCCCGTCAACCGCGAGTCGAACTCGAACTCGGTGCGATCGGCGAACGACTTGAAGCCGCGGGCGACGAGGCGCTTCAGCTTCATGACGTCACTCCTGCGGCAGGCGCCGCGCCGGCGCCGCTGCGTAGGACTCGGCGAAGCTCGCCGCGGCGACCGCGGGGCTGCCGATGCGACCGAGCAGCGCCACCGAGCGGCGCCGGCGCGATCGTTCGCCGGCCACGGCGCCGTAGGCGGCGGCTGCGTGTGGCTGGCCGGTGACGACGAGCGCGTGCTGCACGGCGTCGGCGATCTCGGTCGTGGTCAACACCACGCTGCCCTCTTCGCCGGCCAGCTGCCGCTTCTTGCGCAGCGCCTGCAACACGACGTTGGCGAGCTCGAGCGCGCGCCAATCTTCGTCGACGCCGATGCTCGTCAGGGCGAGGTGGATCGAACGCGCCAGCTTGGTCGCCCGCAGGAATTCGCGCCGACCATCGCGCTTCTCAACCAGATGTTCCGTCCGCCGCTTCATGACCGCCCTCCCGTCGCTTCTCGAGCATGGGCTTGAGCTCGTCGAGGAACTGCGACACGTCCTTGAACTCGCGATAGACCGACGCGAAACGGACGTACGCCACCTGATCGAGCTGCCGCAGCTCCTGCATGATGAGGTTGCCGATCACCTTGCTCGGCACCTCCTTGTCGAAGGCCTCCATGCACTGCCGCTCGATGCGGTCCGAGATCGTCTCGAGTTGATCGAGCGACACCGGCCGCTTCTCGCAGGCGCGCAGCATGCCACCGAGCACCTTCTGCCGATCGAACGCGACCCGCTCGCCGTTCTTCTTCACCACCCGCAAGGGCGCCGTCTCGGCGCGCTCATAGGTGGTGTAGCGGCGACCACAATCGGCGCAGACCCGGCGGCGGCGGATGGCGAACCCATCCGCACTGGCGCGGGAATCGATGACCCGATCATTGTCGGCCTTGCAGTACGGACAGCGCATGGCAGCTCGCTGCGACAGACCTGGGGCGATCGCGACACACGTCGCCCCGGGCCAGGACACGGTGGACGGCATCCGGCTGACCCCGGAAACCGGACCTTGCAGACGGCGGGACCATACTGCCCCAAGCCGTTGTGTGTCAAAGCCTCCGGCGGTGGAACATGCTGCATCGGCGGCGGCGGCGCGCGCGGTCGGGCCGCGGGCCTCGCCCTCGATGGTTCATTTGCCGAGGCAGAAGCGCCCGTAGATGCGGTCGAGCAACTGCTCGGGGCTGTGTTGGCCCTCGATGCCATCGAGCGCCGCCAGCGCCGCCTGCAGCTCGATGGCGACGAGTTCGGCACCGGCTCCCGCCGCGGCCAGGTCGTGCCCGCGCCGCAGCGCGCCGTGGGCCTGCGCCAGCGCCACCCGCAGCGGCGCACCGGCGTCGACGGTGCGCACGGCGGCGAGTTGCACCAGGTGCTGGCGCAGCGCTTCGAGGCCGCGGCCTTGGTGTGCGCTGGTGACGAACACGGGCGTG
>JAEUHT010000195.1 GCA_016793265.1 Planctomycetota bacterium
AACGAACATGCTACCGGGGAGCTCTGGCCGGACGGGCTCGACGCGGCGCTGGCAAAGGAGCTGACGCTCGAACGGAGCTACGACCTGCTGGCGGCTGTGCTGCGGTATCCCGGCGGCGACGGCCGCCACGCGGTGCTGAAGCTCGGCGACGGCTACGGCACGGTGTCGAGTTCGTTGCTGGCGGTGCCGCACGATGATGCGACGCAGCTCACCTGGCGCTACGCGCCGGGTTCGCCCGACGTCACCGCCTACCGCAACTACGGCAACCTCGGCCGCCGCTTGCTGCCGGACGCCTGAGCGGCGACAACGCCGCTCCGGCGCCGCCCGTCAGCGCGGCAGTTCGGCGAGGTTCGCGGTCGCGTTCTGCTTGGCCTCGCCGGCCTGTTCGCGCGCGGCCTGGCTGCTGCGGGCATCCGCCAGCACCTTGTCGGCGAGTTCGATCGCGCGTTCGTACATCAGCCGCGCCCGCGTCAGGTTGGCCGGGGACGTCAGGTGGTACTGCAGAACCACCCCGGTGTCGTTCCACAGCTGCGGCGAGTCGGGCTCCTTCTGCAGCGCGTACTCATAAGAGGTCAATGCCTGCTCGAACTGGCCGGTCTCGCGGCACAAGAACGCGTGGTTGTTCCAGGCGTCGGCGGCGTCGCGCAGGCAGGCGAGCACGTGGTTGAGGTCGCGGCTCTGGGGCAGGCGCTGTTGCTGGAAGGCGCGGTGGGCGAGGAACTGCACGATGGCGCCGACTTCTCCCCGCTGCTCGGCGTCGAGCGCGCGCAGCACGTCGGCGAAGCCGGGGGCGCTGGTCGCGGCGAAGGCCGCCGCGTGCTGCTCGGCGGCGTCGACGTCGCCGAGCCGGTAGTCGCAGAGGAACAGGTAGTAGAGGCTGTTGGTGAGCGCCGGATTGTCGGCCAGTGCCTGGGTGAAGCGCTCGCGCGCCGCCGTCCAGTCCTGGCCTGCGAAGCTGGCGCGGCCGGAGTGGAACGAGAGCGTCGCGACCTTCGCCGCGCGCGCCTTGCCGCTGTCGAGGTAGCGCTGCGTCAGCGTGCCGTAGGCGTCCCGCCGCGCCTGCCAGGTGAGCCCCTGCATGAGGCGATCGTGGTCGACGGCGACCTCGGGATCGACGGCCAGCGCGTCGAACAAGTGGGCGCGCGCCGCAGCGTCCTGGTGGTCGAGTTGCGCCAGTTGTGCCAGCGCCACGTGCGGATGCACGCGCGTCGGGTCGAGGGCGGCGGCGCGCTCGAACGACCGCCGCGCCAGTTGGCGTTCGGCGTCGATGCGGGCGACGAGTTCGGCCTTGGCCTCGCCGGTCGGTTGTTCGCGATCGTGCTGCAGCAACAGGCGGCGGAACGTGTCGGCGGCGATGCGGCCGCGCAGGACGTGGGCCCCGGCGCGCTGCGGGAAGCGGCGCACGGCCTCTTCGGCGTCGGCGATCGCGCGTTCGCGGTCGCCGAGCAGGTAGTGCGCCTGCGCCAGGATCAGCCGGCAGTCCTCGTGATCGGGATCGTGCGTGAGCACGCTCTCGGCGAGCTCGGCGGCGTCGGCCCAGAGCACCTCCGGCGCCACCAGCCCGGGCGCCTCCGACTGCAACAGCAGCGTGCCGGCCAGCATCGCCAGCAGCTCGTTGCTGGTCGGGAACTGCTGGCGGCCGCCGTCGAGCAGCTTGATGGCCTCGGCGAAGCGCCCGCTGCGGCCGAGGCAGCGCCCGGCGGCGATGACCCAGTCGACGCGGCCGGGTTCGGCCTTGACGAGTTCGAGGAAGGCGTCGCCGGCGGCGAGGTGGTCGCCGCGGTTCTCGGCGGCGAAGGCGCGCGCGCGCAGGGCGTTCAGGTCCGGACCCTGCGGCGCTGGCGCCGGCGTCGCGGTCGCCGGCGGGTCCTGGGCCGCGAGCCGGCAGCCCGGGCCACTCGCGACGAGCACCAGCAGCAACGCGACGCCCGCAGTCGATCGGCGGACCATGGTCACTTGCCCTTCAGCTGCCGTTCGGCTTCCTGCAGGTGGCGCCGCGCGCCGGGGCGGCGCTGGCCCGGGTAGAACTCGAGGCTCTTCTGCGCCGCGGCTTTGGCGGCGGCGGGGTCCTTGGCGTGCTTCAACTGCCAGAGGGCGAGGTTCTCGTAGGCGTCACCGACGCCCGTCTCCAGCAGCTCCTTCTCGTTGCGGTCCTCGGGCGGGTTGTCGCGCAGGCGCTGCTCGCCGTCCTTGATCGCCGCGTCGAGCAGCTCCTTGGCGTGATCCCAGTCGCGGTCGAGGTAGTAGATCAGGATCAAGGCGCAGTCGTTGCGCAGGTTGACGTTGGCGGGGTCGAGCTCGACGGCACGGCTGTAGGCCTTGTAGCTCTGCTCGAACATGTCGCGCGCTTCGGCGTCCTTGCCGGCGCGCAGCAGCTCGTCGCCGTGGTCGCGCGCGAACAGGCCCGAGTTGTTCTGCAGGTCGACGTCGTTCGGCGCCACCGCCGCGGCAGCGCGGTAGATGCGCTCGACGGGCGCGAGCTTCTTGGCCTGGTAGAACTTGTCGGCGATGCGCAGGATGCCGAGCTTGGTGGACTCGGCGAGGCCGAGGTCGGCGGTGAGCTGGTCGGGACGGCGGCGCGCCGAGTCGAGCAGCCACTTCTCGGCGTTGGCGAGGTCATCGCTCCAGAAGGCGATGTTGCCCTTCTTGCCGTAGCACATCGCGATCCAGGTCTCGCAGCTGTCCTTGTAGCCCTCGTTCTTGGCCATCGACGCGGCGAAGTCCGCGGCCGCGGCGTCGAGCGTCGCCTGGGCGCCGGCCATGTCCTTCTTGGCGCGCAGCACGTCGGCGAGCAGGAAGCGGGCTTTGGCCAGGTACCACGACCCGGCGGCGTCGGTGCGCCGGGAGAGCCCCTCGATCACGAGCGGCAGCTGCTCGTGCTGGGCGGCGGTGTTGACGGCGTTGTCGAGCGCGCCGAGGTCCTCGGGCGCGCGCTGGCTGGCGCGCAGCCAGACGTTGACAGCCTCGGCCGGGGCCGCCGCCCACTGCTCGGTCGCCGACCACAGCTGTTGCAGGGTGCCGTCGAGCTGGCCGGACTGTTCGAGGAAGCGCAGCGACGTGCGGGCCACGGTCAGCAGCTCCTGGTCGTCCTGCTCCGCCTGCTTCTTCTGCTGGTAGGCGCGCGCCGCGGCGTTGGCGCGCAGCGTGTGCGCCGCCGCCAGCTCCGCCGGCTTGCCACCGCCACCCGACTGCAGGTGCAGCAGCAGCGCCGACGACGTCGTCACCGCGGCATCGAGGTCACCACCTTCGTACTGGGCTTCGGCGAGCAGCTGGCGCGGCGCGGCCGGTTCGTTGTCGAGGTCGACCGCGCGCTTGAGGGCCGCGGCGGCGTCCTGGAAGAACAGGTCGACACCCTTGCGGTTCTGCTCGCGCGCCTGCTTGGCCAGCAGCAGCGTCAGCTCGCCGCGGCGCAGGTGGAACGGCGCGTGGTCGCGGCACTGCTTGGCGATGCCGTCGAGCAGGCCGAGCGCGCTGTCGTAGTCGCCGGCCGCGGCCTTGGCCGCAACCTGGTCGGCGATCTTCGCCATCGCCTCGGCGGCACCACCCTGCTGCGGCGAAGTGGCCGGGGCCGAGGCCGCGCGCAGCATCGCCGCCGCCGCGCGCTGCTGGCCCGGGAAGTAGCCGACCGCCCGTTCGCAGAACGGCGCGTAGTCGGCGAACGGGCGGCCCTCGTCGCGCAGCAGCACGGCGATGTTCTGCAGCGCGTCGCCGACCGCCTCCTCGAGGGCCTCGCGCTCGGCGCGCGGCGTCGCGGCCGGCAATGCCGCGAGCTGCGCCTGGCCGATCGTGATGGCGCGGTCGAACAGCTCGCGGGCGCGGCCGTGGTCGCGATGCAGGTGGTAGACCAGCATCAAGCCGCAGTCGTTGCTGACGCGGGCGTCGTCGGGCATCAGCCGGGTGGCCTTCTCGTACCACTGGTAGGCGCGTTCCCAGAGCTGCTGCGCCGCGGCGTCGTCGCCGGCGTTGGCGCGCTGCACGCCGAGGTCGCGCGCGGTCAGCGCGGCGTTGTTGTAGGCGAAGCCGAAGCGGTCGGGGCAGTGTTCGAGCAGGGCCTGGTCGAACTCGTAGGTGCGCTGCAGCGCGTCGGCGCCGCCGTCGGCGAGGCCGCGGTGGATGCGGAACGCGGTGGCCAGGAAGTGGCTGCCACAATCGTCCCACAACGCCGGCTGGTCGCCTTCGTACGACGTCGTCAGCGGGCTCGCGCCGACGGCCGCGAACAGCCGCGCCGCCGCGGTGTCGTAGTCGCCCATCTCGGCCGAGGCGTTGGCGATCGACAGCTCACACGCCGCCAGCCACTGGCCGGTGGTGTCGCGGTGCGCCGGCATCATCGACAGGTACTGGCCGAAGGCGTCCCGCGCCTCTGCGAAGCCGGCCATGGCGCCCTGGTAGTTGCCGGCCGTGCGCAGCGAGTGGGCGCGCGTGTAGCAGGCACGGCCCTGGTGCCAGCGCAGGATCGGCAGCGACGGGTTCTCGCGCACGAAGCGGGCGTAGGCGCCGACCATGGCAGAGTGATGGCCACCGCCGCTGAGCCAGCGCATGTACTCGTCGTGCAGCGCGGTGGCGTCGGGCGCCTCGCGCAGCCCGCGTTCGAGCTCGGCGAGCACGGCGTCGCCCTGGCCGAGGAACTGGTTGATGCGGGCGAGGCCGAGGCTGGCTGCGGCCGGGAAGTCGGCGCGCGCCGCCTGGAAGTTGGTGGCGGCACGCAGCGCCAAGTGCGCCGTCTCGCGGGCCGGCGCCAGCGGCCGGTCGCCCGGCGCCGCGGCGTCGAGTTCGGCCTGCCGCGCCGACGCAAACAGGCGGTATTCGTTTTCGGCCGCGCACAGCTGCGCCGCCGCGACCTGCCGTCGCGCCGCCAGGCCCTTTTGCAGGGCGAAGCCGCTGGCCGCGGCGAGGGCGCTGGCGCTGGCGGCCG
>JAEUHT010000208.1 GCA_016793265.1 Planctomycetota bacterium
CGAACGCGTTCGTGGGCAGCCAAACGGGCTCCGCCACCAACGGCGACGACGAAGGCTCGATGCGTTCACTCGCCAGCACCAACACCGGCGTCGCCGGCGCCGCGCGATAGCCGACCGTCCAGGCGGCGCCGAGCGTGATCGGCGCGGTCGTTCCGGAGAGGCCGAGCAGTGGGCCGGTGGTCAGCGGGCCGATCACGCTCGGGCCGATCGGCGCACCCGGACCGCCGAGCAGCGTCGAGCGGGCCACGACGACCGGGGTCGTGCCGAGGTTCTCCACGGCGGCGCCGCCCCCGACGGTGCGGCCGTCGCCGCCGACCACCTGGCAGTCGGCGAGCCACACGCGCGACCCGGCCTCGACGTGCACCCCGCTGCCGGGAACATGGTAGGAGATGAGCGGGTCGTTGCCGCCGCCGATGACGATGCAGTTGGCGAGGTGCACGTCGGCGGCACTGGCGGCGATGGCGTGGCCGCCGTGGCCCAGGAAGTCCCAGTGGATGTTGCCGCCGAGGAACAGGCTGTCGGTGGCCGCGACCGTGCCGGAGTCGACGGTCATCGCGTTGCAGCCGGCCCCGCTGCCTCCGCCGGTGGTGGTCGGCACGCCGCCGCCGAGTACGACGCAGCGCTGCAGCGTGACGTTCGCGTTCTGCACGACGAGCGCCGGCAGCGCCGGCATGAACCCGGGTGAGCTCTCGAAGGCGCAATCCGCGAAGTGCACGGTGCCGCCGAGCACGCGCGTCTGCGCGGCCGCGTACAGGAGCGTGCGGAAGCGCAGGCCCGTCACCGTGGCCATGCCGGGCGGCTGCACGATGGTGACGCTGTTGGTGAAGATCGTGGTCGTCTGCACGTCGACGACGGCCCCGGGCGCGGCGGTCAGCGTCAGGTCCTTGGTGAGCGTGAAGGCGTCGTAGGTGCCCGCCTGCACGACGACGACGTCACCAGGGCTCGCGGCCTGGATCGCGGGCTGGATCTGCGGGAAGCCGCCGGGGCCGACCACGTGCACGGTCTGGGCACCGGCGGTCGAGGTCAGGGCGGCGGTGAGCAAGGCGAACGAACAGGGCAACCGCATGGCGCGGAGACTACTCCCCGGCCCTGGGCTGGGGCAGGCCTGCGGCCGCACCCTGGCCCGCAACCGCCGGCAGCGGACCGGCGCAGACGCGCCCGAGCAGTCCTGGCGGCGGCTGTTTGCGCCAGGTGGCGTCGCGCGTCAGCGTGCGCCTGCCGGCCTCACGCCTGCCCGGTTCGTGCCACCGACCCGGTGGTGTCCCGGCGCGGCGTCGGCCAGGTGCGAGGAGGAGCCGCGCACGATCTGCTCGAGTTCGCCGACCACGCGCAGCGTCTCGACCGACTGCGCACTGAGCTGCTCGCTCGCTGCGGCCGACTCCTCGGCCGACGCGGCATTGCTCGACGTGACCTGCTGGATTTGCGTCACCGCGACGTTGATCTGCTCGATCGCCTGGGCCTGCTGGTCACTGGCCGAACAGACGTCGGTCATCAGCTGCGCCACCTGCAGGGCGGTACCGACCGTCTCGTGGAAGATGCCCACGATCTCCTGTGAGACCGATTGCTGGAGGAACCTCTCGACCTCGCCGGCGACCTCCTGCACGCGCTCGGTGTTCACCTTCGCTTCCTGCATCAGCTGCGAGGTGTTCTTGACCTCGTTGGCGCTGCGCTGCGCCAGGTTGCGCACCTCGTCGGCGACGATCGCGAAGCCCATGCCCGCCTCACCGGCGCGGGCGGCCTCGACGGCGGCGTTGAGCGCCAGCAGGGTGGTCTGGAAGGCGATCTCGTCGATCGTGTCGACGATCTTCGCGGTCGCCTCGGCGCTGCGCTGGATCGCCTCGATGCTCTGCTGCAATCCCTGCATCTTCTCGGCGACGCGCGACGACACCTCGGTCGCCCGCTTCTCGCCGTTCTGCGCCTTCGCGGTGGCGTCGCGGGCCAGCTCGTCACCCTTGCGCGCCCGATCCGCATTGGCCTTCGCGTTGTCGGTCATGTGTTGCAGCGCGGACGAAGTCTCCTCCACGCTCGCCGCCTGTTCGCTGGCCCCGCTGGCCAGTTGCTGGCTCGTCGAGCTCACTTGCTCGCTTGCGCTGGCGACCTGCTCGGCACCCTGCGAGAGGCCGAGGATGATGTGGTTCAGCGGACCGGTGATGCCGCGGATCAGCAACCATGACAGTCCGCTGGCCAGGGCGACCGCGGCGACAATGGCGCCGATCAGGAACTGCACCGCCGAGCGCGTCTCCGCCTGCAGCTTCTGCGCCTGGTCCTTCGCCGTGGCCTCACACAGTTCGAGCACGCCGTTGGCCGCTGCCTCCATGGCCTTCTGCGCCTGGATCTGCTGATCCAGCGTGACACAGTAGGCGGCGAACTCCGCGCGATAGCCGGCGACCAGCTTGTCCATCCTGACGATCGCCTGCTGCGCGGTCGGATCCTGGACTGCCGCAGCGAGCTTGCCCAGGCCCTGGCCGATCTCCTCGACCGCCTTCAGCACCCGGTCCTTGTACGACGCATCGCGCGACAGGATGAACTCCTTCTCGTTCTTGCGCACGTCCAGGTACTTCTGCACCAGCTCCGTCGCCGACATCAGGCGCTCGACGACACCCTCCATGGCCGTCTCACCCTCGTCGAGGGCTGCCACCAGCCGCAGTTGTGCGGTCGTCGCGATGGCGTCGAGCACGTCGAGCAGTTCCGGCGAGATCCTGCGGATCTCCGTCTGCGTCGCGGTGAGGTCCTGGTCCTTGCGCAGTTCGTCGACGAGCCGCGCGTAGCAGCGCTCGTATTCCCGGAGCTTCTTGGTCGCCGACTCCACGCGGGCCCGGTTCTCCGCGACGGTGGCAGTCGCGCCCATCTCCTCGAGCAGCTTGCCGAGCCTGGTACAGCCCTGCTGGACCACACCGACGAAGGCCTCGTCCGCGGCCTTGCACAGCAGCGTCTCCTTCTCGTTCTTGCGCACCTCCATGTAGAGCACCCGCGCTTCGCCGGCGAGCTCCTGGATCGCCAACTGCTTGCGCGTCGCCGCCGTCGTCTCGCCGCGCACCACGGCCAGACGATCCTGTTGCGCCTTCTCCATCGTCGCCGCACTCTCGAGCAGCGCCTGGGCGTTGGCTCGGATCTTCTCCATCGCCGCCGCCCGCATGCCGTCGTCGACGACGTATTGGTCGAACGCCCGCTCGTAGCCGTCGACGCTCGCCGCGATCTGGTCCATCTGGTCACGGTTGAGCTGCATCGAGAACATCTCCTTCGCCTCGGCCACGTCCTTGCGCATCGTCGCGAGGTGCTGCTTCAGCTGGTGGGCGATCTTCGGGTCAGCCGTCACGAGGTAGTTCGATTCGAGATACCTCGCGCCGCCGACGGCGTCGTCGATCGCGGCCACCCTGCTGGCCTTGTCGTTGCGCTCGACGACGCCCATCAGACTCGCGTAGCCTTCGATGCCGATGCCCACGCTCGCCGTCAGCAGCAAGCCGGCCAAGGCGTAGATCCTGAACGAAACGGTGCGCTTGCGTTGCATGCCTTCCCCCAGTGCTCCTTCGTGTGTGTGACTGTCCCATTGCGCCGCCCGCGGCGGCCGATGCTCTACAGGTCGCTGCCCCAACCGCGGATCCTCAGACGCCGATGCCGTGGTCCTCGCCGAGCACGCCGTCGATGTCCACGATCAGCACGACCTGGTTGCCGACCTTGCCGACCCCATGCAGGTCGCACTGGCGACCGCTCCGGCCCGGCATCTGCTCGATTGAATCGGCGGGGATGTTCAGCACCTCGTCGACCTGGTCGACGACCAACCCGACCTGCTTGTGGTCCTGCCCCTTCTCGGCCTGCGCCACGACGATGCAGGTGCGCTTGTCGTCATCCGCCGGCGGCAGCCCGAATTTGCTGCGCAGATCGAGCACGGGGATCACCTTGCCGCGCAGGTTGACGATGCCGCGCACGTAGTCGGCGGCGTGCGGCAGCTGCGTGATCCGCATCATGCGGATGATCTCCTTGACGCGCAGGATCGGGATTGCGTGCGCCTGGCCGTGCAGTTCGAACGACAGGAACTTGTCCGCGGCCCCACGGCCGGTCCGCATGCGTATGCCGAGTGTCTCGGGCGTCGTCGTGGTCTCCGGGGCCAGTGTGTTCGTGCGACTCATGTGCCTGCTTCCTGGTTGCGTGCGAGTCCTGTCGCTGCCCAACGGCGCGGCTGAGGACGCGGAGTTGTTCGGCAGCCGGGCTGCGGCGAGCACAGCGTCGTACGGCCGCCGTGTTGGTGGCGTGTCCATCGCGAGGAACAGCCCTGCGGCTCGCGGGGGCTGCGTGCAGGGGCCCAGCCGAGATGCCCGAGGTCTACGCCGGGTGGCGACCTGCGGGGCGCAATGCCGCGCTGCGACCTCCGGCAAAACCCGCGACGCAAGAGCCGCAGAGGTGGTCTTCCCTACGGCGTTGGCAGCTCCGCTGCAGGTCGGGGCCGCGTGGTTCCGCGATGGCCTTGGTGAGGCTCAGGAGCCGCGCCGCACCGTGCTAGTACCCGAGCAGCAGCCCGACACCGTTGCTGAGCTGCAGACCCAGTGGGCTGGCGGGTGCGAACGCGGTCGCCTGCGCCGCGAGCGAGGTGCCTTGCAGCACCGGCGCCAGCGGCACCGGCACGTCGACGTCGTAGCGGCCGAGGCTGTCCGTGCTCGCGAACGCGACCAGTGCCAGCGTCGCCGGGTCGACCCAGACGAAGCAGCTGATGCCGCCGGGTATGGGCAGCGGCGGCACCACGGGCGACGCGATCCACCACGCGGCCGGCACGTTCGCTGAAGCGCCGCTGAGCTCGAGCCGCAGGTCGTGGCCGAGCTGCGGCACCGTCGCGTTCGCCACCGGCGCGGACGGCTGGCCGCAGCCGTTGCCGAGCGGCACCGCGGCGGCGAGGCCGGCGCCGCCGATGGTGACGCGGCCGTCACTCGAGTCGGCGAACACCGGCAGATCGACCGGCGTCACGCGGAAGCGCGCACGGTTGCTGCTCGGCTCGTGCGTCCACCACGGGCACGATGTGCCCACCACCCGGCGCGCCACCGGGGCCCAGGTCGCGCCGTCGTCGAACGACACGTCGACGTCGAACGCCGCGACCGGCACCGACGCGTTCCATTGGATCGTCGTCTGCTGGCCCACAGGCAGGAACTCACCGCCGTTCGGCGAGGTCACGGTGATGACGGGTGCGGGCAGCGCGGCGCACTGGCCCGGCGCCGTGGTGATGCGGTTGGAGCTCTTGCCGACCGCGACATCGAGCCGCCCGTCACGGTCGTAGTCGAGTGCGATTCCGTTCATCGGGTAGCCCGTGCCGAGGTTGTGGTGTGACCACGACACGCTGCCGAGCGGATCGCCCAGCACGCGGAAGTTGGGCCCGAAGAGCGCGTTCTCGCCGCAGGGCACGGCGAGGTCGAAGTCGCCGTCGCGGTCGAAGTCGCCGGCGAACGGCCATTCGGGGAACCAGGATGGCAGTGCGAACAGCGCCGGTGGCGCGAACGTGAAGCCGCCGAGCCCGCGCAGCACGGCGATCTGGTCGTCCAGGCCCAACGCGACGTCGGGCAGCCCGTCCTTGTCGAAGTCGCGCACGGTCAGCGACCACTTCGAGGCCACGCCGCCGACGCTGGTCGTGTGCAGCGCGCCGAAGGTGCCGAGCGGCCGGCCACCGGCGCCGAGCTGCCCCGCGAGCACGCGCAGGTCGCCGTAGAACGCCATCATGCAGAGGTCTTGCGCCCCGTCCTGGTCGATGTCGACGATCTCGATGCCGACGTTGCTGGCGGCGCCGATCGTATAGCCGACCGGCGGCTGGAACGTTCCCGAAGGCACGCCGTGGTTGCCGGCCATACGCAGCACCCACACGGTGCCGCGCCCATCGGTGACCGCGAGGTCCAGCATGCCGTCGGCGTCGACGTCTCCCATGGTGGTGTGAGTGAACGGCACGCCGCCTTGGGGCGACGTCAGCGCGACGTCGATGCCCGTTGCGAAGGCGACGAAGCCCGCCGCCGGTCCGGTGTTGCGCAGGGTCTGCACGTGCGCCGCGTATTGGCCACCCGTAGGCACGCTGCCGGAGAAGGCGAGGTCGAGCCAGCCGTCGCGGTCCAGGTCGCCGACGGCGATGTCGACGACGCCGGACGGGATCGGCAGCGACAACACGGTCGTGAACCCCGCGGCGCCGTCGTTGCGCCGGAACTCCAGCGCGCCCGTGCGGTAGACGAGGTCCTCATCGCCGTCGTTGTCGAAGTCGCCGTGCGCGACCCGGAACACCGTGGTGGTCGTGTTGGCGCCGTGGAACGGCGTGCCGAACACCGGGCCGGCCGCGCATTGCGCGACCAAGGGTGCGGCCAGCGGCAGCGCGGCGACCGCGCAACTCAGGAACAGAACCGGAACGCAGCAGGTGGGCGACCCATCGTTCGAACGCATTGGGGAACTCGCGAAGCGGGATGGACCGTGAGCAGAGGGCGACCGAAGCGCACTCTAGCCACACCGGGATCCCGGGTCACACGGCGTCGCCCCTGCCCCCGCGACGCCCGGGATTCCGGCCCACGCTGACCGGCGCGGATGGCAAGCCCGGCAGGATCGGTTGGGCCCGGTCTGCGGCAATGTCGTCGCCCGGTGGTTTGCGACGCGCGCGCGGCCCGCGCGAACGTCCGTCACCGGCGCTCGGCGGGCTTGTAGACCTGTGACTGGTCGACGGTGACGACGAGCTGCTCGGACTTCGTGGCGGTGAAGTCGGCGGCGCCTTCGGGCAGTGGATTGCCGACGCGCACGATGTGCAGGCGAACCGCCGTCACCGGCGGCAGCTGCAGCCGCATGCAGGGGTAGTGCTCCCCGGGGCCGCTGTAGAACACGATCGGGCGGTTCTCGGCGCGCACGGTTGCGTGCAGTACGCCGTCCCGGACCGCGGCGGCGATCAGATCGAGGCGGTACGAGCCCGCACCCAGCTTGCCCCAGGCGAGGTCGAGCACGGGCGCGCCGGCGCGTTCGGCGAACGTGACCTGCGGCTGATCGACCCGGTCGCTTTGGCTGAGCAGGCGCAGCTGCTCGCGGGCAGGTGCCTCGTCGGGATGCAGGCGGACCTGGAGCGTCCGGTCGGCGACCGGTCGGAAGTCGGCCATGCGGTCGCGCCGCCGGGAGCCGACGACGTCCACCTCGACCCGATCGGTGCGCGGCGTCTTGAGGAACCGCGATGGGTACCACGTGCGCCCCGCCGCCTTCGAGTCGAGCGGCACGTCGATGCCCGGCCCCGGCGGGATCACGGTGCGCAGCCGCACCTTCAGACCATCCACCTCGAGGCGGAGCTGCTCGCAGAGCAGATCGGTGGCCGCGCCCGCCGATGACTCGTCGAACCGCAGCGCACCCCACGCCATCACCAGCACCTGCTCGTGCTGGAAATCGACGTGCAGTTCCTGCTTGTCCTCACCCCAGGCCGCGAGGCTGAACGTGGTGGCTTGCTCGTCGCTGCGGATGCACGTGATCTGCGGCGGGACCTTCGGCACGTAGAGCGAGAGATGATGTTGGGGGAAGAGCCGGTCCTCGGCGAGCAGGTCGATGCCGTCGTCCTGCGCGACCG
Source organism: Planctomycetota bacterium (assembly GCA_016793265.1). Lineage (GTDB taxonomy): Bacteria > Planctomycetota > UBA1135 > UBA1135 > UBA2386 > JAEUHT01. The sequence goes on from JAEUHT010000208.1 coordinate 7,553, forward strand.
CGGCGGCCGTTGCGAGCATCACCCATGCCGGGAAGTGGAGGTGCGTCATCGGGTGTGCAGGAGAGAGCTCGGCGCGCGGAACTTCCAGTTGGCGCCGGAACAGCTGCGGTTCCCTCGGCGGAGCGTCGTGGGCCGGGGTGGGGGATGCGGCCTGGCCCCGGCTACTTGGTGCCGGACTTCTCGCTCGCGCTCTCGTCGGTGTCGGGCTCATCGCGCAGTTCCGCCGCCAGCTCCGGCGCGAACTGGGCGAGGTAGGCGACCAGCAGGTGCCGCTCGAGCGAGTCCGCGGCCTTGACGAGGTCACGCACCGGCGCGACCGCCGCCGCGTCGCGCGTGATGCGATACAGGGCCACGCGACAGCACGTGCCGAGCCGCGTATGCCCGACGCCAGCGGCCAGCGCCCGCTGGGCTTCGTCGCCGCCGAGCGTGCCGACCGCCAACACGGCGCGCCGCCGCGCCGCCTCGCGCCCCATGGCCAGCATGAAGTCCTCCGCCTGCCCTTCGTCGTCGCCGGCCTTGCCGAGGTCCGCGAGTTCGAGCAGCGGCGCCACCGCCGCCCGATCGCCGAGCGTGGCCAGGGCTCCGGCGATGTCGGCTTCCCACATCGGCCGCACGTCACCGGGCAGCATCTCGACCAGGATCGGCAGCAGGCCAGGGGCGCGCAGGCTGGCGAGGGCGTGGGCGGCGCCCTTCTGCGTGCAGGTCGTCTGCGCGTTCTCGAGCAGCCGCAACAGCACCGGGATCGCCGCCTCGCCGCGCGCCTGCAACTCGACGAACAGGTCCTGCTCGACCGTGCCGTGGTCCTCGTGGAAGTAGCACACCGCGGCCAGCAGTCGGGTCGATTCCGGCGAACGCACCGACCGCAGGCGCTGGATCTCGGCGTCGCGGGCCTGCCGCGCCTGCTGGCGCTGTTCGTCGGTGGGCTCGTCCGGCAGCTGCGGCGCCAGCAGCCGGAACGTCGCGTCGGCAGTGGCGAAGTCCAGCTCCAGGAACTCCGGCGCCCACTCGTAGAACACCGCCTGCTGTCGCTCCTGTTGCGCGCGCTGCGGGTCACCGGCGGCGGCGAGGTGATCGGCCAGCAGCGCGTGCGCCTCGGCCAGTCGCGGCGTGATGCGCAGCGCCCGTTCGCAAGCGGCGGCGGCTTCGGCCGCGCGGCCCAGCGCCGCCAGCGCCCGCGCGCAACCGAGCTGCGCCTTGCTCGAGTCGGGGAAGAGCTCGGCGGCCTTGCTCCAGGTCGCCAGCGCCGCCTCGTGCTGCCCGAGCTTCGTTTGCAGGCCGCCGACCAGTTCGTGCGTGCGCCGGTGCTTCGGGTTGGCCGCCAGCACCACCAGGTAGGCGTCGAGCGCCTTCTGCCAGTGGTCGCGGCGCCAGGCGGCTTCGTCGATCGTGTCGTCGTGCGGCAGGTAGGCGACCATCTCGCCTTCGCGGCGGAAGAACGGCCCGTCGTCGCCGAGTCGTCGGTGGATGCGGCCGATCTCCCACTGCAGGCTGGCGTCGTCGGCGGCCAAGCCGCGTCCGAGGCCCTGCTGCAGCACGGCCAGGGCCTCGTCGGTGCGTCCCAACCAGGCCAGGATGCGGGCCAGGAAGCAGCGCTCGGCCTCGGCCGCGCTCGACTCGGGGATGGCCCCGCGCAGCACCTCGATGGCGGCGTCGTGCTGGCCCTTGTCCAGCAATCGCTGGGCGCGCTGCAGGACCGTCGGCGCGGCTTCGACCGGTGGCACCTGCGCCGCGAGCCAGGGGAGCAGCAGGACGAGGCCGGACAGCAGGCGCACCATCTTCATGCCGGCAAGGTAGCCGCGCATGGTGCGTGGCACAGGTGGCCGACGGACGCATCGTCCGGCGGCGCCGTTCGCCCCCCTGGCGTAGCCTTCCCACACAGCCACATGATGACGGACGTTCGACTCGACAGCAGACGGCGCTCACCCGCCGGGCTGGCCAGGTTGCACCCCGGTGCGACGATGATCGACCTGACGAGCAAGGCCGAGCCGCCGTGGGTGCGTTTCTCGCCGTTCTTCCCGCATGGCGGGATCCCCGTGCCCTTCTCGCCGGGCGTCACCACGAGCTCGGTCGAAGGCGCCTGGCAGGCGCTCAAGGTGTTCGCGACGGCCGATGTCGACGCGAGCAAGCTCCGGATCACCGACATGAAGGGGCTGAAGCGCAGCGTGGCCCGCCATGGCCGTTGCCTCGGCCACCGCGAGGGCATGCAGGGCACGCGCCTGCTCGGCTACATCGAAGCGCGCAAGGCCATCTACCTGCCGCTCTACCACTTCGTGTTGCGCGAGCGCCTGCAGCCCGAGCTCGCGCGTTTGCGCGAACTCGCCGGGTCAGGGCCGCTCGTGCTGCTCGACTACGAGACCAACGCCGACGTCGACGACGCCAGCCGGCCGCTCTCGCACGCGGCGCTGGTGATCGCGTGGCTGCGCGAGAACGCGTGAGGGCGCCGGGGTGGTCGGCCGCGTGCGGCGCCGGTGGCGCTCGCGCCCGTCGCCGGGGTTCCGTATGGTGGCGTCACCATGAGCCTCGCCCGCTGGTGCGCCCTGTTGGTGCTCGGTCCTGTCCTCTGCGTCCCCGGGGTCGCCCAGGAGCGTCGCGCCGCCGCGGTCGAGAAGGTCTGGTCGGCGACGGCCAAGGGCACCACGGAGTGGTTCCACCACGGCTTCGAGCTCGCGCTGGCGCAGGCCAACGTCGACATGCGGCAGGCGGTCGCGACGGGGCAGCAACTGTGGGCTGAGGCGGAGCAGGCGCCGCCGGGGGCGGCGGCGGCAGCGGCGGCGATGCTCGGTTACCTGGTGACGCGGGTCGAGGGTCCGGTGGCGGCGCGCGAGTGGGTGCAGCGCGCCGAGACACTGCCGTCGGGCCGTTCGCCGGCGCTGGCTGCCTACGCGGCCCTCGCCCGCGCGCGCGAGCGTTGCGCCAACGGCGATCACGCCGGC
>JAEUHT010000210.1 GCA_016793265.1 Planctomycetota bacterium
CACCCATGTGCCCGGACACGGCGCGGCATGACGAGCGGCGATGGAAGGCGGATCGCTGTGCGGATGGCCACCCCGGCGCGCCCGCGTGGTTCGGGGGAACCTGCAACCTCGTCGCTCCGCTCCTCGGATTGCAGCTTCCCCCGAACCCCGCGATCCCCGGTCTGTGCACCAACTTGGCCATGCAGAGTGTCACCCATGTGCCCGGACAGAAGTGTCACCCATGTTCCCGGTTGCACCTCCATGGCAACTTACCCTCTAGCTCTTGTCATCGTTGCTGCTTCTCTGCTCTTGCCCATATCGCCACCCACGATGCGGTTCGAAGGTGATACAGAGAAGGGGTGTGATTGCACAGCCATGGCGCAGATCCCGTCGAATACCTGCCCCCCTGCCGTATTGACGGTTCGATGGGCACCAGGCCTTGTTGCGAACGGGCAGCACCTCGGCGGTTCGCACACATGGAGTATTGCCCTGTCCAAGTGTGGAGAGTACTTCTGGCAGCAGTTCACGATTGCCGACCCCCTGCAGACATACTGCGTCAAGTACATTCACTCCTACTGCAAATGGTGCGCCCTCCCTTAGCTGCCCTCGTTACGGCTGTCGTCATCGCGTGTTTGGCGATTGCCTGGCGACAATCGCAGGATGCGGCGCCCGCGGCCTCCTTGGGCGGCCTGGCGTCTGCCCCAGCGCTGGGCAGCAGCAAGCCGGAGGCCCGGTCCACGCGTGCTGGCGACGAACGAATCGAAGCGGTGATCGCCTCGATCGAACGCAGCTTCTCGGCCACGACGACGGCAGTTCCCGTGGCGGCGGGCAGGGTTGGTCGCGAGGCATGTTCCTGGCTGTCCGATTGGCGTCCCATCCCGCCGCGAGCCCTATTCTCGCTGATGGCCCGCGCTGGGCCGTTGTCGGCGGCCAACCTGGCGCGCTGGTCAGTGCTCAACCCTGCGGATGCGCCGTTGTGTCCCGAGGAATGTGCCGAACTCGAAGCCCTTGTCGCGGCGGTGCGAGATCAGCTTGACCACGTGGCTCAGCTCTGGCGCGATCTGAGTTTGGCGGAGCAGGTCGAGGCGATCGAAGCGGGACGAGTGGAGGAGTTCAGGGTGTCGCCGGAGTCGGAAGCTGGGCAGAAGGCGCTGGCGCTCGCGGTCGAGGCCTACTTGGCCACCCAAGCGCGCGCCGGCATTGCCACGACCGAGGCAGAGGCTCGGGATCAGCTGCGGGATCACATTCCGCCGCCGTTGGACCAAGGCTACGTGCAGCACAAGGACCGCTACTATCTGCTGAGCGCGTTCGTCGAGTTGCCGCGATCGGAGGAGCTGTTCGAGCAGTTCAAGTTCCTGCTCACGCAGTCTCTGCTCGGCTACCAGATGTGGTTCGAGGCACACGGCTACCCGGTGGACAACGCGGCGATGAACCAGTGGCTCGGCAGGGTCGCCGCCCTGTCGCAGCGGGATGTGTGGTCGCTTTGATCGGCCGGGAATGACGGTCCTGAAGGCGGCAGCGCGGCTTTGACAGCGACTGCAGCCGGCGCCACGCTGGCGGCGATGCGCGTCCCCGCCGCCGTGTTGTCCTCGTGCCTCCTGGTCGCGTGCGCCGGTTCGTCGGGTTCGCTGCCGCCCGCGGGCTCCCCGCTCGCCGCCGAAGCGCTGGCCGCACGCTGCAATGCCCTGGTCGACCGCGCGCTCGGTGACAACCGCGCCATGCAGACCCTCGCCGCGCTGCTCGCGGCGGCGCCGAAGCGGCTGAGCGGTTCGCCCGGCGATGCCGACGCCGTGCGCTGGGGCCTCGCAACGATGCGCGAGATCGGCCTCGAGAACGTGCGCGCCGAGCCGTGCAAGGTGCCGTGCTGGGTGCGCGGCACCGAGACCGCCGCGGTCGTCGGCGACGGCGCCGTGCCGCTGCGCGTGACCGCGCTCGGCGGCAGCATCGCCACCGCAGAGGGCGGCATCGAGGCCGAGGTCGTCGAGGTGCGTTCGTTCGAGCAGCTGCAGCAGATGGGCGAGGCGGCGCGCGGCAAGATCGTGTTCTTCAACCGGCCGATGCCGCGCATCCTGCGCCGCACCGGGCAGGCATATGGCGCCGCGGTGCCGCAGCGCAGCAACGGCGCCATCGAGGCTGGCAAGGTCGGCGGCGTGGCGGCGCTGGTGCGGTCGATGACGACGACGGTCGACGGCCACCCGCACACCGGCGTGATGCACTACGACGACGCGGTGCCGAAGGTGCCGGCGGCGGCGATCGCGACGGCCGACGCCGAGGCGCTGGCGGCGCTGCTGCAGCGTGGCCCCGTGCGCGTGCGGCTCGAGCTCGGCTGCGAGACGCGGCCCGAGGTCGAATCCGCCAATGTCGTCGGTGAGCTGCGCGGCGGTTCGCGGCCGGACGAGGTCGTCGTCATCGGCGGCCACCTCGATGCCTGGGACCTCGGTCGCGGCGCCCACGACGATGGCGCCGGTGTCGCCCACGTGCTCGAAGCGGTGCGGCTGCTCAAGGTCTGCGGGGTGCGGCCCGCGCGCACCATCCGCGTCGTGCTGTTCGCCTGCGAGGAGTTCGGGCTGCACGGCGCCACTGCTTATGCCGAGCAGCACGCGGCGGAGCTCGGCCAGCACGTGGCGGCGATGGAGACCGATGCCGGCGGCTTCACGCCGCAGGGGTTCTCGACCTCGTTGACGGGGGACGACGCCGAGGCCGTTCGTCGCCTGTTCGCGCCGCTGGCCGAGCTCGGCGCCGGTGCCGTGTTGCCCGGGGCAGGTGCCTGCGGCGCCGACCTCACCCCGATGCACGCGGCGGGCGTGACCTGCTTCGGCCTCGTCGTCGATGGCCACCGCTACTTCGACTACCACCACAGCGCGCTCGACGACCTGGCCGCGGTCAACGAACGGGAACTGGCGCTCGGGGCCGCCGTGGTCGCTTATGCCGCCAGCGTGCTCGCCGACCGTTGAGCCAGGGGGGCCCGCTGGCCGATGCCAGCGCCCAGGTGCCCACCGTGTGGTTCGCGGTAACCTGCCGCTGTCCTTGCCCTGCCCATGAAGCCGCTGCTCCTGGCCCCGATCTCCTGCGATCACGTGTCCCGTCGCCGTGCGCCGTCCATTTGGGCGCGGCTGCTCGCGTTCGTGCTGCTGGCACTGGTGTGCGTCGCCTGCGAGACGGTGCCGGAGACGCAGCGCAGCCAGTTCATCCTGCCCGGCTTCGACGACGCCTTCATGGCGCAGCTCGGGGTCGAAGCCTACGCCGAGGCCACCAAGGACTACCCGATCATCAGCGCTGGCCCCGAGGCGCAGATGATCGAACGGGTCGGCCGCCGCATCGCCGTCGCCTCGGGCCGCGACTACCAGTGGGAGTTCCGACTGCTGGCGGCGCCTGACGTGGTCAACGCGTTCTGCCTGCCGGGGGGCAAGGTCGCCGTCTACTCGGGCATCCTGCCGATCTGCAAGGACGAGAACGGCCTCGCCATCGTCATGGGCCACGAGGTGGCGCACGCGACGTCGCACCACGGCGCCGAACGGTTGAGCCAGGGCATTCTCGAGGAGATCGGCCTCGGCCTGCTCGCGGTCGGCCTCGAGGAGACGGAATGGAGTGACGAGGTCAAGGCCGGCGTGCTGCTCGCGGTCGGCATCGCCACCAACCTCGGCGTCATGTTGCCCTACAGCCGCGACCACGAGAGTGAGGCCGACGAGATCGGCCTGCGCTTCGCGATCCGCGCCGGCTACGACCCGGCGGCGGCGCCGCTGTTGTGGGAACGCATGGCGGCGCTCGGGGACGCCGGGCCGGAGTTCTTGTCGACGCACCCGGATCCGCTGCGGCGGGCGCAACGGCTGCGCGAGCTGACGCCGCGGTTGTTGGCCGAAGAGCGGGTGCCTGCGGCGGCGCCGGCCAGGGCGGTGCCCTGAGCCGGTTGTTCGAGCTCAGTGCACGAGACCGGCGACGGGGTTGGTCAGTTCGAGCGCGCCGGTGCTGGTCAGCCTGCCGCCCGTGACCTCGACGACGAGGCCGCGCAGCGTGGCCACGTTGTTGATCACCACCGGGAAGGCGGCGTCGCCGTTGCCGTCGGTGACCGCGAAGCCGATCGGCACCGCGGTGGCGAGGTCGAGCAGCAGCGGCGTGCCGAGCACGCTCACCGGCTGCGTCGACATGCTGGCGAAGGCGAACGCGATCTCGTTGGCGTCGCCGTGCACCGTGGTGGTGAAACTGCCGCCGAGGGGCGCCGGCGAGCCTTCGGCGCAGACGATCGAACGTTGCGTCAGCAGCAGCCCGCCGCTGGCGATGCCCTGCCCCGGCGTCGGCAGCATCACCACCGAGCTCTCGTACTCGATCGTGCCGGGCGCGTACCACGGCGCGTAGTTCTGGAACACGTAGGGCACGGGCCACACCGGGTTGGGTGACTGGTCGGCGCGCAGCGTCGTATTGCCGCAGACGTAGACGTGCGAGGTGATCGAGTTGCTGTAGTCCGTGCTGCCGATGCACGAGGCGGGTTCGGCATAGACGAGGTTGCTGTCGCCGGCGGCGACGGTGCAGTCGACGAACCACACCGTCGAGCGCAGCACGTCGATGGCGGTCTGCGCGCGCTGGGTGGCGCCCTGGTAGCTGCTGAGGTCGTCGCCCGTGATCGTGCAGTCGACGAACGTCGCCATGCTGTCGACGACCTGGGTGGTGCCGAGGTCGCAGCGCTGCGCGGTCAGGCCGACGGACTGCGCTACCAAGCTGACGCGGTCGGCGAGCGGCGAGTTCGAGTCGACGGTGCAGTCCTCGAGGTGCACGGTCGGCGCCGGCCAGTGGTTCCAGAAGGTGACCGCCGCGAGCGCCCACTGGGCCGTGGTCTGGCTCAGGAAGGTCATGCCGCGGATGCTGACGCGCTGGTGGGCGCCGCCCCACATGGCGATCTCGACCGTGCTGGTGAAACTGCCGGCCGGCGGTGTGACCGTGGGGTTGCCTTCGCCGACCAGGCAGAACGAATGCGGCGTCGAGACGTGGGCGCCGTCGTAGTTGCCGGCGCGCACGACCACGAAGTCGTCGGCCTGCAGGTCGGCGAAGGCGGCCGCCAGCGTCGTGTGGTTGGTGCCGGGGCCGTTGTTGGCGTCGACGACGACGACGCGTTGGCCGAGCAGCGAGGGGGCGAGCAGGAGGCCGGCGGTTGCGGCCGACAGGAGGAGGCGGTGGGGCATGGCGGGATCGCGCCCCTGACGGCAGCGGCCGTGGCCGCCCTTCACGAATGTCCGCGCCGCTGGTGCCCTGGCCGCTGTGGCTGGGCGATCAGCCCGTCTTCTTGGTTTCTTTCTCGGCCGCCGCCGCCGCCAGCTTCGCCAGCACCTCGTCGGCCCAGGCCTTCGGGGCCATCGGGAAGCCGAGCCGCGCCCGGCTGTCGAGGTAACTCTGCGCCACGGCGCGCGCCAGGTTGCGGATGCGGCCGATGTAGGCGGCGCGTTCGGTCACGCTGATGGCGCCGCGCGCATCGAGCAGGTTGAAGGTGTGGGCGGCCTTCAGCAGCTGCTCGTAGGCCGGCAGCGCCAGCTGCTGCGCCATCAGGTGCTGCGATTGCCGTTCGTGCGCGGCGAACGCCTGCAGCAGGAACTCGACGTCGCTGTGCTCGAAGTTGTAGGCGCTCTGCTCGACCTCGTTCTGGTGGAAGACGTCGCCGTACTTGACGCCTTCGCTGTAGGTCAGGTCGAACACGTTCTGCACGCCCTGCAGGTACATGCACAGCCGCTCGAGGCCGTAGGTGATCTCGCCGGTGATCGGCCGGCAATCGATGCCACCGACCTGCTGGAAGTAGGTGAACTGCGTCACCTCCATGCCATTCAGCCAGACCTCCCAACCGAGGCCCCAGCAGCCGAGCGTGGGGTTCTCCCAGTCGTCTTCGACGAAGCGCACGTCGTTCTTCTTCAGGTCGAAGCCGACGGCGGTGAGCGAGCCGAGGTAGAGGTCGAGGATGTTCGCCGGCGCCGGCTTCAGCACGACCTGGTACTGGTAGTAGTGCTGCAGGCGGTTCGGATTCTGCCCGTAGCGACCGTCCTTGGGCCGGCGGCTCGGCTGCACGTAGGCGGCCTTCCACGGCTCGGGACCGAGCGCGCGCAAGAAGGTCGCGGTGTGGCTGGTGCCGGCGCCGACCTCCATGTCGTAGGGCTGCAGCAGCGTGCAGCCCTGGCGGTCCCAATAGTCCTGCAGGCGGAGGATCAGTTGCTGGAAGGTCAGCATGAAGGGCGGGCATCCTACGGACTGCGGTAGCGGCGGCGCCACCCTGCGCTCGCGATCGGTGGCACGCGGGGTTTCGCCCCGGTGCCGGTGTCGGCGTGGCGGCGATGCGCAGAAGAGGCGCCGCAAATGCGAGCAAGGGCCCAGCGGCGGGTCCCGCGGTCGGGGTCGAGACTGGTCCTGGCAACCAAGACCCAGGAACAGGTCACCAGGCGATGACCGCGAGCTCTCCCATCTCCGCTGCGCCGCGGCACGGCCGCTTCACCAGCCTCGGCTGGCGTCTGACCGTGATGCTCGCCGGTTCCCTGATCATGGCCAGCGCCGTGGCCTCGTGGTTGTCGGCCAGCCAGCTCGAAGAGCGCCTGCTGGCGCAGGCCAAGGCCACCGTGCTGCGCATCAGCGACGTCGTGCAGCGCAGCACGCGCTACACGATGCTGCAGAACCGCACCGAGGACACCCTGCAGACGGTGCAGGACATCGGCGGCCAACCGGGCATCGAGCACGTCCGCATCTACAACAAGGCCGGCAAGATCGTCTACAGCAGCCGCGCCGCCGAGATCGACCACGTGGTCGACCTCAAGGCCGAAGCCTGCTACCAGTGCCACACCGCCGAACAGCCGCTGGCGCACCTCGATTCGCCGCAGCGGGCGCGCATCTTCCAGGGCAGCGACCAGGGCCGCGTGCTCGCCGCGATCGACGTCGTCTACAACGAGGCGAACTGCTCGACGGTCGGGTGCCACTCGTCGCCCGAGGAGCAGCAGGTGCTCGGCGTCGTCGACGTCGGCGTCTCACTGCGCGACATCGACGCCCAGATCGAACAGGCCGGCCGCACCACGCTGTTCTTCGCGCTCGCCGCCACGGCGGTCGCGTGCCTGCTGCTGGCGGGGTTCGTGTTCACGTTCGTGACGCGGCCGGTGCGGCTGCTGCTCGACGGCATCCGCCGGGTGTCGGCGGGCAAGCTCGACGCCACGATCGACGTCGGCAGCGCCGACGAGGTCGGTCAGCTGGCGGGTGCGTTCAACCAGATGACGGCGGACCTGCGTCTCGCCCGCGCCGAGATCGACACCTGGACACGGACGCTCGAGCAGCAGGTCGAACAGAAGACGCGCGACCTGCGCGTCGCCCAGGACCAGGTGGTGCGCGCCGAGAAGCTGTCATCGCTGGGCATCCTCGCCGCCGGCGTCGCCCACGAACTGAACAGTCCGCTGACCGGCATCCTGACGTTCGGCACGCTGCTGCTGCAGGACACGCCGAAGGGCACCCGCCAGCACGAGGACCTGCAGCTGATCGTCAACGAGACCAACCGCTGCGCGGCGATCATCCGCCAGCTGCTCGAGTTCTCGCGCGAGACCGGCCCGCAGAAGCGGTCGACGGACCTGACCACGGTGGTGAAGCGTGCGGTGTCTCTCGTCGAGCACCAGGCCAAGTTCCACAACGTCAAGCTCACGACCGAGCTGCCGACGGGGCTGCCGACGGTCTCCTGCGACGGCAACCAGATGGAGCAGGTGTTCTTGAACCTGCTGATCAACGCCGCCGATGCGATGCCGAACGGCGGCGGCATCGTGGTGCGCGCGAGCGTGACCGCGGCCGGGCGATTCCTCGTGCAGGTGACCGACACCGGCACCGGCATCCCGCCGGAGATCCTGAGCAAGATCTTCGACCCGTTCTTCACCAGCAAACCGGTCGGCAAGGGCACCGGGCTCGGCCTGTCGGTGTCCTACGGCATCGTGCGCCGCCACGGCGGGGCGATCACCGTGCAGAGCACGGTCGGCACCGGCTCCACGTTCACCGTCGATCTGCCGGTCGAGGCGCCACCGGCATCGCCCGCGGCCGGAGCCGCTGGAGCCGCCGGATGAAGCCGCCATTGCAGGAGACCTGCGACGTGCTCGTCGTCGACGACGAGAAGATCGTCTGCGCCAGCTGCGCGCGCATCCTCGGCGACGAGGGCCATCGGGTGACCACGACCCAGGATCCGCACGAGGGCCTGCGGTTGGCGGCAGCGACCAGCCCCGACATCGCCATCGTCGACCTGAAGATGCCGGGCATGGACGGCATCGAGTTCCTGCGGCAGGTCAAGCAGGTGAGCCCGGCGACCGAGGTCATGATCGTGACCGGGTTCGCCGAGATCCAGACCGCCGTGCAGGCGATGAAGCTCGGCGCCTTCGACTACGTGCCGAAGCCGTTCTCGCCCGACCAGATGCTGATCGCGGTCAGCAAGATGCAGCAGCGGCGGCGGCTCGAACGCGAGAACGCGCAGCTGCGCGAGGAGCTGCACCAGCGCTACCGCTTCGAGAACATCGTCGGCCGTTGCCCGCGCATGCAGCAGGTCTACCAGCTGCTCGAACGTGTTGCGCCGACCGAGAGCACCGTGCTGATCCGCGGCGCCAGCGGCACCGGCAAGGAGCTCGTCGCCCGCGCGATCCACTTCAACAGCGCGCGGCGCAGCGGCCGCTTCCTCGCCGTCGACTGCGGCGCGCTCAACGAGACCGTGCTGGAGAGCGAGCTGTTCGGCCACGCCAAGGGCGCGTTCACCGGCGCGGTGTCGGCGCACAAGGGCGTGTTCGAGGCGGCCAGCGGCGGCACCTTGTTCCTCGACGAGATCGGCAACATCCCGCTGGCGGTGCAGGTGCGGCTCTTGCGGGTGCTGCAGGAGCGGGAGTTCAAGCCGGTCGGCGCCACCGAGGTCGTCAAGGCCGACATCCGGCTCATCGCGGCGACCAACCGCGACCTGGAGGATCTCGTGCAGCGGGGCGAGTTCCGCGAGGACCTCTACTACCGCATCAACATCGTGCCGATCCAGCTGCCGCCGCTGCGCGAACGCAAGCAGGACATCCCGGACCTGGTGGTGCACTTCCTGAAGAAGCACCGCGAAGGCACCGGCTGCAGCGCGGTGACGGTGTCGGGGGCGGCGATGGACCTGCTGCAGGAGCACGATTGGCCCGGCAACGTGCGCGAGCTCGAGAACACGATGCAGCGCGCGATGGTGCTGGCGACCGGGGATCAGATCCTGCCCGAGCACCTGCCGGCGTCGTTGCGCCACACGCCCCCGGCGCTGCCGTCGGTGCTCGGCCCGGTGGCGACGACGTGGGAGCAGCTGAAGGCGCAGAAGCACCGTCTGCAGGAAGAGCTCGTGATGGAGGCCGAACGCCAGTTCGTGCTCGCCGCCCTCGAGCGTTGGGGCAACAACGCGACCCG
>JAEUHT010000296.1 GCA_016793265.1 Planctomycetota bacterium
ACCGCTGCCGCAATCTTGGACGCTGCGTCCTGCCGCCGCTCAAGATCTGCTCGCCGGGCGCCGAAAGTCCCACCGGAAGCGACTTTCCCGTCCATGAGCCTCGAAGTTCGTCTCGGCCAACGCCAGGAGCAGCGCCTTGCCCTGCTGCCCCAGATGCTGCAGTCCATCGAGGTGCTGCAGCTGGCGACCACCGATCTGCTCCAGTTCCTGGAGGCGGAGCTGCAGCAGAACGAGACGCTCGAGCTGGTGCCGCCGAGCGAGCAGGAGCCGGCCCCGCCGCCCGAACCGCGCGTCGCCGAGCGTGAGGAGAGCGGGTGGGAGGAATGGCGGCGGGATGCGGCCGGCGGCGAGGACCAGAAGCTCGGCTTCCTGGCCAACGTGCCGGCGCGGCCGGAGACGCTGCTGGAGGTCGTGCGCCAGCAGCTCGCGTTCCGCGGCGTGCCGTCCTTGCTCGCCGACGCCGTGGTGCAGCTGGCCATGCAGCTCGACGACCGCGGCCTGTTGCCGTTCCGGCTCGAACAGCTGGCGGCCGAACTCGAAGTTCCCCTGGACCTGCTGGCGCAGGCGCTCGAAGTGCTGCAGTCGCTGGAGCCGCGCGGCATCGGCGCGCGCGACCCGATCGAGGCGATGCTGCTGCAACTGCACGGCGATCCGGACCTGCCGGTGATCGAACGCCTGCTGCGCGACCACCTCGCCGAACTCGGCCGCAACAAGCTGCCCGATGTCGCCCGCGCCGAGCACCTGACGCTCGAGGACCTGCACTCGCTGCTCGACCGCATCAAGACGTTGAACCCGCGACCGGCCGCCGGCTTCCAGCTCGCCGACGTCGGCCTCCTGCGCCCCGACGCCTTCGTCTGGCTGCACGACGGCACCGTGCAGGTCGCCGTCGACGACGCCTCGTTGCCCGACCTGCAGGTCAACGCCGAGTACGCGGCGTTGTGCGCCGATCGCGGCACCGCCCGCGAAGTGCGCGACTACCTGCGACCGAAGCTGCGTTCGGCGAAGGACCTGATCGACGCCGTGCAGCAGCGCCAGGCGACCCTGCTGCGCGTGGTGCAGGCGGTGATGGCGGAGCAGCGGCCGTTCCTGGCCAAGGGCCGCTCCGCGATCCGACCGCTGCGCATGAGCGACATCGCCGACCAGCTCGGCGTACACACCTCGACGGTCAGCCGCGCCATCGCCGGCAAGTTCGTGCAGACCGACCGCGGCGTGTTCAAGCTGCGCGACTTCTTCGACGGCAGCCGGCTCGACGCGACGCCGGCGGAAGGCCACGGCCGCATGGCGGTCGACCAGCAGATCGCCGACCTGGTCGCCGCCGAGGACAAACAGGCGCCGCTGTCGGACGACGACCTCGTCGCCGAACTGGGGCGCCGCGGCGTGCAGGTGGCGCGGCGCACGGTCGCCAAGTACAGGCAGCAGCTCGGCATCCCGTCGAGCTACCTGCGACGAAGCTACGGAGGTTGCAGATGACGCGGTACGACCCGTTCTCGTATGGGCAGGTGAAGCTCGGTGCCGGCAAGGAGGCGCCGCCCGCCGATCCGGACGACCTCCTGTTTGCCGATGCCGGCCCGCAGAAGGCGCCGCCGGCCGACGCCAGCTGGGCCTTGCTGAACGAGGACGTCGGCTCGCTGCTGCCGGGTTCGCCGCCCGAGGCCTACGCGGCCGCGGCGGCGCAGTTCGCCGACGAAGTGCTCGGCCAGGGCCCGGCCGGCAGGTCCGCGAGCGAGCTCGAGTCGATGGAGCCGCCGCGGCCCGCCCCGGCCAAGGCGTCGGCGGTGCGCGCCCGCGCGGCCACCGCGGCCCCGGCTGCGACCACGACCACCAGCACCGCGCCGCGCGCCCCGGCGAAGAAGGCCGCGTCCGTCGCCGCGCGCCCGGTGATCGTGCGCCGCCGCGGCGCCATGCGCTCCGCCATGGCGTGGCTGTTGCCGATCACCTGCTTCGCCGGCGGCGGCAGCGTCGGCGCCTTCGTCTTGATCGGCCAGCAGAACCCGATCCTCGCCGGCATCATCGGCCTGACCGCCGCCGTGGCCGGCCTGTTCGCCCGCATCATGCTGCGCGACTGATGCGTGGCGGGGCGGTGCGCGCGCTCCTACTGTCCGCGCCGTGCCGACCTACCTGCTGACGATCGCCTACGACGGGGCCCGCTGCCACGGTTGGCAGCTCCAGCACAACGGCATCACCATCCAGGAAGAGCTCGAACGCGCGCTCGCCGCCATCGACCTGCCCGGGGTGCGCGTCGAAGGTGCGGGCCGCACCGACGCCGGCGTGCACGCGATCGCCCAGTGTGCCCACGTCGTGCTGCCGCGCCCGTTCGAGCCCGAACGGCTGCTGATGGCGATGAACACGCACCTGCCGCCCGACATCGCCGTGCAGGCGGTGCGCGAGGTGCCGGCCGGCTTCCACGCCCGCTTCTGCGCGCGCGGCAAGCGCTACGTCTACCGCTGCCGCTGTTCGCGGGTGCGGCCGGCGATCGGCCGCCATCTCTACCACTGGGTGCGGCGCGAGGTCGACCTCGACGCCATGCGCGCGGCGGCGGCGCACCTGGTCGGCCGCCACGACTTCGCCGCCTTCGCCAGCAACCCCGGCCGCAAGCTCGTACGCGGCACCGTGCGCACGCTGCACCACGCCCACCTGATCCGCCGCGCCGAAGGCTTCGACTTCGCCGTGCAGGGCAGCGGCTTCCTCTACAACCAGGTGCGCAACATGGTGGGGTCGTTGCTCGAAGTCGGCTACGGCAACCGGTCCCCGGACTGGCTGCGCGAAGTGCGCGACGCGCGTGATCGCCGCCGCGGCGGGCCGACGGCGCCGGCGGCGGGGCTCTACCTGCTGCGGGTGCTCTACGCGCCGGACCTGTCGCCGGGGCCCGAGCCGGGCGCTGACGACGACGTCTGACGCGGCGAATGGGCGGCGGCTGCCCGCGGCTCTCGGTACGATGCGGCAATACTGGCGGCAGCGACGCGATTCGCGCGCCCTTCGTCCACCAGCGCCCACCTATGCACGCCACCTCCGTCTTCCGTTCTCTCGCCCTGCTCACCGCCGCCGGCGCGGTCGTCGCGCAAGGCCCCGCCGCTCCCCGCGGCATCGAGTCCCTGCTGCCGGCCTCGACCTACGCCGTGGCCCAGTTCGGCGGCCTCGCCGCCTGCTCCGACGTGGCGACCCACCTGCCGCTCGGCCGCCTGGTCGCCGACTTCCTGGCCAAGGTGCCCCAGGACGTGAAGGCCGAACGCCTCGAACGCGGCCTCGAGATGGCGGCGCAGCAGGTGCAGCAGCGGCTGCAGCACGCCGGGGTGCGGCCGGCCGACCTGCGCGCGATGCTGGCCCGGCCGATGGCGCTGGCGATGGGGCGGCTGACCATCGAAGGCATGGGCCCGTCCGTCGCGCTCGTCATCGATCAGGGCAACGACGGCGAGGCCGTGCAGCGGGTCTGGGTCGCGCTGGTGCAGATGGCCGTGCATCTGCACGAAGGGCTCGCCGTCGGCAACTCGACCGCCGGCGATGTGCCGGTGCAAACGGTGACGCTGCCGAACGGGTTCTCGATCCTGGCCGGCACGCTCGGCAACTGCTTCGTCGTCACCAACAGCCGCGGCTACCTCGCCGAGATGGCGGCCGTCGCCGCGGGTCAGGCCAAGCGCCTCGACCGCCCCGGCTGGGTCCGCGAGGCCCAGGACGGTGCCGCCGCCGTGCCGTTGGCGGCCCTCGCCATCAACCTCGCCGGCGTCAACAACTCCCTGCGGCCACACCTGCCCTACGAGGCCGAGGCCTGGGCGGACGCGTTCGGCCTCGGTGCGCTCGACACGATCCGCGTCGAGAGCGTCGCCGGCGCCCACGGTGGCATCGACCGCTGCGAAGTGCAGCTCGGCGGCAGCAAGCAGGGGCTGCTGAAGGCGATCTCGGGCCGGCCGGTGGAGCTCGGCTTCGCCAACGCCTGCTCGAAGAACACGGTGCTGTTCGGCGCCGAGACGATCGACCTCGCCGCCTTGCTCGACGCCGGCCAGCGCTGCTTCGACCTGCTGCCGCTGCCCGCGCGCGAGGAGATGAAGCGCGAGATCGGCCGCGAGCTGCGCCGCGAGCTGCGCCACATTGGCCTGACGCCGGCCGAGCTCGAACGGCTGCTGCGCGCCTTCGGCGGCAGCCTCGGCTACGCGCTGGCGATCGAACCCGGGGCGCTGCCGAAGCCGGAGTTGCTGCTGCACCTGACCGTGCGCGACGCCGACACCGTCGGCGCCCTGCTGCAGCGCCTCGAGGCCATGACCACGCGCGAGGCCCGCATCGAGTGGAAGACGCGCCGCGTCGGCGACCACGACGTGCGCTTCTGCAACGTGCAGCCGCCCGGCGCCGACCTGCAGTTCTCGCCGGGCTACGTGCTGAGCGGGGATTCGTTGTGGGTGGCGTCCGACACCGCGGCGCTGGTGCGCGCCCTGCGCACGGACGGGGACGACTGCCTCGCCACGCAGCCCGACTTCCAGCAGCTCGCACAGGCCAGCCGCGGCGCCAGCTCGGTGCTGCACGTGCGCTGGTTCCGCGGCGTCGAGCTCGGCTGGCGCAACGTCGAGACGCTGCTCTACTCGCTGGTCGACGCCCACGCCGACGAGATCGGCTTCGGCAGTGACGCGCTGCCGGACCAGGAGACGCTGGCGAAGGCGCTCGGCTGCAGCTCACTGATCTACCGCGTCGACGACGCCGGCATGCGGTGGGAGGTGCGCGGTCCGATCACGCTCGGCACCGTGCTCGCGGGCTTCGGTTCGCTCGCCGACCAGGTGCTCGATCGCGCCAGCGGCAAGGTGTTTTGATCGACCCCGCCTGACGGCGGCGTCGATCAGGGCTCCTGCGACGCCGCTGCGCTTCGACGGCGACCACGCGAAGGGAGGCCCCTGGCTCGCTGCGGCGTCGTCGACCCCGCCTGACGGCGGCGCCGATCAGGGCTCCTGCGACGCCGCTGCGCTTCGACGGCGACCACGCGAAGGGAGACCCCTGGCTCGCTGCGGCGTCGTCGATCAGATCCGCGCCAGCACGAGCTTGAGTGGCGGTCGGCCGTCGAATGACGGGAAGTCGTCGTCGACGGGGATCGTCTCGAGCGAACGCAGTGGCCGGCCCGCCTTCTCGGCGCAGCGCCGCAGCGCCTGGTGCCACGCGGCGGCGTCGACCTGCGGCACGTGGTTGGTGGCCAGCACGGCGCCGCCCTCGGCGAGCGTCAGCAGGCACGGCTTGAACAGCGACTGGTAGTCGTGCACGACGTCGATGGTGCCGAACGGCGTCTTGGCGAAGCGCGGCGGATCCAGCACGACGAGGTCGAATTGCTGCGGCGGCACCCGTACGAACGGCTGCTGCTTGTGGCGGCGCTGCACCGGCAGGCCGGCGAGCTGGCGCAACACCGGGATGCAGTCGGCCTGCAACGTGGTGAAGCGGGTGCTGTCGATGCCGTTCGCGGCCGCGTTGGCGCGGCCGACCGCGAGCGCGCTGGCGGCGAAGTCGACGTTGCTCACGCTGCTGGCGCCGGCGACGGCGGCGGCGACGCCGACGCCGCAGGTGTAGGCGAACAGGTTGAGCACGCGGCGGCCGGTGGCGATCGCCCGCACGAGGCGGCGGCCGGCGCGCAGGTCGAGGAACAGCCACGGATCCTGGCCGCGGTGGCGGGCGCGGATCAGGAAACGCACCCCACCTTCGTGGCACCTGTGCTCGTCGTGCGTGCCGTCGGCCGGGACGGGCGCGGCGGCGATCGGCTCGCGTTCGGCACCTTCGCCGCGGTGGTTGTGCACCAGCGGCAGGTCGAGCCCGAGTTCGTGCTGCACGACCTCCCGCAGCGCCGCGACGGCCGCCGCCGGCAGCGTCTCGCGGAAGGTCTGCGCCAGCAGCAGCGTGCCGTAACGATCGATGGTCAGGCCCGGCGCGCCCTCGGCGACGCCGTGCAACAGGCGGTACCAGTCGGTGCCTTCTCCGTGCAGTCGGGGCAGCAGGTCGCGCCGGCGGTCGAGGCCGCGGCGCAGCAGATCGGGCAGGGGCTCGCACATTCGCGGCGGCGATCATGGCGGCGCCGCGGCGGTAGTGCACGCTTGCGCCCGATGCCCCTTCCGGTCAGGCTCGCCCGCATGAGCGAACTGGATGGCCTGATCAAGCGGGTGCGCGGCAAGCTGCGCGGCGGCGAGCCTGAGGTGGTGCTGACGGCGGCCGAGGCTGGTGCGGTGTTCGACGAACTCGGGCGCTTGCTGCAGAGCAGCGATCGGCTGCGGCGGCAGAACCGGCGCCTGCGGCTGAAGCTGCAGCGGGCGGGGCTCGGCGATGACGCGCCGGGGGAGGCCGACGAGGCATGAGCCGGGTCGTGCTGGTGCATTGGCACGAAGCGGAAGCGCGAGACCGCGCGACGAGGCTCGTGGCGATGGGGCACGAGGTCGAGGTGCACTGGCGACAGGACGACGGCGGCACGCTGACGCGGGCGTTGGCGGCGGCGCCGCCCGACGCGGTCGTCATCGATCTCGGCCGCCTGCCGTCCCACGGTCGCGCCGTGGCGACCTGGCTGCGCCAACGCCAGGCCTCACGGGGCATGCCGCTGGTGTTCGTGCCCGGCGACGCCGACAAGACGGCGCGGCTGCGCGAGGCGTTCCCGGACGCCGTCTTCGCGCCGTGGCCGCGCCTGCGGCCGGCGTTGGCGAAGGCGATCGTGTCGCCGCCGGCCGACCCCATCGTGCAGAAGGCGAAGAACTACTCGGGCACGCCGCTGTGGCGGAAGCTCGGCATCAAGCCGGCGGCGCGCGTGGTCGTGCTGCGTTCGCCGGTGCGGCCCGACGCGCTGCTCGGCGAGTTGCCGGTGGGCGTCGAGGTGAAGCAGCGCGCCGCCGGCGACGCGGCGGTCGTGCTGCTGTTCTGCCGTTCGTTGGCGCAGCTGCGCGCCGACTGGCCGGCGGCGGTGCGCTGCCTCGGCGAACGGGCGGGACTCTGGGTGGCGTGGCCGAAGCAGGCGTCGGGGCAGACCACGGACCTGACCGACGCGGTGGTGCGGGCGTTCGCCCTCGACCAGGGCCTGGTCGACAACAAGGTGTGTGCGCTCGACCGCACCGGGTCGGGCCTGCGGTTCGCGCGGCGCGTGG
The DNA here is from genome assembly GCA_016793265.1 of Planctomycetota bacterium. Taxonomy (GTDB): domain Bacteria; phylum Planctomycetota; class UBA1135; order UBA1135; family UBA2386; genus JAEUHT01. The sequence continues at coordinate 7,086 of JAEUHT010000296.1, forward strand.
CCAGGCGGGCCGCCGCCAGGGCCGGGAAGTAGCGGGCGACGCGCCGGGTGCCTTTGCCCTCGCCGTCGCGGCCCCGTATCGTGCGCGGCGAGCCTAGGAGGTGCCGGTGAAGCTGGTCCGTC
>JAEUHT010000193.1 GCA_016793265.1 Planctomycetota bacterium
CGCGCTGCTCGACCAGCTGCGGCAGAACCTGGTCGCCCTCGGCATCAAGAAGCTGCAGACGGAGGTGCTGTGGAGCGACGTCACCCTGCTGAGCTTCTTCCAGCGCAGCGGGTTCGCACCGGCGCCGCGGCTCTGCCTCGACCTCGACCTCGATCCGACGCGCTAGCCCGCGGGCGCCGCGTCGAGTGGCGGCGCGGCGTGCGCGCGCGACGCTCCGCGCCGCGGGGCCGACCACCGGCGTTTCGAGTTGTTCGCGGATCTCGTGGTGCAGCGCTTCCCGACCGCGCGCGTCGTCTTCGACGTCGCCGGTGGCATGGGCAAGCTCAACCTGGCGCTGAGCGCGCGCGGGCTCGACGTGACGACCTTCGATCGCCGCTGGAAGCACCACGACGTCAAGTTCGCCGAACGGCTGTTCACGCTCGCCGAGCCGTGCACCTGCGACCTCGTGGTCGGCATGCACCCGGACGGCGCCACGCGCGTCATCGTCGAGTACGCGGCGCAGCACCGGCGGCCGTTCGCGGTGGTGCCATGCTGCAGCGACAACGGCATGCCGTACCGGCCGTGGTTGCGTCACCTCGCCGCGCTCGGTCGCGAGCAGGGGCTCGTGGTCGACGAGGTGGACCTGCCGATGCAGGGCCGGGCGCGCGTGCTGCTCGGCGAGCCGCAGAAGGCGGCGTGAGGCGGCTCTCGGTCAGCGGATCCAGACGTCGAGGCCGGCGCTCGCGCTGAGCCCAGACGAGGTGCTGGCGTCGAGATACGCCGCCTGCAAGAAGAGGTGCGCGTTGCCGAGGCTCGGCGTGTTCGGGATGCCGACCGGGATGCTCTGCGTGCCGAGGGGGGACAGGATGCTCAGCAGCGTGCTGTCGACCGTCTGCAGGATGGTCAGGTTGAGGAACGGCACGTCGATCTTGGTGATGCCGTAGGCGAGCACGCCGATGCCGTTCTGCGGGCCGCCGAGGTGGAGCGTGAAGGTCTGGCCGAGGTTGGCGCAGCCGGTGCCGCTGATCGACGGCGTGCCGAGCGCTCCCGGCGAGGCGACGCCGTAGCCGGTTTGCGGGCCGCACGGTGTGCCCGTGCGCAGCACGACGAGGCTGCCGTGGCCGTCGAGGAAGGCGATGTCGCCGGTCACCGGGTCGACGGCGCCGCCACCGGGGTAGTACGCACCGGCGACCACGACCTGCCGCGTCGCCGGCAACGGGTCGCCGATCGCGTCGAGCTGGTAGGCCGAGATGATGCCGGAACCCCATTCGCACGTGAGCAGCATGCCGCCGAGCACCGGGGCGCCGGCCGGCACGTAGACGAGGCCCTCGATGCCGCCGGTGAGCTGCACCGAGGATGTGACCATTCCCGGCGCGAACGTGCCGGCGCCATCCGGCGTGAGCGGCAGGTCGTGGAAGTCGCTGCCACCCCAGCCGCAGACCTTGAAGCGGCCCGCGCCAGGCAGCCCCGCGGGCACGAAGTTGCAGGCGCCGACCGAGCTGGAGACACCAAGCGGGCCGAGGTCGTCGAAGCGGTCGGTGCTGCCGCTGCCGGGTTTGATCTGGCTCAGTCGGTTGGGCCCGTACCAGGTCGCGAACAACACGCCGGTGGACCCGATGGCCAGGCCACCGTCACAGCCGCCCACCGTCGCCAACGGGATCGGCGCGGCGAAGCCGTTGACGTGGTTCTGCGCGTCGCGCGTCACCGGCACGGCGTAGACGTTCGTGTGGCCGTAGGGTGCGATCAACAGCACGCTGGGGTTCGCCGCCACGAAGGCGGTGCCGCCGTAGTTGCCGATGTTGGGGATCGGTCCGAAGTTGATCACCTGGTGGCTGGTGGAGAACGGCGCGACCACGGCCTGGGCGAGCAGGGGCATGGCGGCGCACACGGAGACGGCGAGGCAGCGAATGGTCATCGTGGAGCGGGGGGGGGAGAATCGCAGGGCGGCAGTGTATGGCCGTCACCGCATCTTGTGTGGTCGGCAAGGGGTGTGACCTCGATTCGGGCGCCATCTCGCTGCGGTGCACCGCAGGTGCGGTTCGCCGTGGCGAGCTGGCGAACCCGCTACGCACGATTCCGCCACCCGCTGCAGCCGCGCCGCGCGTATGGCTCTGGTCTTCCGTTCTCGTCAGTCCCCGTGAACACCGTCGCTTCGTTCGTGCTGCCGGCCGGCGCGCTGCTCGCGCTCGCCGCCGCCTCCCGCTGCCAGACTCCGACGCCGCTGCGCACCGAGCTGTTCGGCACCTTCACGGCGCCCGTGCAACTGCTGTCGCCGCCTGGCGACTCGCGCCGCATCTTCGTCGTCGAGAAGACCGGCCAGATCCGCGTCGTGCGCGATGGTGTGGTGCTGCCGACTCCGTTCCTCGACCTCGGCGCCAACGTGCTCGTCAACTACGAGCAGGGCCTGCTCGGCATGGCCTTCCACCCCGACTACAGGGCGAACGGCTACTTCTTCGTCGACTACACGCAGGTCGGCACCGGCACCACGATCATCGCCCGCTACCGCATCCAGGGTGGCAGCGACCGCGACCGCGCCGATGCGAGCTCGGCGCTGACGTTGCTGAGCATCCCGCAGCCGTACGCCAACCACAACGGCGGCACGCTGCGGTTCGGCCGCGACGGTCTGCTCTACATCGGCATGGGCGACGGCGGCCTCTACAACGACCCGAACGGCAATGCCCAGAACGTCGACTCGCTGCTCGGCAAGATGCTGCGCATCGACGTCGACCACCCGCAAGGTGGGTTGCCGTACGGCATCCCGGCCGGCAATCCGTTCGTCGGCGCTGCCAGCGGCCGCGCCGAGGTGCTGTGCCTCGGCCTGCGCAATCCCTGGCAATGGAGCTTCGATCGCATCACCGGCGACCTCTACATCGGCGACGTCGGTCAGGACACCCAGGAGGAGATCGACTTCGTCGCCGCGGCCGACCTCGTCGCGCCGACGCCGGCGACCGTGCCGAACTTCGGCTGGCGCTGCATGGAAGGCACCTGGTGCACGGGGCTCAGCGGCTGCACGTGCGGGGCGCCGGCCCTGCGCGCGCCGCTGCACAGCTACGCGACGGTGCCCGGCTACGCGGTGATCGGCGGCTTCGTCTATCGCGGCTGCGCGATCCCGGACCTGCGCGGCACCTACTTCTTCGGCAACCACTCGACCGGCGCCATGTGGTCGTTGCGGGTCGTCAACGGCCTCGCCACGAACCTCACTTCGCGCACCAGTGAACTCGATCCTCCCGGTGGGGATACGATCACCGGCATCACCGCGTTCGGCGAGGACGCCTGCGGCGAGCTCTACGTGCTCGAACACGCCGGTCAGGTCTGGAAGATCGTGCCTGCCGGCGGCGCCGCACCGCCGGCGATCGTGGCCTTCGGCAGCGGCACCGCCGGCTGCGATGGCGCCCACACGCTGACCGCCAACTGCCCGCCGTCGCTGCAGAACAACCGCTTCGAGTTCGTCTGCAGCAAGGCCCCCGCGAACGGCATCGGCCTCGCCGCGCTCGCCTACCAGCGGGATCTCGCCGGCTCCGACCCGTTCGGCATCGGCCTCGTGCTGCACGTGTCGATGGCGCCGCCGCCGTTCGTCTGGCTGGCGCTCGCCGACGTCAACGGCATCGGCACCGCGGCGTTGTCGATCCCGGACGCGCCCCAGCTCATCGGCGAGGCGTTCCACGCGCAGCTGCTGTGGTTCTGGCCGCCGGGCACCTGCGCGCCGTCGGCCGTGGGGCTGTCGTCGTCGCCGGGACTCACCATCACGCTGATGCCGTGAGGTCCGCGGCGGCGCCGTGATCAGGGTGCGAGTTCGAGCCGGTGCCAGGTCGTGATCGACTTCGACGCCGGCGAACGATCGCGGCTGCCGTCCCAGACGGCCAGCGCGAACAGCAGCGCTGGCGGCGAGACGAGCGCCACTTCGCCAGCGCCGCGCGCGGCGAGGGCGCGGCGAAACGTCACCGTCCAGCGGCCATCGTGCCACGCGGTCGACACCCGCAGCGGCAGGCCGCTGCCCGCAGCACTGCTGCTGCTGGCCGGGCCATGCAGCAGGATCGACTCGCTGCGGGGCGCCGGCAACGCCGGCGTGCGGCTGTCGAGGCTCGCGTGCGGCGGGCGCGTCAGCAGGTCCATCAGCCCCGCCACCGCCGCCGGATCGTAGGCGTGCCAGCGCCAGACGTTCACCGGGCTCGTGGGGCTGCCCATGGTGAACAGGGGCGCTGCGTCGCCGGTGGCGAACTGCACCGCGGCGCCGTCACCCATCGGCTGTCCCGGCACCACGTGGTCGTCGCGCGTCGCGTCCGCCCAGTCGAGCTGCAACACGAGTTCGCCGCCGTCGTGGGCCGCGCGCAGCAGCACCTCGGTCGCCGCATCCTGCCGCCAACGCAGCGGCGCCAGCGGCAGGCGCACGGCCTCGAGGCCCGCGCAATCGGGGGGCTCGCCGGCCAGCGTCGGCACGCGGGGCACGCGCACCGTGCGGCGCCATTGCACGTGATGGTCGGCAGCCTCGGTCGGGATCATGCCGCGCACGTAGCTGGTCAGCGCCGCCGTCTCGTCGCGGCTCAGTTCGACGGCCGGCATGTGGGCGCCCGGCATGCCCGCCCGCAGACGCAGGGCCAGTTCGTGGTGGCTGCTGCCACCGCGCAGGTAGCCGGCCGTGAAGTCGCGGGGCCGGAGCCAGCTGCCGTCGGCGGGCCACTCGTTCGCCACTGGCAGGCCGCGCCCGTCGTCGCCGTGGCAATCGGCGCAGTGCAACGTGTAGAGGCGGCGCCCGTCGTCGAGGCGTGCCGCGGTCAGCGGTCCGTCGCCGCCGGTGTCGATCGCCACCCCTCTGGTGAGCAGACGCGCGGCCAGCGCCGCGGCATCGTCGTCACCGAGCGGCGTGCCCGCCGCCGTCGCGCTGGCCTGGATCGACGCCGCCCGGCCGAGCCGCGTCAGGCGCATCACCTCCCCGGCCAGGGCGCAGAGGTCGTCGTCGGCCAACCAGCCGTAGGACATCATGGTCGAACCGGGCAGGCCGCGCCGCAGCGAGGCGATGAGGTCGTGCTCCGTGGGTTGGCCGTTCGTCGTGCTGACGAGCTTGAAGCGCCCATCGCGGAACGCCGTCGGCCGCGGCAGCAGGAGCCCGGCGACCATGGTGTCGGCGTCACCTTCGACGCCGTGGCAGACGGCGCAGTGGCGTTGGTAGAGTTCCATGCCAGGCGCCACGCGACCCGCGGCGGATGCCATGGGGGACGACGAACACGCGTTCCACGACAGCAGGTAAGCGTACGCCAGCAGGGGGAGACGCTTCATGCCGGCAGCGTACGCTCCGGGCCTGGGCCGGGCCTACGCAGCGTGGCCCGCTCGGGGCAGGAGCCGGGCCCGGTGCAGCGTGCGTTTGCGCGGCTGGCTGCCGGGTGGTAGCAAAGGGCCGCGTGCTCGATCAGGTCCTGCTCGAACTGGCGCTGCTGTTCGCGCTCTGTGTCGGCGTCGCCGTCACCTTCCACCGCCTGCGGCTGCCGCCGATCGTCGGCTTCCTGGTCGCCGGGGTCGTCGTCGGGCCCTATTCGGTCGGGCTCGTGCGGCACGAGGCGATGGTGCGCGAACTCGCCGAGGTCGGCATCGTCGTACTGTTGTTCGCGGTCGGCCTCGAAGTGCCGCTCGGTCAGCTCGCGCGGTGGAAGCGCATCATCCTGGTCGGCGGCGGCCTGCAGATCCTCGGCACCATCCTGCTGACGGTCGCCGTCGCGCTCGCCACCGGCCTGCCGTTCGCGGGGGCCGTCTTCCTGGGCTTCTTGCTGAGCATGTCGAGCACCGCCGCGGCGAGCAAGATGCTCGTCGATCACGGCGAACTCAGTGCGCCGCACGGGCGCATCGTGCTCGGCATCGCCGTCGCGCAGGACCTCGCCGTGGTGCCGATGGTGCTGGTGATCCCGCTGCTCGGGCTCGTCGGTGTGGCCGCCGGCGGCGCCGGGGCCGAAGCCGCTGGTGGCGCGACCTGGCTGCAGTCGCTGCGGAATCTCGGTCTGCTGCTGCTCGTCGCGGCGGTGGCGCGACTGCTGGTGCGGCCGCTGCTCGGGCTCGTCTGCCGCACGCGCAATCGGGAGCTGTTCGTGCTGTTCCTGGCGACCTGGTGCCTTGGCCTCGCCGTCGTCACCGCCCAGCTCGGCCTGTCGCTGGCGCTCGGCGCCTTCCTCGGCGGCATCCTGCTCGCAGATTCCGACCACCACAGCCAGGCGGCGGCCGAGGTCGAGCCGTTCCGCGACGCGTTCGCGAGCGTGTTCTTCGTCTCGATCGGCATGCTGTTCGATTGGCGGACGATCGTCGAAGCCCCGGGTACGGTCGCCGCCTGTCTGACCGCGGTCGTCGTCGGCAAGGCGCTCGTGGTGATGCTGGTCGTGGCGCGGCTCGGCCAGCCGTTCTGGGTCGGGCTGCGCGCGGCGCTGACGCTGGCGCAGGTGGGCGAGTTCTCGTTCGTGCTGATGCAGCTCGGCGCCGGCCACGGCATCCTGCCGGCGTTCGCCGAGCGCGTATTCCTGGTGGTGGCGGTGTCGTCGATCGCGCTGACCCCGCTCGCCTACTCGATCGGGGCCCGGTTGGCGGCGCGCGCGCGCGGGCGCGGCGACGGCCGGGGGCAGGCGAGCAGCACCGGCCTGCGCGACCACGCCGTCGTCATCGGCTACGGGCCGACGGGGCGCGCGGTGGCCGGTGCGCTGCGCGCCGTGGGCATCCCGTTCGTGGTCTCCGAGATGAACGCGGCGACGGTGAAGAGCGAGAAGGACCGTGGCGTGCCGATCGTGCTCGGCGACGCGACGCGGGTCGCGGTGTTGAAGAGCCTCGGCATCGAACGCGCGCAGCTGCTGGTGTTGGCGATCAACGACGTCGCGGCCTCCGGTCGCGTCGCCCAACTCGCCCGGCAGGTGGCGCCGCACGTGCACGTGCTGGCGCGAGCGGTCTACAACGCCGAAGCGGCCGGGCTGCAGCGCCTGGGCGCCCACGACGTCGTGCCGCAGGAACTCGAAGCCTCGGTCGAGATGTCGGTGCGCGCGCTGCGCCGCTTCCTGATCGCCGACGATGAGATCGGTCGGCAGGTGCGCGACCTCCGCCTGCAGGTGGTGGGTGGTGGCCGGCGCGCTCCCGGCGCGGTGGCCGTGGCCGACCTGGCGTCGTTCGTGCCCGGCCTCGGCTTTGCGATCGTGCGGGTGTCGGCCGGCGCCGAGGTGTTGGGGCATTCGCTGGCGGAGGTCGCCGTGCGGCGTCGCGCCGGCTGCAGCGTCGTCGCGGTGCGGCGCGGCGCCAACAACCTCACCGAGATCACCGCCGACACGGTGGTCGAACTCGGTGATACCGTCGTGCTGCTGGGGCCCGAGGTACGCCTTGCCGAGGCGACGCTGCTGTTCTCGGGGCCGCCCCCGACTCCACCGGCGGCGCCTTGAACCGGCGGCGCCGACTTGGCGGCGACCGGTCCTTCTGCTTCGCTGATGGCATGACTGGTTCGCCACGCGCTGTCCTGCTTGTGTTCGCCTTGCTGGCCTGTGGTGGTCCCGCAGCCGTCACCTGGTCGTCGCTCGCTGAGGGCGCCGCCACCCCTGCCCAGCAGGCGGCCGTCGCGCGCGGTGAGGCCGCCTGGCAGGCGCTCGGCAAGACCCTGCTCGGCGAGCTCACCGCCGCCGTCAACGAACGGGGGGCCGTGGCCGCCATCGAGGTCTGTCGGCAACGCGCTCCAGTCCTGGCCACCGAGGTTGCCCGTCAGCACGGTGTTCGCCTCGGCCGCACCTCCTTGCGAACCCGCAATGCGGCCAACACCGCGCCGGCCTGGGCCACCGGGGCCATCGCGGCCAATGAGCCGGTCTCCGCGCGCTTCCTCGCCAGCGATGGCACGTTGGGCCTCCTGCAACCGATCCAACTGGCGCCGATGTGTGTGCAATGCCACGGCAATCCCGACGAACTCGCCGCCGGCGTCGGCGACGCGCTACACCGGCTCTACCCGGAGGATCGGGCCACGGGCTTCGCCGCCGGCGACCTGCGCGGCTGGTTCTGGGTAGAACTCCAAGGGAACTGATGGCTTGACTGGCACAACCTGGGTGGCGACGGCCTTGCTGCCCGCCGCCTGGGCCCGCCGCCGCGAACCAGGTCTTCACCGTTGCGGTTCGTGACGCAAAGCCGCTGGCGCCTGTGGCTTCCGGCCCGGCCGAGCCACTCAAGCCATCAGTGTAGGCGGTGTACCTGGATCTCGGCGGTGTCGTAGAGCAGGTCGCCGTTGTTGGCGAGCCAGGCTCGCACCGGGTCGGCCGTCGCGGCTGGGAGCGAATCGACCACCACGGTGGCGCCCCGACGGCGCCGGTCATCGAGGGTGGGGACATCCCATTCGTCGGCGGCGACGACGAAGCCGCGGTGGCCGGTCAGGGCGAAGAAGCGCGGGTCCTCGACGTTCTGATGGCGGTTCCAGCCGACGTCGATGCGGGGCTTCTCGGACCGCACGAGCAACCGGTCGGTGGGGCGCAGCTGCGGGGTGATGGTGCGGGCGGCGGTGACGATCGGCTGGTGGTTGACGACCATGCGCAGACCACGCTCGTAGCGGGCGCGCCAGCCGGCGTGCAAGGCGACGAAGAACAAGAACAGGAACCACAGCCATGGTCGTGGCCGTTCTGGCCAGGTGCGGGCGACGATCCAGGCCCCGGCGATGGCGGCGAAGGCGTGGTAGTGCGGGCCGAGGGCCTCGGTGCAGCTGTAGCGCAGGGAGACCACCAGGCCGGCGGCGCTGGCCAGCAGCAGCACGACGTCCGCGGTATCGAGGCTACGGCGCAGGCTCAGCACAGCGAGGGCCATCACCGCGAACACCGGGAAGCCGTAGCGCAGCGTCGTCAGCAGCAGTTCACACCAGGTCGAGGCGCTGCACAGGTGCGCGAGGTCGGGGAACTTGGTGTCGCCGCCGCTGACGACGCCGAACGACAAGCCGGTCTCGGCGTGCAACTGCGCGCCGTGGACGAGCCAGGCGGCGACGATCGCCGGTGGTATGGCGAGACCGAGCCAGAGGCGGCCGTCGCGGAGCCGTTGTGGTGCCAAGGCCGCTGTCCAGCCGAACAGCACGAGGCCGACCTGCAGCGCAAGGGGCTTCTGCAGTCCAGCCAAAGTCGTCGCCGCGATTGCGACCAGCAACGGCAACAGGCCGCCGGTGGCCAGGTAGCGGACGAAGGTGAGCAGGGCGAGGTTGCTGAAGGCGAGGCTGAGGCCGTCCGGCACGACATGGGTCGCCAACAGCGCCGCCGAACCACTGGCCAGGAAGGTCAGCAGACCGGCGATCGCGCCCGCGGGGCCGCAGCGCCGTTCGAGCAGCCGGTGCAGGGCGAGCGCGGCCAGCAGGGTGGTCAGCAGTGACAGCACGCGGCCTGGCCATTCGACCAAGCCAACGCCGTGCAGCACCGACGCGACCAGCAGCTGGTAGAGCGGGAATTCGCACTCGACGGCGCCATCGGTGTCGCCCCGCCAGTCGACGCGGGGCCGCAGGGGGTCGAGACCATCGAGCACGAAGTTGCGGGCGATGGCCTGGGTGTCGCATTCGCGCCAGGAGGCGCCGATGCCGTGTGGCACCGCGAACCACAACACCAGGGCGAACACCGCCAAGGCGATCCAGGCAACCTGGCGGCCGCGGCGAACGCTGCTCGCCGACCACGGGGAGTGGTGGATCCAGACCTGGGCAGCGGGCGCAAAGGGGGCGAGCATCGTCGGGTGGCGGGCTCGTCAGCCGGATGCGTCGGCGGACGTGGCGGACCTGGGCGCGGTCGGCGCGGCAGAAGGATAGCGTGGAACGCCGCGGGTGCTCGCCGGCGGGGTGATGGCTGCCGTGGCACGGCCGCTTCAGGCCGGTGCGGCCGACGCGACCGACCACACATCGGCCGGGGAACGTAGCGGCGTCGCGGGCTCCGGTCCGCCGAGCGACAACTGGTAGAAGCCGACGTCCCACCAGGCATCCAGCTTCCAGCCGGCGTGGCGCACGACGCCGACGGCTGCGAATCCGAGCTCGTGGTGCAGCCTGGCGCTGGCTTCGTTCGGCAGCGTCACCGCCGCGATCAGCGACCGGAACCCCTGGGCGCGGCAGACCGCGAGCAGCGGACCGTAGACGGCGCGGCCGAACCCGTGGCCGCGGCGGTCCTCGCGCACGTAGACGCCGGTCTCGGCGGTCCAGTGGTAGGCGGTACGGCTGCGCCAGCTGCTGGCCCTGGCGTAGGCCACGACCTCGCCACCGTGTTCGCCGACGACCCAGGCGTAGCGCGCTTCGTGTTGGCGCCACGACTCGCGCAGTTCATCCGCCGTCACCGGTTCGGTGCCGAAGTGGATCGCCGTGCTGCGGATGTAGTGGTTGGTGATCGAGGCGATACTGGCGAAGTCGCCAGCCGTCGCCAGTCGTCGGTGCAGGCCGCGCATGCGCACAGGCTAGCGGCTGGCCAATCGAGGCGGTCGACACCGGGACACATGCCGCGATAGGGTCGCGGTGGCTGTTCGCGCTGCGGCCGGGCGCCGCGGGTCAGAGCGGGCGGCCGAACCAGTCGACCTGGCGCAGTTCGAAGCCGTACCGCGTGCGGGCGAGTTCGCTGGCGACGGTCATCACCAGGCGGCCGTCGGCGGGCAGGTCGCCGTCGAGGCGATAGCTCAGGTTGCTCTCGTCATTGCAGCACGAGTAGCCAGCGGGTTCGAGCGCCGTCGTCGTGTCGTCGGCGCGCAGTTCGAGCGCGAGCACGCGCGCGCGTGGCAGCATCACCTGCACCTCGACGCGGGTGCGGTCGTCGTCGGTCTCTATGCTCAGCAGACGCGCCTTGGCGAAGGTGCCCTCGGCGCCAGCGGCCAGCTCGGCGAAGCCGAGGTCGTGCGATTCGGTGCCTTGGCTGGCGACGGCGAGCACCTGGCCACGCAGTTCGGCGAGGCCGCGGCTCTGGCCGGCCGGCAGCTCGAGGTCGAGGTAGACGGTGCGGCCGTCGTTGGTCGTCTTCGGGAAGTGGCAGCGGCGGTCCCACTCGTCGGCGGGGGTGATGTCCTCACCGTCGGCGAGCACGCAGCGGTCGTAGCCGGCCTGCTCGAGTTCGAGCGCCGGCGCCAGCATCTCGCCGGCGATGGTCAGGGTGACGCCGGGGCGGTTCTGCCCCTGCGGGCAGAGGTCGCGATCGGCATCGGCTTCGAGCACGACCTTGGCGGCGACGACGCGCACGTGCTCCAGCCAGGCGTCGGCTTCGCAGGTGGGGGCGGCGGCGCCGAGCTCGGCGGCGAACGTGGCGAAGCGTTCGCGCGCGGCCGCGACTTCGGCGGCGTAGTCGAAGGCGAACGTCGCCCCTGGCCCCGTGCGCAGGTCGACGGGGCCTTGATCGCCGAGCAGCTGCAGCGCCGCGGCGGGGCTCTCCAGGCCGCCCTCCTGCAGCAGGCGCGCCAGCAACGCGTCGTCTCGCATCAGTCGATCGACGATCCCGATCAGGCGGCGGCCTTCGTAGCGCACGGCGACTGCGTTTGGCGCCACTCGTTCGCCGCGTACGCTGCCGACCAGCGGCGCCGGTAGCCGCAGCACGGCGGTGCAGACCAGGTCGCCGAACATGGCGTCGAGGAAACCGCGCGCCATCGCCAGCTTCTCGCGTTCGGCGGCGAGGCGCTGCGGCAGTTCCGCCGCCGGCACCTTGTCGGGCGTGGTGGTGGTGCTGGTGTTCCCGGCCGTCGTCACCGTGACGCTGCCGTCGTCGTCGCCGCGCACCACAAAATCGAGCAGGCTGACGTGCAGCCCCTGGCAGTGGAAGCGCAGGGTGGTCGCGTCGGGGAACCACGCCGTGCCGGTGAAGACGAGCTGTTCGCCCTCGGCTTCGCAGCGCACGTCGTCCCAGGCGTCGATGCCGACGGCGCGTTCGATCTCGCTGCGTACGAAGTCCGCCGGCGCCGGCGCCGAACCGGCTGGTCCGGTCCAGCGCACGGTGACGCGGCCGCTGCCGTCGGGGTTGAACAGGAAGTCGTGGTGGAGTTCGGGCATGGTGGTCGAATGGTGCCGCGACGGGGCCGCCGCTCGCAGTCGCATCAGCCGGAATCGTCGTCGTTCGTGGCGCCGCGGCGCGAGCCGATCCAGAGGCCGAGCGGCAGCGGCAGCAGGGCGGCGACGAACATCAGCATCGCCACCGGCTGCAGCCGGCACGCGAGCAGGTCTTCGGCAATCACGAGCAGGTCGTTCTTGAGGCCGAGGCTGCCGTTTTGTTCGTAGAGGCTGCGGGCGGCGACATCGGTCCAGAGGCCGAAGCCGAGCCGCAGCACCGTGAACTGCACGAGGCCGCCGGCCATGGCGCAGGCGGCGCGTTCTTGCGGGGTGCCGGTGCGGCCGCCGGTCCACGCCATCGTGAAGCACCAGGTCGCGAACGCGAGTTCGCCGAGGTGGCCGCCGGCGGCGATCAGGAGGTCGGCGCCGCGGCTGAAGGCGAGCAAGGGCACGGCCAGCGCGAGCAGGGCCAGCGGCACCGCGACGGTGAGCCGGCGGCGCTGATGCACGGCGAGGCCGGCGGCGGCGAGGGCCATGACCCAGACCAGCCAGGGCTGCAGTTCGGCGATGCCGGCCCAGGCTTCACCATGCAGCGCGATCGCCGGGGTCGACGGCCGGCCGAGCAGACAGCCGATGCTGGCGTGGCCCATCTCGTGCGGCAGCGCGCACAAGAACCAGGTGAAGTTGCGCGGCAGTACGAAGCCGCTGAGCCAGGCCGCGGCGAGGCCGACGGCGAGCCAGCGCCAGCGTGGTGGGGTCGGCGGTTCGTCGGTGGGCGGCGGCGGCAGTTCTCGCACGCCGATGACGCGGCCGAAGGCTGGCTCCGGGCGGGGCGGGGGAGGCAGGGTCGTACGCACGCCCGGACATCGGCCAGCATGGTTGGTGGGCCGAAGTCGGCATGGTGCAAGGCGGGGCGACGGCCGTGCCGGGGGCCGCCCGCACCTCGGCGCGCTTGCATCGGATCGGGCCCCGACCACAATCCTCGGCCTCCACTCCTTCCCGAAGCCGGCCCTGCCGGCCGCCCTGAACGAACATGAGCAAGCGCGTCGACGAGATCCTGAGCTGGTACGAATCCGACAACCCCGGAGTCCTCAAGAACCTGCGTTGGATGATGGACACCGGCGCCCTGGCGGGCACCGGCAAGTTCGTGATCCTGCCGGTGGACCAGGGCTTCGAGCATGGCCCGGCGCGTTCGTTCGCCAAGAACGCCCCTGGCTACGACCCGCACTACCACTTCCAGCTCGCCATCGAGTCGGGCTGCAACGCCTACGCGGCGCCGCTCGGCTTCCTCGAAGCCGGGGCGCGCAAGTTCGCGGGCCGCATTCCACTGATCCTCAAGCTCAACAACAGCGACTCGCTGTACAGCAATGCCGACCCGAAGCCGGCCGTGACCGCCTCGGTGATGGACGCCTTGCGCCTCGGCTGCGCCGCGATCGGCTTCACGATCTACCCGGGCTCGTCGGAGCGCAACGAGATGTACTCGGAGCTGCGTGAGATCGCCGAGGAGGCCAAGGAGGCCGGCCTCGCGGTCGTAGTCTGGAGCTACCCGCGCGGCACCTCACTGAGCAAGAAGGGCGAGACGGCGATCGACGTCTGCGCCTACGCCGCCCAAATCGCGGCCCAGCTCGGCGCGCACATCATCAAGGTCAAGCCGCCGACCGAGCACCTCGAGCAGGAGGCTGCCAAGAAGGTCTACGAGAGCGAGAAGATCTCGATCGCGACCCTGGCCGAGCGCACCAAGCACGTCGTGCAGGCCGCGTTCGGCGGCCGCCGCATCGTCATCTTCTCCGGTGGCGAAGCGAAGGGCACGGAAGCGGTGCTCGACGAGATCAAGGGGCTCGCCGCCGGCGGCGCCTTCGGCTCGATCATGGGGCGCAACGCGTTCCAGCGGCCGAAGGCGGAGGCCATCCAGCTGCTGAAGGCCGTGCAGGACATCTACCGCGCGGCGAACTGATGGCCTGAGTGGCACGCGATTCTGGCTTTCGTCGGCTCGAAAGCGCGTGCGCGAATGCACTGCTCCTGTCGGTGGCGTGTGGCGACCGGCAGGAGGAGAGTCATGTCGTTCGTGCCGCCGCGGTGCCCGCGGCTTGAATGCCCGTTCCATCTCGAGCCCGAGGGGCAGTTCTACAGACTGCGCGGCTTCTACCGTGTGCGCTGCCGACGCCAACCGATCCCACGCTTCCAGTGTCGCGGTTGTGGCCGGAGCTTCTCGCGACAGACCTTTCGCACCGACTACCGGGACCGCAAGCCCCAGACGAACGAACGCGTACTGCAGATGCTGTGCAGCGGCGTTGGGCTGCGTCAGATCGGGCGCACAGTTGGGCTCGACATTCACTCCGTGCAGGGCAAGTTGCGCAAGTACGGTCGCCAAGCTGCGCTGCTGCACGACAACCTCTGCACCAGGCTGCCGTCGGGCCGCACCTTCGTGCTCGACGAGGAGGAGACCTTCGAGTGCAAGTCGATCCGGAGGTTGACCGTGCCGATGTTGGTCGACAACGAGACGTGGTTCCTGGTGGCGACCGCGGTCGGTTCGATTCGCCGATTGGCGGTCACCGGGTCGAGGCGGTGGCACGACCAGCAGTTGGAGGAGGCCAAGGTCGGGCCACGGCCGGACGAGAGCAGGCAGCGTGTTGCTGAGGTGATGCAGGCTTTGGCTCGGCGGGTCGGCGAGGGCAGCCTGACCCTGCGCAGTGACGAGAAGGCTCTCTACCGAGTGCTGGCCCGGGAGCAGTTCGGCGACCGCGTGCGTCACGAAACGACTCCGGGCACCGACCCACGCACTGCGGACAACCCGCTGTTCGTCATCAACGTGACGATCACGATGAGTCGCGACAATTGCGGCCGGCTGCGACGCAACTCGTGGTTGGTGAGCAAGAAGGCAGACCGGTTGCGACGGCATCTCGGCCTCTTCACGGTCTATCGCAACTACGTGCGGCGACGGTTCAACCGCGACAAGCCGAAGGAGTCGGCGGCGAAGCTGCTCGGCCTGCTGCCGCGCGCGCTGACTTGGCGCGAGGCGTCACGCTGGCGGCAGGACTGGGGCGAACGCAGCATCCACCCGATGTCGGTGACCGGCCGGGTCACGGTCGGTCAGCACGATTCCGTGCGAAGCACCAGCGTAGCTCCTTGCTTGCCCGCGGTTTGAGCCGCGGGCAAGCCAGGCAAGCCATCAGTTCAGGAGGAGGAACATGCCGTTGCTGGTGGCCAGCCCGGCGGTGGTGGCAAGCGAGAGCGCCACGCCCTGCGCGGCAAACGTCACACCCGCCAGCGACGGCGTGTTCGGGATGCCGAGCGGGAACACGCTGGTGCCGCCGACCACGGGGCCACCGGTGAAGAGGCCGATGTCGAGGTTGGTGTAGGTGAAGCAGCCGGGCATGCCGAGGAAGGTCAGGTCGAGGCCGGGGTAGACATTGACCGAGCCGAAGGCGAAGAGGCCGAGCGGGATGCTGATGTTGTTCAGGTTCAGGGCGAAGCCGCTGTTGCCGATCGACGGCACGCCGGTGGCCGTCAGGTCCAGACCGTCGCAGCCGGTGCCGACCTGGCTCGCGACCGCGGACGGCGCGGCGCCGTAGAGGTTGAGGTGGTAGCTGCTGCCGGCCAGGATCAGCGTCGAGGTCGAGGTCGTGACGTCGTAGACCCAGGCGCCACTGCCGTTGGTCCACATCACGTTGCCGTTCAGCAGTTCGAACACGCCGCGCGCGCCGGCCGCCGGGAACGACGACATGACGGCGCCGGTGGCGCTGCTGAGCTTGGTGATGCCGCCGGTCGTGAAGCAGCCGCACCAGACGTTGCCGTCGGAGGCGGGCGCGATCTGGTGGGCGAAGTTGATCGCTGCCGAGTTGTGGAAGGAGCCGATGCTGGTGCCCGTCGGCGAGAAGCGGTGCACGTCGTTGGCGTTCGACGAGCCGGCGACGAGCAGGTCGCCCTGGAACGGCATCACCGAGAACGGCGAGGTGGCGGTGGCCTGCGTCGTCCAGGAGCTGATGAAGTTGCCGGCCGTGTCGAACATCACGACGGCGTTGCCCGGCGCGCCGTTCGCGGTGCCGGAGTTGCTCACGTAGACGATGCCGTTGACGAGGGCCAGGCCGCGGATGTTGTCGAGGCCGCCTCCCGTGAAGGTCGGCCCGATGGTGCCGAGCACGTTGCCGGCCAAGTCGTAGCGCGTGATCGTGTCGGTCAACTGGCCGCTGATCCAGATCTCACCGTTGACCTCGATCGCCGACACCAGGGTGGTGTTCGGGAGCGCGAACATGCTGGTGTTGATGATGCTGCCGTCGACCGGGCTGAACGACACCAGCGTGTCGGTGGTCGAGTTGGTCATCATCAGGAAGGCCTGGGCGGAGCTCAGGCTGGTGAGGGCGAGGCCGGCGAGGGTGGCGAGCAGGCCGCTGCGGAAGGTCTGGTTCATGATGTCTCGGGTTGCGGAAAGTCCGGGCGCGTTGGCCCGAAAGCGGGGCAGAGAAGTTTGCCTCCCACCGCGGCTGGCGACAACCCGGGGGGCAGGTCGCAGTCGCGCCGGGAGGCCGTGGCCGCCGATAGTGTCGGCATGAGTCCCGCACTTCTGCGCACGAGCGCATTGGCTGGCATCCTGACCGCGAGCACCGTGCTGGCCCCGCTGCGTGCGCAGACCGGCTCCGTCGATCCGACCGCGGCGCAGATCGCCGCCACGCCGCGCTGGTCGCCACCCAAGATCGAGCTGATCGAAGAGCCGCGCATCGACCTGCGGCCGTGGTTGCCACCGGTCGGCGAGCAGCGCATGAACGACTGCACGACGTGGGCGATCGCCTACGCGGCGAAGAGCTACCTGGAGGCGCGGGACCAGGGCTGGCGGCCCGATGGCCCGGAGCGCGTGTTCTCCCCGCGCTTCCTCTACAACCAGATCAACGGCGGTCAGGACGAAGGGTCGAGCTTCGTCGAGGCCGTGCGCGTGTTGTGCGCACAGGGCGCCGCGACCATGCTGACGGAGCCGTATCGGCCGGGCGACTTCCTGGCCCAGCCGAGCGAACGCGCGCGCGCCGAGGCGAGGGCCTTCCCGCTGCGCGCCGCGCATCTGGTCGCCGACCGCCAGGGCATCCGCCGGGCGCTGCAGCGGCGCCAGATCGTCGTCTTCGGCGCCCACGTCAACCCGATCTTCCTGTCGGGGCGGTTCGATCGCTACGACCGCGCCAGCTTCGGCCGCGACGAACGGCTGCGCCAGCCGGGGCAGCCGCACGGCAAGCACGCGATGTGCATCGTCGGCTACGACGACAGCGAGCAGAGCTTCCTGGTGATGAACAGCTGGGGCACTCGCTGGGCCCGCGGCGGCTTCGCGTGGGTGCACTACGAGCTGTTCGACGAGATCCGGCTCGCCGGCGAGTCCGAGGGCGTCTTCTGCAACTGGGCGATCACGCTGCTCGACGTCGAGGAGCGTGTCGAACGGCGAGCCGACGGCAGCGTGGCGCCGGCCGCGGCGACGCTCGACGAACTGGCGATCCGCGGCTACGCCGATGCCGTGCGCTTCGACGCCGAGCGGCAGAAGTTCGCCTACACCTTCTTCGCCGACCTGCGGGGCCCGCGCACGCTGCTGCAGACGGTGCGCGCGGTCGAATGGTCGTGGTCGGACGAGCTCGGCAAGCCGCGCCGCGTGGTGGCCGACGACGCCGGCAGCGGCTTCGCCCTGGTCGCCGGTTCGCTGCAGAACCCGACGCCGTTGCGCGCCGTGCTGCAGCTCCAGGAGGGGGGCACGCACACGCTCGAAGGCCGCATCGAGGGGCCGGTGTCGGTCGCCGACTTCCGGCCGGCGCAGCTGCGCTTTCGCGATCGGTATTCGGGGCGGCTCGCCGACGGCACCACGCCGGTGTGGTTCTGGGAGGCGCAGCTCGACGTGCCGGCGAACGACGTCTTCGAGGTGGTGGCCGTGCACTGGCAGCACGCGGCGATGACGCCGGGTGCACCTGCCAGTGAGCACGTCGAGGGGGCGCCGACGCCGCCCGGCTACGCGACCACGCTCGGCTGGAGCAAGGCGGCAGGGCCGATCGAGTGCGAGATCAGCTACCGCGACGGCGGCAGGAAACGGCTGCAACTGACGCCGCAGTTCACCGACGTGGTGCGCGACGAGCCGTTCGTCGAAGGTGAGTCGCGCGTGATGAGCAAGGACACCTGCGGGCGGCCGGTGCACGCGTTCTCGGTCTCGCTCGACCTGCCGGAGGGCAAGGTGCGCGACGTCGACCACGTCGAATGGGAGCTCGATCCCTGGCTGGCCGAGCCGCGGCGGCGCGAGACGCAGCGCCACTTCGCCTGGGCGGTGCGCGGCACCACCGTGCGCGACTTCCGCGCCAAGGCCACGATCGTCTGGAACGACGGCCGCCGCAGCGAGGTCGAGCGCTGGCTCGAGTTCGGGCCCGAGACCCGTTATCCGGGGCCGCAGCGGCTCGACGTCGAGGCGGTCGACACCTTCGTCGGCGTCGTCGACGGCGCGCCGTCGTGGCAGGTGGCGTGGCGGCTGATCGGCGATCGGCAGGACCTGGCGAAGGTCACCGCGGTGACGTGGCGCACGACGGCGGCGGACGGCGGCGTCGTCGAGGCCCAAGGCGGCGCCGCGGCGCAGCGCTTCCCCGCCTGGTCGCGCACCGGCGGCCGGGTGCGTGGCGTCGCCTCGATCACCTGCGGTGGCGAGACCGTCGAGCGGGCGCTCGACTTCGTGCCGGCGGCACCGCCGTCGACGGCGCCGCGGCTCGAGCTCGAGGCCTTCGTGCCGAACGCGGCGCTGGGCGAGACCGACGTCGACCGCGACCGCGCCGGGCCGCGCCTGCGTGCGCGCCTGTCGGGGCCGAGCGCGGCGACGACGAACGTGATCGCCGTCGACTGGGTGACGGTGCTCGAAGGCCGCCTGGAGCGGTCGCGCCTGGTCGCCGACCACCGCTTCTGGCCGGCGTCGCTCGAACTCGACACCTCCGCCGGCGTGCCGTTCCAGCTCGGCGCCAGCGTGACCTTCGCCGACGGCTTCGTCGAACACCTCGAAGGCCCGGTCGTGCCCGGGCGGTCGGCGAGCGTGGTGCTGCCGCTGTCGCTGCGCGTGCGCGAGAAGTTCGCCGGCTTCGACGCCGTGCTGCAGCGGCCGTCGTGGCTGGTCACGATCGAGCTGGCGGGGCTCGTGCCGATGCTGCAGCAGCAGGACCACGTGCAGTACCGCCTGGTCGAGAACGGCACCGGCCGCGTCGTCGCCACCGTCGACGCCGCCGCCGGCGAGCTCGTGCAGGTGCTCTGTGCGCGGCCGGCGACCGTGTCGGCGGTGGTGACGGCGAAGGATGGCAGCCGCAGCACCGTGCACGGTCGCGTGCGCGCCGAGGCGCCGCCGACGCCGCCGCTGTTCGCCCGCGCGCTGCGCACGGCCGGCGGCGGCGAGGACAACTCCTTCACGCTGTGGCTCGACGGCTACGAGGCCGAACTGGCGCAGGTGCGGGCGGTGACCTGGCGCAGCAGCGCGCGCACGATCCGGCAGACGGTGCGCGCGGCGGGCGCCTACACCGGCTTCGCCGTCGGCTGGCCGCTGGCGGGTGGGTTCCCGGTCGTCGCCGAGGTGGAGCTGGCCAACGGCGAACGCCGCTCGCTGACGGTCGACGACGCGGGGTGGCAGGCGCCGGTGCGCCTCGGCGCCACCACGCGGTACCACGGCCAGGGCCTGCACGAGGTCGAGTGTGAGCTGATCGGGCCGCTGCAGCAGCTCCTGGCCATCGCGCCGCACGCGATCTTCACCTTGCGCCAGGACGGCCGGGAAGTGCAGAGCGAGCGCGAGCTGCTGCTGCGGCCGCGCCACCTGGCGCGCTTCCGCGTCGCCGCGGGCAAGGTGCAGCTGCAGGCCCACTACGCCATCGCCGGGCGCAGCGTCGAGACGCCGCCGCTGGAGCTCGTGGTCGGGGGCGGCGAAGCGCTCGACGAACTGCGACTGGTCGGCAGCCGCGAGCACGCGCTCAGAGCACCCGGGGCCGCCACCGCCGACTGGCTCGTGCGCATCGACGGGCCCGAGGCGCTGCGGCAGCAGATCGTGCGCGTCACCTACGATGCCCGCGACAGCTACCGCTGCACCGTGGTGCGTCGGTTCGCCGAGCAGCAGGACGGCTTCGCGTGGCGCTTCGCCGACGACAAGCTGACGCTGCAGGCGCGCGTCGAGCTGCGGGACCGCAGCGTGCGCGAGCTGTCGTTCCAGGCCCGGTGACGGTTGGCCGGCGCGCCGGCCCGCGGCTCACAGCCAGGTGAAGAACGCCACCGGCGCGAAGTGCTGCGTCAGCGTGCCCGTGGTCAGCGACGCCGGCGGCCCTTGCGCGGCGACGACCGCCGTGCGCGGCCGCGTGCCGACGCGCACCTGCGCCGCGTTCGACGCCACCAGGCCGCCCGGCGCGAACAGGTCGAGGAACAGCGCCTGGTGGCTGATGACGAGCCCGTAGAACGCTTCGTTGGCGGGGATCGCGTAGCTGATCGACAGGCCGCCGCTCGGCGAGGTCGTTGCCGACAACGTCGCCACGTTGCCCGGCAGCAGCTGGCCCATGCACGACGCGCTGACGTCGGGGAACAGCAGCGTGAGCGGGAACGGCGTCGGCGCCAGGCCTTCGCCGAGGTTCAAGAACACGACGCCGAGGGTGTTGGCGGGGCAGGTGGTGCCGGTCACCGTCTCGCTGAGTCCGGTGCGCACGGCCGAGCAGCTCAGCTGCGGCACGCCGCCGCCGGAGTGCTGGCAGCCTGGCACGCCGGTGGCCGTCGGCGAGTAGTAGTCGGCGCGGTCGAGGCGATAGCTGAAGGCGGCGCCGCCGGCGCTGTTGCCGAGCACGCGGTACTCGACGACGAGGTTGCGGCCGTTCGGCTGGTAGACGAACGGTGTGGTCAGGTCGACGAAGAAGCGGCCATCGGGCAGCGGGTTCTGCGCGTCGCGCAGGTTGGGCAGCGTGAACAGGGCCGGGCCGAACACGGTCGTCGGCGCGCCGTGGTAGTTGGCGTCGAAGGTGGTCGACGGCGAGATCGCGCTGTTGGTCGTGTAGCCCATGCGCACCTCGAGCTGCAGCGCCTTGCCGGCGTCCATGGTGGTCAGCGTCGCGTCCTGGCGGAAGCCGAGGCGCGTGATCGCCGAGCCGGCCGGCACCGGCAGGTCGCGCTGGTCGTAGACGATCAGCACGCGCGAGGTGCCGTTGGCGAGCGGCAGGTTGGGGCTGTTCTGCGGGCCCTCGGCCACGGCGGTGTAGTCGGCCGGGAAGACGCCGGTGGTCTGGGCCGCGAGGCCCGCGGCCAGGAACAGGAGAACGGGGAGACGGATCGGGAGCATCGGATCGGAGATGGGTGGGGGTCCCGGCGCCCGCGACAGCGGAGAGTCCGTGCCGCGGCGCGCCGCACCCGATCCAGTGCGCGCCGCGCGGCGGTGTCACAGCCGGCGGTGCAGATTCTGCGGGTCAGCGCTCGGCCCGCCCGCCCGCCTGGTCGACGGCAATGGCGCCTGCCGGTAGCCTTCGCGCCCCGATGCGCACGCCGAGTCGCCGATGAACCTACCGGGCCAGAGCCACCGCGTGCTCCTGCTGACCTGGGCCTGCGTGCTGCTCGGCCTCGGGCTGCTCGTGGTGCTGACGCAGCGCGTCGAACGTACGCCCGACGAACGCAACTACCAGCTCGCCGGCCGCGTGCTGCTGCAGCGGGAAGGCCTGCACACGGTCGAACAACGCTTCCAGGGGCCGCTGATCCTGCTCGGCACGCAGCTCAGCGACGACCACTCGCTCGGCGTCACCTCGGACGACGGCCTGCGCCGCGCGCGGCTCGGCATGCTGGTGTTCCCGGCGCTGCTGCTGCTCGTGCTGGTGGGTTGGGCCCGCGCCATCGCTGGCGAACGGGCCGGCCTCGCCGCCGCGCTGCTCGGCGCCAGCAACCCGACGCTGCTCGCCTACGGGCCGCTGTTGTCGTCGGACGTCGCCTACACGGCGACCGCGCTGCTGGCCGGCGCCGCCGCGTGGTGGTGGCTGCAGCGGCCGAGCGCGCCGCGGCTCCTCCTGTTCGGGCTGGCCCTCGGCGCCAACGCGGCGACGAAGTACACGGCCGTGATCACCGGCGGGGCGCTGCTGCTGGTGCTGGCGGTGCTGCCGTTCGCCGGCTTCGACGCCTGGCCGGGCCGCGGCGGCGCCCGACGGCCGTGGTGGCGCCGCGCGCTCGGCACCTGGGCTCGGCTCGGGCTCGCCTGTGGTGTGGCGCTCGGCACGCTCTACGCCTGCTACCTGTTCGCTTCGCCGCCGCTCGGCGCCAGCGCCGCCGCCGCGCTGCAGTCGCCGCCGCTGCAGGCGGTGGCGCGCTTGCCGTTCGGCGCGCCGCTGCTCGGCCTGCTGCCGCAGCCGATGCTGCTCGGCCTCGACTACCAGGTGATGGTGGCCAAGCAGAGCGCGAACGGCAGCTGCTTCGACCTCGCCGGCAATCACCCGGCCTACTACCCGCTGAGCCTGCTGCTGAAGACGCCGCTCGTGCTGTTGCTGACCGCGGGCGCCGGCCTCGGCCTGCTGCTGCGCCGCCGCGCGGCTTGGACGACCTGGTCGACCTGGTTGATCGTATTGCTGCCGCCGCTGCTGCTGCTCACCTACGTCAGCGCCGCGCGGTCGCTGCAGATGGGCATCCGCTACGTCCTGCCGATGGTGCCGGCCCTCGTGCTGCTCGCCGCCGCGGCGCTGGCCACGGTCGCCCGCCCGGCGTGGTCGCGGCGCGCCATCTTCGCCGTCGTCGCCGCGGCGTCGACCGGGAACGCCGTCGCCGGCTGGCCACACTTCATCGGCTTCTTCAACCAGCTCGGCGGCGGCAGCGAGAACGGCTTCCGCATCGTCGTCGACGGCAACTGCGACTGGGACCAGCGCCGCGTCACCGGCCGCGAAGCGCTGCGGCAGCGCCACCCGGAGCTGGTGTTCCTGCGGCCGTTCGAAGGGCCTCGCTGCGGTCGCGTCGCCATCTACGCCGAGGACCTGAAGACGCGCGATCCGCAGGACCTGTCGCGCACCTACCACTGGCTGGGGCGCTTCCAGCCGTTCGACCACGAC
>JAEUHT010000078.1 GCA_016793265.1 Planctomycetota bacterium
AGGCCGAGGCGTTCGTCGGCGCCCTGACGCGCGCCGCGGCCGCCGGCCAGGTGCAGGTGACAGCGCCCGGCGGCGGCCCGCTGCAGCTCGTGCGGTGGGACCGCGCCGCCGGCCAGCTCATCGTGCTCGACGCGTCGCGCCGGCCGCCGAAGGAGCAGCCGCTCGCCACCGCCGGCTGGTCGCCCGAGCTCTGGCAGACCATCGCCGAGCAGGTGCCCACCGCCGCCCCCGGCGAACGGGAGTGTTTCCTCGGCCTCGTGGCGCTGGTCGCGCACGCCGAGGCGGCGAGCGGCTTCCTCGGCCGCTTGCGCGCCGACGACGACCAGTCTGGCACCGGCGAGGGCGCTTACCCGCTCGGCGCGACCTTGTTCGAGACGCTGCTGCGGCGGCTGCCGGAGGGCAACGCCGAGCCGTGGCTCATGGCCCTGCGCGACGAACTGCAGGCGGGTCACCGCCTCGCCGCCGGCCTGCGCGCGTTGTCCGAACGCCGCAACCTCGCCGCCGCGTCGTATCTCGACAGCCTCGTCAACGACCACGCCAACAGCTACCTCGTCGCGGTGCTGCCGTGACGCTGACCGTGCACGAACGCGACGGCGCGCTGCGCTTCGCCGTCAAGGTCGTGCCGGGAGCGGCCCGCGACCGCATCGTCGGCCTCTACGGCGACGCGCTGAAGGTGCAGGTCGCGGCCCCGCCCGAGGGTGGCAAGGCCAATTCGCGGCTGTGTGAACTGCTGGCGACGGCGCTCGACGTGGCGGCGCGCGACGTCACGGTCGACAGCGGCCACGGCAGTCCACGCAAGGTCGTCGCCGTACGCGGCCTCGCCGCCGGAGTGCTGCGCACGAAGCTCGGCGTGTGAGCCGCGGCAACGCCGCGCGCCTCACTTCGTCAGCGATGGTGTACGCAGCCGGAAGCCGTGCGGCCCGTGCGGCAGTTGGCCGAGCAGGCCCGCGGACTCGCCCACCAGCAGGCTGCCGAAACCGTGCCGCGCGCGCACCGCGTCGACCGCGGCGAACAACCGCCGCCGCGCGTCGTCGGCGCTCGCGAACAGCTTGCCTTGGCGGGCGCCGAGCGGCGCCAGCGAGGTCAGCGTGACGCCGACCAACCGCACCAGCACACGCCGCAGCAGCAGCTCGTCGAGCAGGTTCGTCGCCATCACCATGCAGAGGTCCGTACGATCGGTCGCCTCGGCCAACGAACGCGAACGCTCGCCGGTGACGCCGTCGACGTGGCGCAGCCGCACCTGCACCGTGCGCGTCGTCAACTGCAGCCGCCGCAGCTCGCTGGTGGCGCGGTCGAGCAGGTAGGACAACATCGCGGTGAGGAACGCACGCTGTTGCGAACCGGCGTCGGTGCGCGGCTCGAACGAGGTCTCGCGCGAGATGCTGCGCAGGGTCGGCGTCGCCACCACCGGCTCGTCGTCTTCGCCGCGGCAGCGCCGCCAGATCAACTCGCCGCGGGCGCCGAACGTCTGCCGCAGCAGTTCGCGGTCGACGGTCCACAGTTCGCGCACGGTGCGGATGCCGACCTGCCGCAGCAACCCGGCGCTCTGCGGCCCGATGCCGGGCACCAGCTCGACCACGAAGTCGGCCAGGAACTCACGTTCGTGCCCGCTCGGCACCTCGCAGATGCCGCCCGGCTTCGCCTTGGTGGTCGCCAGCCGCGCCACCGTGCGCGAACCGCCGACGCCGAGCGACACCGACAACCCGGTCTCGGCCCGCACCTCGGCGCGCAACGCCCGGCACAAGGCGCCGAGCGACCGTTCGCTGGCCAGCGCCGTGCTGTCGGCGAGCTCCTGCTGCACGCGCAGCGGCACCCCGGTCAGGTCGGCGTAGAAGTCGTCGAGCGAACAGACCTCCACCACCGGGGAATAGCGCCGCAGCACCTCGGCGACGCGCTGTCGGTAGCGTTCGGCGAGCCGGGCGTCGCCCTCGCGCACAACCAGCTCCGGGCAACGCCGCAGCGCCTCGTACAGCGGCATGGCCGTGGTCACACCCCGGGCCTTGGCCTCGTACGACCGCGACGCCACCACGCCGGTGCCGACCGCCACCGGCTTGCCGATCAACACCGGGTCGCGCAGTTGTTCGACCGAGGCGAGGAAGGCGTCGATGTCGACGTGCAGGATGCGGCGCTCCATGCTGCGACACTAACAAAGCACGAACCTCAAGGCCACCGCCGGTGGCCGGGGCGGGTTGCCGGCCTCACAAGGTTGTCCACATGGCTTTCCACAGACGCCGCCGATTCCACACTCTCTCCCCACGGGAACCCCTGATCGTACCGGCGCCTGCCGCTCCTTGCGGAGACTTCTCCACGCCGTGAACGCGCTTGCTTCGCACCCGCCGGCGGCCACAGTTCGCGGCCCCGTGGCCCCAGCTCCCTGCGCCGACCCGAGCCAGACCCCGAGCCGCTCGCTCGGCGACGAGCTGCGGCAACTGCTGCGGCTCGGTCTGCCGATCGTGCTGGTGCAGCTCGGCACCACGTCGTTGAACCTGGTCGACGTCGCCCTGCTCGGCTGGCACGACCGCGGCTCCCTGCCGGCCATGTCGCTCGGCAACACGCTGAGCTGGGTGGCGGTCATGTTCTGCTTCGGCGTCGTCACCGCGCTCGACCCGCTGCTGTCGCAAGCGATCGGGGCGAAGGACCACGCCGTGGTGCCGCGGCTGCTCGCCCGCGGCCTGGCGCTCTCGGTCGGCCTGTCGCTGCCGGCCGCCCTGCTGCTGCTGCCGGCGGCGACCTGGTTGCGCTGGACCGGGCAGCCCGAAGCGCTGATCGAACCGGCGGCGACCTACGCCCGCTGGCAGACGCTCGCGATCCTGCCGCTGCTCGCCTACTCGGTGCTGCGCAGCCTGTTGTCGGCACAAGCGCGGCTCGGCCCCCAGGTCGCCACCATCGTGCTCGGCAACCTCGCCAACCTGCTGCTCGACTGGTTGCTGATCTTCGGCCACGGCGGCCTGCCCGAACTCGGCGTCACCGGCGCCGCCATCGCCACCGTGAGCTGCCGCTGGCTCATGCTCGCGGGCCTCGTCGTCTTCGGCTGGCGCGACCTCGGCCCAGCGCTGCGGCAACTCGCCGATCCGGCGCTGCGCCGCGCGGCGCTCGCGTTCGCGCCGCTGTGGCGCCTGCTGCGGCTCGGCGCCCCGGTCGGACTGCAGTTCCTGCTCGAGATGGGCGTGTTCTCGACCACCGCGATCCTGATCGGCGCGCTCGACCGCGACCACGGCGACGGCCACGGCCCCGGCCTCGGCGGCCACGCCATCACCCTGCAGCTCGCCTCGCTGAGCTTCATGGTGCCGCTCGGCATCGGCATGGCGGCGTCGGTGCGCGTCGGTTGGGCGGTCGGCCGCGGCGACCCCGCGGCGACGCGCCGCGCCGCCACGGTCGCCCTGTTCACCGGCGCCGCCGTGATGACCGGCTTCATGCTGGTGTTCCTGCTGGGCGCCGAGCCGCTCGCCGCCTGCTTCACCGACCACCCCGAGACGCTGGCGATGGCGATGCTGCTGATCCCGATCGCCGGTGTGTTCCAGATCGGCGACGGCGTGCAGGTGGTGTCGATCGGCTGCCTGCGTGGCCTCGGCGACATGCGCACGCCGGTGCTCGCCAACGTCGTCGGCTACTGGCTGCTCGGCCTGCCGCTCGGCTGCGCGCTCGCCTACGGCGCCGGGCTCGGCGCCGCCGGGCTCTGGTGGGGACTCACCGCCGGCCTGTTCGCGGTCGCCTGCGGCCTCGTCGGCGTGCTGCGGGTGCGGCTCACCACGCTGCGGCCACGCTTGCGGGTCGACTGAGCGGCGACCGCCGATAGCATGCGCGGCATGCGTCCTGCACCGATCGCCTGCCTGCTGCTGCTCGCGGGCTGCAGTTCGTGGTTGTTCTCCGGCGACGAACGGCTCGACCGGTCGCGGCCGGTGGCGCTCGTCGAGACCACGGGCGGCGTCGAGTTCGGCGCCACCACCGAGTTCGGCGTGCTCACGCTCGGCCGCACCGCGACGGCTGGGCCGTGCCGGGTGCACTACTTCCTCGGCCCGACGCCGGTGATCGAACGCGGGGAACTGGCGGCCGCGACCGGCACCTTCACCCGCGCCACGATCGACCTCAAGACGCAGCTGCTGCGCGCGCTCGACCATACTCCCGGCGCCGACGACCGCCTCGTCGTGATGTGGACACCGGACGGCCGCACCACGCGTGCGCTGCCGGTGTCGCTGGCGCGCGCCCCCGGCATCACCGGCGACGTGCTCGCGGATCCCGGCGAGGAGCTGCCGGCGGGCGCCACGGTGTTGTGCGTCGGCGAGCACGGCTACCTGTTCGCGGGCCTCGTCGCCGGCCGCGCCACGCTCGATCAGGGCCCGGCCCAGGGCCGCTACTACGTGTTCGCCGGCGTCGACCGTGTGCGCGAGCTGCTGGCGATCCCGCAGCGCCACCCGGTCGACCTCGAGCCGCACTACCGCCCCGACGACATCATCGTGCAGAAGCCGGTGAAGTGACCGTCACTCGCGCTCGATGCCGATGAGGTCGAGCACCTCGTCGATGACCGCGGCCAGCACGAACAGCACCATCTGGTCGCCGGCGCGCAGCTCGTCGTCGCCGCGCGGGATCAGCACCGAACCGTCGTCGCGCGTCACCGCCGCCACCACACAACCACGCGGGAACCCCGCCGCCTTGAGCGCGCTGCCGACCAGCCGGCTGCCGGCGGGCAGCTCGATCTCGAGCACCTCGGCCTTGCCTTCTTCGATGGTGGCGATCGTCGAGATGCTGCGGCTGCGCACGAAGGCGAGGATGCGGTTGGCGCACAAGAGGCGCGGCGACACCGCGATGTCGATGCCCAGGCGCTGGTAGAGCGAGACGTAGTCGGGCTTCTGCACCAGCGCCACCGTGCGCTTGACGCCGAGCGTGCGCGCCAGCTGGCACGACATCAGGTTGCGCTCGTCGAGCTCGCTGATGCCGAGGAAGGCGTCGGCCTCGCCGACGTGCTCTTCGAGCAGCACGTTCATGTCGGTGGCGTCGGCGTGCAGCACGGTGACGCCCTTGAGCGCCTCGGACAGCCGTTCGGCCTCGTCGCGGTTCTCGACCACGATGCGCACGCCGACCCCTTCGCGCTGCAGCAGCTGCGCCACCTGCTGGGCGATGTTGGAGCCGCCGAAGGCGACCACGTTGCGCGCCGCCGCCTGCCGCTTGCCGATCTTCTTCTCGAACGCGGCGATGCCCTTCGGCTCGCCGAGCACGAACACCTCGTCGTCGGCCAGCAGCTGGTCGCCACCACCGGGCACCAGCACCTCCTGGGCGCGGTCGATCGCGGTGATCAGCACGCCGGGCGGCATCTTGAGGTCCTTGACCAGCTGGCCGGTGAACGGCCCGTCCGCCGCCAGCTTGAAGCGGCGCATCTGCACCTTGCCCTCGGCGAAGTTCTCGACGCCGAGCGCCTTGTTCTGCCGCACCGACTTGACGACCTCCTCGGCGGCGAGGTCGTCGAGCGACAACAGCAGGTCGTACTGCAGGTTCTTGCGGAAGAAGGTGCGCGAGCGCCGCACCGCCGAGGTGTCTCGCAGCCGCAGCACGGTCTTCTTCGCGCCCATGCGCTTGCCGAACAGACAGGTCAGCATGTTGACCTTGTCGTCGTTGGCGACCGCCAGCAGCAGGTCGGCCGAGTGGGTCTCGGCGCGATCGAGCACGTCGGGGCGCGAGCCATCGCCGATCACCGCCTGCACGTCGAGCAGGTCGGCGACGCGACGCATTCGCTGGGGGTCGGAGTCGACGACGGTGATGACATGCCCCTCCGTCGACAGCACCTTCGCCAGGTAGCTGCCGACTTCACCGAGGCCGACGATCGTGATGTTCATCCGGGGCGGGCACGATACTGTCTCGCCCCCCGGTTTGATCCTCCTGCTCGACAACAAGGACTCGTTCGTCTGGAACCTGGCGCAGGCGCTGCGTTCGCTCGGCGCCACGGTGCAGGTCGAACGTTCGGACCGCGTCGACGTCGAGCGCCTCGGTGGTTACCGCGCGCTGGTGTTGTCGCCCGGACCGGGCCGGCCCGAAGACGCCGGTTGTTGTGTCGCCGCCGTACGCCGCTGGTCGGGCCGCTTGCCGCTGCTCGGCGTCTGCCTCGGCCACCAGGCCATCGGCGCCGCGTTCGGCGGTGACATCGTGCGTGGCGAACCCGTGCACGGCCGCGCCACCACGATCGAACACGACGGCAGCGGCCTGTTCGTGGGCCTGCCGCGACCGCTGTCCGCCTGCCGCTACCACTCGCTCTACGTCGCCGCGCCGCCGCCGGCGCCGCTGGTGGCCACCGCCTTCACGCCGGCCGGCGAGGTGATGGCGCTGCGCCACGCGACGGCGAAGACCTTCGGCGTGCAGTTCCACCCCGAGTCGTTCCGCACCCCCGACGGTCCGCGGCTGCTCGCCAACTTCCTGCGTGAGGTGGCGTGAACCCGCTCGTGCTCGCCCGCGGCGTCAGCAAGTGCTTCGCCGCCCGCACCGCCCTCGCCGGCGTCGACCTCGAGGTGCCGCGCGGCGAACTGCTCGGCCTGATCGGCCCCAACGGCGCCGGCAAGTCGACCTTCTTGCGGGCGCTGGTCGGCCTCGTGCGCCGCGACCACGGCGAGCTGCGCGTGCACGGGCTCGACCCGGCCACCGATCCGGTGCTGGTGCGCCAGCGCACCAGCTACCTGCCCGGCGAGACCTCGGTCTACCAGCAGATGACCGGCCGGGCCTGGCTCGACTTTGCGCTCGGCTTCTACGCGCGGCGCGACGACGAGCTGCTGGCGCGCATGCAGCAGGGCTTCGCCCTGCCGCTCGACAAGCGCGTGCGCACCTACAGCGCCGGCATGAAGCAGAAGCTCGCGGTGATGGCGGCGCTCGGCCCCGACGTCGACCTCTACCTGCTCGACGAGCCCGACCGCGCGCTCGACGCCCAGATGCGTTACCTGCTGCGCGAACTGCTGCGCGCCAAGAAGCGCGCCGGCAAGACCATCGTGCTCAGCTCGCACCACCTGTCCGAGGCCGAGGCGCTGGCCGATCGCCTGCAGTTCGTGGTCGCCGGGCGCATGGTGCCGCCCGCCGTGCTCGAGGCGGCGCGGGCGCGGCTCGCGCGGCGATTGCGGCTGCGGCTCGCCCCCGGCACGGTGTTGCCCGCCGACGCCGAGCTGCTGCAACACGAGGCCGACGGCACCGTGCTCGTGCACAGCCGCATCCCGCCGCTGTCGCTGCTGCAGGCGCTGCCGCCGGACGCCGTGTCGGCCGCCGAGGTCGGCGTGCTGCGGCTCGACGAGCTCTACCAGGAACTGCTGCACGCCACGACGGCGGGGAGCGCCTCGTGATCGCCATGAAGACGTGGCGCGAGGTGCGCGTCATGGCCCTCGTCTACCTCGTGATCCTGGTGCTGATGATGGTGCCGGCGGTGTTGGTGTGGCCGTCGCTGCACGCCGACCTGCAGCGACCGTCGGCGATGCTGCAGGCGTTCGGGCGCATGGGCGAGTTCCTCGGCCGCGCCGTCGACGCCATGCGCAACCCCGACGAGGACATCGCCTACCTCAGCTACATGGCGCTGCAGCTGTTCTTCAAGGGCGCCAACGTCGCCGGCATCGCCGCGGCGGTGCTGCTCGGCACCGGCCTGTTCGCGCGCGAACGCGAGGCGATGACGTTCGAGTTCCTGCTCAGCCGGCCGGTCTCGCGCGGCTCGTTGTTGTGGCAGAAGGTCTGGCCGTGCGCGCTCGTGGTCGTGCTGCCGATCTTCGTCACCAGCCTGGTCGCGGTGCCGATGTCGGCGGCGATCGGCTTCGGCTTGCCGCTCGGGCCGCTGCTGTGGTGCAGCCTGCACAACTCGCTGTTCGTGCTGGTGGTGCTGCAGCTGACCGTGCTCGCCTCGCTGCAGAGCCGCGTGCAGGCCCACGCCGCGTTCGCCATCGGCGGCTTCGTCATCGTCAACCTGGCGCTGTACTTCATCCCCACCGTGCGC
This sequence comes from Planctomycetota bacterium, assembly GCA_016793265.1. Classification (GTDB taxonomy): domain Bacteria; phylum Planctomycetota; class UBA1135; order UBA1135; family UBA2386; genus JAEUHT01. Next base: position 7,949 of record JAEUHT010000078.1, read on the forward strand.
GTGGTGTCGTTGTTCCGGCTCAGCGACTTCGACTGGTACGGCCCGATCATGGCCGGCAACCGCGGCGCCGCCGAGCTGTTCGACCCGTTGCGCCACGCCGGGCTGTCGACCTGGCTCGTGCTGGCGCTGGGGCTGCTCTACGCCTACACCCACCGGCGCCTGACCCGCCTCGAGCTGTGACGGCCCCATGATCTGGCTCGATGTGCTGCTGACGCTGCTGCGCGAACTCGTGCGCGCCGCCACCGTGCCGTTCCGGCTGCTCGGCTACCTGCCGTTCCGCCACCACTGGCGCCGCCGGGCCGAACGTGCGCTCACCGCCGCCGCCGGCGCCGCCCCGGAGGTCGTCGAGCAGTCGCTCGCCGACTTCCTGGCCCAGCATCGGGCGCGCCGACCACGACCACGCGGCGAACGGCCGCACCTGTTCGTCTCGGCCGGCGAAGCCAGCGGCGAAGCGCACGCCGCCCGGCTCGTCAAGGCGCTCGCCGGCGAGCTGCGCGTCTCGGCGTTCGGCGGCCAGCAGCTCGCCGACGCCGGCGCCACGCTGCGCTTCTCGCTGAGCGACCACGCCGTGATGGGCGTCGTCGGTGTGCTGAAGCAACTGCCGCTGCTGCTGCGCGCGGTGGCCGGGTTCCTGCGCCTGCTGCGCTTCGACCGCCCCGACCTGATCGTGCTGGTCGACTACCCGGGCCTGCACGTGGTGCTGGCCAAGCTGGCGCGCCGCCGCGGCATCCCGGTGCTGCACTACGTGGCGCCGCAGTACTGGGCCTGGGGCCCGTGGCGCATGCGCCGCTATCGCCGCGCGGTCGACGCCACGCTGACCATCCTGCCGTTCGAGACCACGTTCTTCCGCGACTTCCACGTCGCCGCCGCCTACATCGGCCATCCGCTGCTCGACGAGCTCGCCGCCGCCCCGCCCGACCCCGCTGCCGTCGCGGCCGTGGCCGCGCGCCGCACGCTGGTGCTGCTGCCCGGCAGCCGCCGCGCCGAGATCGACGGCAACCTGCCCGGCATGCTGCGCGTCGCCGCCGCGCTGCGCGCGCGCGAACCGTCGCTGCGCATCGTCGTGCCGCACAAGAACCTGCGCCGCAGCGACACCATCCGGCAACTGCTGCGGCAACACGGTGCCGACGACGTCGAACACGTGGTCGGCCCGCTGTCGCCGTGGCTCGCCGGCGCCCGCCTCGTGCTGGTCAAGTCCGGCACCGGCTCGCTCGAGGCCTGCCTGCACGAGACGCCCACCATCGTCGTCTACCAGCTGCGCTCGTGGCTCGCGAGCCTCGGTTACCACAACATCCTCAGCGTGCCGTGGATCGCCGCCGCCAACCTGATCGCCGGCCGCCGCGTGGTGCCCGAACACTGCTTCCACGGCGAAGCCGGCTGGGCGCGCGTCACCGCCGACGCCGAACGGTTGTGGTTCGCCGACGCCGACCGCGCCGCCATGCTGCACGACCTCGCCGAGGTGCGCCGCCGGCTCGGTGCGCCCGGCGCCACCGCGCGCACCGCCCGCATCGTGCGGCGCTTCTTCGACCTCCCGGACCCCGCATGACGCACCCGCTGCTCGACCAACGTGCGCTGCTGGCGCTGCTGCAGCGCGAACAGGAACTCGTCACCATCGACGCCGAGGTCGACGCCGACCTCGAGCTCGCCGAGATCCACCGCCGCGTGATCGCCGCCAACGGCAAGGCGCTGCTGTTCCGCCGCGTGAAGGGCTCGCCGTGGCCGGTCGTCACCAACCTCTACGGCACCACCCGCCGCGTCGAGCTGGCCTTCGGCCGGCGCCCGGTCGAGCTCGTGCAGCGGCTCGCCGACGCCCCGCACACCATGCTGCCGCCGAGCCTCGAGAAGCTGTGGCAGCAGCGCGACCTGATCGGTTCGCTCTTGCGCGTCGGCCGCCGCCGCGTCGGCAAGGCGCCGCTGCGCGAAGGACTCGGCGCGCCGCCGCGGCTGTCGCGGTTGCCGCTGCTGCGCACCTGGCCCGAGGACGGCGGCGCCTTCGTCACGCTGCCGCTGGTCTACACCGAGCACCCCGACGGCAAGGGCTCCAACCTCGGCATGTACCGCATCCAGCGCTTCGACGACGACCACGCCGGCCTGCACCTGCAGATCGGCAAGGGCTCGGGCTTCCACCTCGCCGAGTACGAACGGCGCGGCCTGCCGATGCCGGTCGCGGTGCACATCGGCGGCCCGCCGGCGCTGACGCTGAGCGCGATCGCGCCGTTGCCCGAGAACGTGCCCGAGGTGCTGCTGTGCTCGCTGCTGCTCGGCCAGCGCCTGCGCACCACCACGACGAAGGCTTCGCCGTTGCCGCTGTGCGCCGACGCCGAGTTCTGCCTGCTCGGCAGTGTGCAACCGGGCGCCCGCCACCCCGAAGGTCCGTTCGGCGACCACTACGGCTACTACTCGCTGCAGCACGACTACCCGCTGCTGCGCGTGCACACGCTGCTGCACCGGCAGGACCCCGTGCTGGCCGCGACCGTGGTCGGCAAGCCTCGCCAGGAGGACTTCTACCTCGGCGATTACCTGCAGGAGCTGCTGCTGCCGTTGGCGAAGCTGGCAATGCCGTCGGTGCGCGACCTGTGGTCGTACGGCGAGACCGGCTACCACGCGCTGAGCGCCGCCGTGGTGCAGGAGCGCTACGGCCGCGAGGCGATGCAGAGCGCGTTCCGCATCCTCGGCGAAGGCCAGCTCAGCCTCACCAAGTTCCTGTTGCTGACCGACCGCCCGGTCGACCTGCGCGACTTCCGCGCCACCTTGCAGCACGTGCTCCGTCGCTGCCGGTTCGCCACCGACCTCTACGTGTTCGGCAGCCTGTCGATGGACACGCTCGACTACGCCGGCCCCGCGGTCAACCGCGGCAGCAAGGGCGTGCTGCTCGGCCTCGGCGAGCCGGTGCGCGAACTGCCGCAAGAGTTCGCCGGCACGCTGCCGCCACCGTTCGCCCGCGCGATCCCGTTCTGCCCCGGCTGCCTCGTCGTCGACGGGCCCGCGTTCGCCAGCGACCGCGCTGCCGCGACCGCGCTGGCGAAGCTGCCCGCGGTCGCCGACTGGCCGCTCGTGGTGCTGGTCGACGACGCCCGCCAGGCCGCGCGTTCGAGCATGAACTTCTTGTGGACGGCGTTCACGCGCTTCGAACCGGCCGCCGACCTGCACGCCAAGGACCTGCGCCTCGTGCAGAGCCAGCCGAGCTACACGCCGCCGATCGTGCTCGACGCGCGCATGAAGCCGAGCTACCCGAAGGAGCTGTTCTGCGACCCCGACACCGCGGCGTTGGTGTCGCGGCGGTGGAACGAGTACTTCCCGGGTGGCGCCGTGGTGATGGGCGACTCCGATCGCGCCCACCTCGACTGAAGCCGGGCGGCGGCTACGCTGCCGCCCATGGAAGCGAGGTCCCGCGTCGTCGTCGCCGCCAGCACCGCATTGGCCCTGTTGGTCGGCGCCTGGTGGTGGCTCGACCACGACGCCCCGCCCGCGCCGACGCCCGCGCCCAGTGCTCCGGCAACCACACCGGCGGACAGCGCTCCGGCCGCAATGGCCAGCCGCGAGGTCCCCTCGCCGGGCCAGCCCGCCGCCAGCGTGCCGGCGGCCGCAAGCGAGCCGACCTCACGCCGCGAGGTGCAGGTCCAGGACCCGAAGCTCGCCACGCTGCGCGGCCGCTGCGTCGACGAACACGGCGACCCGCTCGCCGGCTGCACGGTGTCGCTGCACGGTTGGGGCGCCAACAGCCAGCGAATGGACGCCTGGCTGCAGGACCACGCCGACAAGCCGGAGTGGCAGGACCCGCCGACGCTCACCACCGCTGCCGACGGCACCTTCGTGTTCACCTTCTGGCCGCCGCCGCCGTTCCAGTTCGCGGTCGACCTGAGCCAAGACGGTCGCGGCGCGCGGAGCGGGCGCTGGAGCCAGCTCGCCGAGGGCTCGACCAAGGACGTCGGCGACGTCGTGTTGAGCCCAGGCGTGCGCGTCACCGGCCGCGTCGTCGACGAGCAGGGCCTGCCGCAGGACAAGGAGCGCGTGAGCCTGCAGCGTCGACGAACCGGGCGCACCGGCAACGACATCGAGCCGCGTTGGGGCGAGCAGGTCGTCAGCAAGGCCGATGGCGCGTTCGTGCTGCGCGGCTGGCTGGAGCCGGGCGAGTACGAGCTGCGCACCGACAAGGCGGACCTGCAGTCGCCGAAGACCGTGACGCTGGTCGCCGAACGTAGTGAAGAGAACCTGACGGTCGTCGTGCGGCAGCGCCAGGCCGCCGAGGCCATCACCGGCCGTGTGCTCGACGACACCGGCGCCCCGGTGCGCGGCGTCGAGATCGAGGATCGTTCGGCAACCGGCTATGCCAGCACGCGCAGCGCGCGCGACGGCACCTTCAAGCTGGAGCAGCAGCGCCCCGATGGTGGCAAGCACGCCTCGCTGATGCTGGTCAGCGACCAGTTCGAGGTCGAGCCGCAGCCCCGTCAAGTCGCCTGGGGCACGCCGGACGTCGAGTTCCGCGTCCGCAAGGCTCCCTCGCTGACCCTGCGCGTGACCGACGAACACGGCGCCCCGATCGACACCTACGTCGTGCGCCTGATCCCACGCAACCGCGGCCGCTGGAGCACCAGCGACTCGGAGGCGCGCGCCAAGGGCAGACACGAAGACGGCACCGTCGTCATCCCCGGGCTCACGCGCGGCGACTGGCTGCTGATGGTCGACTTCCCCGCCTCCAGCGGGCTCTGCGGGTTGTTCGAGCAGTTCACCCAGGACGCCGGCGCCAGGAGGCTCGACCTCTGCGCGCAACCGCTGCGGCGCCGCACGCTGTGCGTGGTCGGTCCCGACGGCCCGATCGCCGGCAGCAAGGTGCAGCTCTGTGATGGCTTCGGCCTGCCGTTCGACGACGACCGCCTGGTGATGCAGCGGGATCACTGGCTGATGAACTCCGGGGCACGCAACGCGCTCGTCTTGTGGGAAGGCAGCACGGGCGCCGACGGGCGCCTCGAACTGCAGGGGCCGGGCGGTCGTGACCTGGGTCTGGCGGTGCTCGGCCCCGGCCATATCCCGCTGCGGCTCGCGCCGCTGCGCCTGGAGGTCACCGACGAACTCACCGTGAACGTGAGCCGCGGCGCCTCGCTCGTCGGCAAGGTCGTGCCGCCGGAGGCGCTCAACGAGCTCAAGCGGCTGGCCGGGGCCGAGCCGGGCCGAGGCTTCCCCGAGCACTATCTGCCGAAGCTCTCGCTCACCAACGACCACGGCGGCGCGTTCCCGAAGGACCACGTCTCGGTGCAGAACCGGCTGGACCTGCGCATCGCCGACGACGGCTCCTTCCACCTCGATGGGCTGCCGCCGGGCAGCTGGCAGGTGCAGGTCCACGGCTGGATCACCAACGGCAGCGGCGCCAGCGGGCAGACCTTCCCGGCCGATCGTGTCACGCTCGTCGACGGCACCACCACGACACTCGACCTCGACCTCAGCCAGGTGCTGCCCGGGGAATTGCAGGGCTCGGTGCACTGCAACGGTCAGCCGCTGGCGAACGGTTCGTTCGTGCTGCAGGGCAAGGAACGTGGTTGCACCGTGACGACCGACGCCGAGGGCCGCTTCCGCACCAGCACGCTGCCCGGCGACTACGAGGCCGTGATCAGCAAGCAGAACAGCCCGACGCGCTGGACCCGCATCCTGAGCCCGCAGCCGGTGCGCGTCACCCAGGGCCAGCTCACCTCGGTGGCGCTCGTATTCGAGAGCAGCACGCTGCGCGTCACCGTGCTCGACCCCAAGGGCCAGCCGGCCGCCGGCGTCACGATCCACCTGCAAGGCAGCGACCGCTTTGGCCCGAGCCTCGCCAGCGACGAACACGGCCTGGCCGAGCAAGAGGTCACCACCGGCACCGTCAGCCTGCGGGTGCTGCCGAAGCACCTGTCGACCCCGGAAGGCCAGCAGAAGCTGTGGCAGGAGGCCCAGCAGAGCGGCAACCAGGACCCGTTCAGAGCCCACTGGATCGTGCTGCAGACGGTGACGCTGGTCGCCGGGCAGACCACCGCGATCGAGCTGCGGCTGCCCGAGTCCGCCGGCTACTAGGAGTCTGCGCCACGGGACGAGAGCCCGCGGCTGAAGATTGAGGGGCGAACAAAACCCTGCCGCACTGGCCTCTATCGTAGGGAGGCCATGGGATCGTTTCGCGAGCAAGAGGATCGTCGGCAGGGCTTCCTGCT
>JAEUHT010000094.1 GCA_016793265.1 Planctomycetota bacterium
ATTTCGAGGTCAAGTGAAGTGAGCTGACGGCGACGCGCCGGTGTGGCGCGTGCCGTCTCGCCCTGCGACCGACGGCACCGAGGCCAGCGCACGTTCCCGGAGCGAGCGCTGGCCTTTGTCGTCCTGGGCCCTACCCTCTGCCCCGGGCTCTCCGGTTGTGGTGGATCCAGTGGTTGTTACTGGCGCCGTAGGGCTGGGCTAGCGCCGTCCGCTGATGATCCGCGTCGAGCACCTGACGAAACGATTCGGTTCGACCCTGGCCGTCGATGACCTCAGCTTCGAGGTCGGTCGGGGCGAGGTCGTCGGCTTCCTCGGCCCCAACGGCGCGGGCAAGACGACGACGATCCGGGTGCTCGCCGGCTACCACCCGGCCAGCAGCGGTCGCGCCGTCGTCGCCGGGCACGATGTCACCGGCGATTCGCTCGCCGCGCGCCGCCAGATCGGCTACCTCGCCGAGAACGTGCCGATCTACCCGGACCTGCGGGTCGCCGAGTACCTCCGCTATCGCGCCGCCTTGAAGGGTGTGCCACGCCGCGAACGAACCGCCGCGGTCGAGCGGGCGATGCAGCGCGCCGACATCGTCGATCGGGCGCGCTGGTTGTGCGGCAAGCTGTCGCGCGGCTACCGCCAACGGGTCGGCCTCGCCGACGCCCTGGTCGCCAATCCGCCGATCCTGATCCTCGACGAACCGACCTCGGGCCTCGACCCGAACCAGCGCGTGCGCGTCAAGGAGGTCGTGCGCGAACTCGCCGCCGACCACACCATCCTGTTCTCGAGCCACATCCTCGGCGAAGTGCAGGACGTCAGCTCGCGCATCCTGCTGATCCACCGCGGTCGCCTGCGCGCCGACGGGGCGCCGGCCCAGCTGACGGCGAAGGCGGGCCGCACGCTGCACGCGGTGGCACGATGCCCCACGACCGTGCTGGCCCAGGTGCTCGCCGCGGCCGTGCCCGGCCAGCAGCCCACCGTCGATGCCGAAGGGCCCGTCGCCCGTGGTCGGGTGCCGCTCGGCGACGGCCACGATCCGAGCGCCGAGGTCGGCGCGCGCCTGCTGGCGGCCGGCGCCGCGGTGCACGAACTGCGGGTCGCGCTGCCGTCGCTGGAGGAGTACTTCCACCTGATGACCGAGCACGCCGATCGCGCGGCCGCCGCGGCGGGGGCGGAGCCATGAACGGCGCCCTCGTCACCTTCAAGAAGGAGCTGTTCTCCTACTGCCTCAACCCGGTCGGTTGGATCATCGCGGTGATCTTCTACCTGTGGCGCGGCTTCGAGATGTACGCGCTGGCATACCAGTTCGCCGCCTACCGCGCCGACGTCGAGTTGCTGGCGCCGCAGAGCTACGGCCTGCCCAGCACGTTCCTGATGGTGATGTTGGTGCCGGGCGTGTTGACGATGCGCTGCTTCGCCGAGGAGCGGCGCACCGGTTCCCTGGAGACGCTGATGACGGCGCCGGTGCGCGACGGCGCCATCGTGTTCGGCAAATGGGCGGCGGCGGTGGCGTTCTTCGCGCTGCTGTGGCTGCCGAGCATCGCCATCCTGCACCTGCTCGAGTACTCGCCGTTCCTCGACACCGACATCAGCTTCGGGCCGGTGTTCGCGGCCTACCTCGGCATGTTCCTGCTCAGCGGCTTCCTGCTCGCGTTCGGCTGCTTCGCCAGCAGCCTCACCGACAACGTGCTGCTGGCGGCGATGCTGACGATCATCTTCTGCTACGGCCTGCTGCAGTTCCCGCAGCGGCTGCGGCTGCTCGCCGGCGGCGATCGCGCCGAGCCGCTGGTGCGCGAGCTGCTCGACAAGTGCAGCGTGATGACGAACTTCAGCGAGTGGTTCGCGCGCGGCCTGATCGACACCAGCCAGGTCGTGTTCTACCTCGGCGGCATCGGCTGCTTCCTGTTCCTCGCCACGGTGAGCCTGTCGTCGCGGAGGGTGGCATGAAGGGGCGCCGCTTCGCGGTCTGGACCAACCTCGTGCTGAGCGCGGTGATGGCGCTGGTGGTCTGGGTGCTGCTGGTGTGGGTGGCGGCGCGGCCGGCGCTGCGCAAGCTGATCGACCTGACGCCGCAGCAGGTCAACTCGGTCGATGCGACGACCGTCGAGCTGCTCGGCGAGCTGCGCGCGCAGCAGGCCGACATCGAGTTCCACCTGTTCTACCCACCGGTGGTCGGACAGGGCGGCAGTGGCGCCCAGGACCAGGATCTCGCCATCCGCAGCCGGCTGCGGGAACTGACCCGGCTGCTGCTCGTGCGCTACCAGTACCTCGGCGGCGACGGCATGAAGGTGCTGGAGCACGACTTCTACGGCGACGCCACCGGCACGCGCGAAGCGGCGCAGCGGTTCGACTACAAGAACGCCGAACAGGACCTGCTCGTCGTCGCCGTGCGGCTGCCGGGCAAGGAATGGCGCTTCAAGAAGAAGTCGCTCTGGTTCGATCTCGGCCGGGTCGAGGCGTCGGTGCGCTCGCCGAACGGCGGCCCGACGCCGAACCAGGCGCCGAGCGTGCTCAAGTCCTACAAGGGCGAAGAGGTCATCTCGTCGGCGTTGAAGAGCCTGCTCGTCGAAGGCACGCCGGTGGCCTACGTGTTGTCGGGCTACGCCGGGGACTTCAGCGACAACGACCAAGTGCCGACCGGGTACGGCCAGTTCCTGCGCTCGCTGCAGCGCAACGGCTTCGAGCTGCGGCCCCTCAAGCTCGACGGCAAGCCGGTGCCGACCGACGCCGCCGTCGTGCTGGTGATCGAGCCGCGCAGCGAGTTCCTGCCGACCGATGCCGACGCCCTGTTCGCTTATGTCAAGCGCGGCGGCCGCCTGCTGCTCAACTACAGCTGGGCGTCGTTGCCCGACTGGAACCCGACCGGCGGGCGGCTCGGCGAGCTGCTCGGCTACGAGCTCAGCGTGGCGCCGGTGTTCCACAAGATCCCCGACGGCGGCCTCGCCGGCGGCAAGGGCCTCGACGGCGATGCCGCCGTGGCCCGGCTGCAGCTCGGCATCAACGCCAACCACCCGGCGCTGCGGCGCCTCGCCGAGAGCCGGCGCGCGCTCGAACTCGTCGATGCGCGCGCGGTGCGCGAACGCGAAGGCGCACCGCCGGCGGTGCGTCGCGAGCCGCTGTTGTGGACTGGCGACAAGGGGTGGCTGGCGGTGCCGGACCAGAACGGCCAGCCGGACTTCCGGGCGCCGAACCTGCGGCTCGGCTCCTATACCGTCGGCATGTCCTGCGAGGTCGACGTCGACGCCGGCAGCACGACGGCGCCGGGTGCCCCACGCACCGGGCAGGTGGCGGTCCTGACCGGGCTCGTCTGCAACAACGGCATGATGCCGTTCACCGGGGATCTGGCGGTCAACCTGGTGTCGTGGATGGCCGCGCGCAGCGTGCTGCTGAACCTGCAGGACACCGGTTACGAGGCGAAGTACCTGAACGTGCAGCTGCCGAACGTGCTGCGCGTGCGCACCGCGCTCGGTTATGGCGTGCCCGGGTTGTTCCTGTTCGTCGGCGTGATCGTGTTGTGGAGGCGACGGAGGATCTGATGGGACTGCGCCCGCTGGCCGTGTTGGTGCTGCTCGGGCTCGTGCTCGGGGCCGTGCTCTGGTTCACCGACGAGAAGCCGCCGATCGACAAGGTCGCCGAGGCCGCGGTGCTCGACGGCCGTTCGCTGCAGCAGTGCAAGCGCTTGATGTGGCAGTTCCGCGACCACGGCCCGATCGAGATCGCCGTCGAGGCCGATGGCCGCTTCCACCTGCGCGAGCCGTTCGCCGACCTGGCCTCGATCGCCCAGCTCAAGGCCATCGTCGACGCCTGGGACAGCGCGCAGATGCGCGCGACGCCGCTGGCCGACGACGCCGAGGGGCGGCAGAAGGCCGGGCTCGAACCGCCGGAGCTGCGCTTCGCGGCCGAGTGGCCGGACGGCCAGCGCATCGACGTCGAGGTCGGCGCCGAGGGACCGCTCGGCACGACGCGGTTCTTGCGCCGCCAGGGCAAGATCTGGGAAGGCGGCAACGGCCTGCTGGAGAACATGCGCGTCGGCCTCGATGACCTGCGCGAACGCCAGGTGTTCCGCACGCTGGTGCCGCAGGCGCGGGAGATCGCCGTCGACCGGCTGCTGCCGTCCGGGCGCCGCGAGAAGCTGCACCTGCGCCAGCAAGCTGGCAGTTGGACGCTGCTGGAGCCGGTCGCCGGCCGCGCCGATGCGACGATGGCGTTCCGCTTCGTCACCGCGCTGCTGAGCCTGCGCGTCGACACCTTCCTGATCGGCGCCGTGCGTCTGCCCGAAGGTGAGCCGGCGCTGGTGGTGACCGTGACGGGCGACCGCGGCGAAGAGGCGCTGCGGTTGTGGGAGCAGGGCGGCGCCATGTTCGGCCAGTTGCCGGGGCGCGACGCCATGTTCGTGCCCGACAACCGGGACTACGGCGCGATCTTCGAGAACGCCGCCGACGCGCTGCGGGCGCGCATCCTGCTGCCGTTCGCCGGCAGCGTGTTCGAGACCATGGTGGAGTGCGTGATCGATCCGGGCCAGGGGCGCGGCGATCGTGTGCGGCTCGTGCGTGAGTCGCCGACCGCCGACTGGCGGCTCGTCGAACCGGTCGACATGTTGGCCAACCCGACGCCCTGCATGGAGCTCGCCACGGCGGTCAATCGCCTGGTCGCCCGTGAGTTCGTCGACGCGGCCGGGGGGGCGCGGCCGCGCGCCCAGGATGCCCGCTACGGGCTCGACGCGGCGCGGCTGACGGTGTCCGTGCGTGGCAATGGCGAACGGGCCATGACCACGCTCTGGCTCGGCGCCATCTGCCCCGACGATGCGGCGCTGGCCTTCGCCTGTCGCGCCGACGACCCCGACAGCGTGGTGCGGCTGCCGAGCGACCCGCTGGGCACGCTGCGGCGGCCGTGGACCGACTACTGCGACAAGCGGGTGTTCTCGCAGGGGGCCATCATCGAGCGCATCGACCTGCGTCGCGGCGACGAGACCCGGCAGTTCCAGATGGACGAGCAGGGGCGCTGGCAGCGCCTCGGCAGCGCGGCGGAGGTGCCGGAGGTCGGCGACCTCGTCAACAACGACCTGCGCGACCTCGTCGGCAAGAACGCCGTCGACTGGCGCCAGCAACACCGCGAGCAGGTGGCGCCGACGTGGACGTTGCAGTTCCGGCGCCGCAACGGCGATGACCTCGGTGGCCTGCTGCTGTGGCAGCGGGGCGACGGCCAGCCGTTGGTGGTGCAGGCGAGGCCCGACAAGGTCGCCTTCGAGCTGTCCCCGCGGCTGGATCGGGACCTGCGCGCACTCTGGCAGTAGCCGCGCGCGCGGCGGTGGCTATCCTGCGCGCCGATGGCGGCAGCACGACGAAAGCAGCAACGACCGCAGCGCGGCGGGACGGCCACCGGGCCGGCCAGCCGCGGCCCGCGGCGCTACTGGTTGTTCAAGTCCGAACCGGGCAGCTACGGCTTCGACCAGTTCGAACGCGATGGCCACACCTTCTGGAGCGGCGTGCGCAACTACCAGGCGCGCAACCTGCTGCGCGACGAGATCCGCGTCGGGGACGGCGTGCTCTTCTACCACAGCAACGCCGAGCCGACCGCGGTCGTCGGCATCGCCAAGGTGGTGCGCGCCGGCTACCCAGACCCGACCCAGTTCGACGCCAACAGCCCGTACCACGACCCCGACAGCAACCCGGCGGCGCCACGCTGGTTCGTCGTCGACATCGCCTGCGCCGGTCGCATGCGGCCGCCGATCGCTCGCGACCAGCTCAAGCAGGAGCCGGCCCTCGCCGACATGGTGGTGCTGCAGCGCGGCAGCCGGCTGTCGGTGCAGCCGGTGCGGGAAGGGGAATGGCGCCGCTTGCTCGAACTCGGCGGCCAGGTGGAGACGTGGTGACGCGCGTGCCCGTCGCTTGGTTGGGGGCGGTCCTGCCGTGGCTGCTGGTCGCCTGCGGGCAGGCGACGCGCCCCTTCGTGGCCCCGCAGGCGGCGCTCTACGACGAGCGTGGCGACTGCTACCTGGTCAGCGACGGCAGCGGCGCGCCGGTGGCGAAGCCCGGCCACGGCCGCATCCTGCGCGTCGACGCCGAAACCGGGGCGCTCGCCGATTGGCTCGTCGGTGGCGAGCACGGCGTCACGCTGCGCGCGCCGAAGGGAATGGCGTTCGCCGGCGATGTGTTGTGGGTCGCCGACGTCGATGTGCTGCGCAAGTTCGACCGAGCCACGGCGGCGAGCCTCGGCGAGGTCGTGATCCCTGCTGCCAACTGCCTCACCGACGTCAGCGCGGCCGCGGACGGCACGATCTACTGCTCGGACAGCGGGCTCGACAGGGAGCTCGGCGCCACCGGTAGTGATGCGATCTGGCGGGTGAGCCCGGCCGGCGTGGTCGAGGTGCTGCGGCGCGGCCCGGAGCTCGGCCAGCCGACCGGCCTCGTCGCCCGCGACAGTGGGGTGTTCGTCGTCAGTTGGCGCGATGGGGTGCTCTACCAGGTCGATCGGCGCGGGGTGCGCACCGATCTCGGCAAGGCGCCGACTCCGCAACTCACCGGGCTCGTGCGCGGCGAAGGGGATGCCGCGTCGGGGCCGGCCGCCTGGTACGTGTCCTCGTGGGCGGGGGCCTGCGTCTATCACTTCGATGTCAGCGGCGCCTTCACGGCCCTGCCGAAGCGCTTCGACCAGCCCGGCGACCTTGGCTTCGACCCGAAGCGCCGGCGCCTGCTGCTGCCGCTGCATGGCCAGCGCGAACTGCTGCTGCTGCCCATGTAGGGGTCGACCGCCGGCCGGTGGGACGAAACTTCGTCGCCCTCGGGCCGTCGGGCGGGCGTCGCGCTACAGTGCGCCGCATGGTGTTGCGAGGCTCTACCAAGGAGCAAACCGAGACCAAGACGAAGCCCGAGACTTCGTTGGCGCCGCCGTGGAACGTGATCGTGCACGATGATCCGGTGACGCTGATGAACTACGTGACCAAGGTGTTCATCCAGGTGTTCGGCTATTCGCAGGACAAGGCGCACCGGCTGATGATGGAGGTGCACCAGGAGGGCCGTTCCGTGGTGTGGACCGGCGGCCGCGAGAAGGCCGAGGTCTACGCGCAGAAGCTGCAGGCGCACCACCTGCTGACGAGCCTCGAGGTCGTCGATGGCTGACCGTCGCGGGGGGCGTTGAGCGATGTGGGCCGCACGCGTGAGCGAGGGCTTCGTCTTCGGCGAGCTGACACCGGCGACGGTCGAGACCCTGACCGGCGTGCCGATGCTGATCGAGAGCGCCGATGCACGGGTGCGGCAGCGCCTGCTGCCGGACACCTACGACGCCGCCGAGGACGAACAGCAGTGGCGGCGCCACGCCGTGCCCGAGCTCGAACGGCTGTTCTTGTCGCGGGCCCAGCTGGTGCGGCGGGACCTGGCGACGATGCGCTCGATGCCGAAATCGGTCGACAAGGTGCTGCTCATCCGCGATGAGCACGCGAGCGCCTGGCTGTCGGCGCTCAACGCGGCGCGCCTCGCCCTGTTCGTGCTGAACGACCTGAAGGCCGAACACATGGACGCCGACGGCTACGCCAAGGCGACGGCGAAGCAGCGTGAGGCCGTGCTGCGCATCCACCTGCTCGCCGAGATGCAGTCGGTGCTGCTCGGCGATCTCGAGCTGGAGTCGGCAGGGTCGTTCGAGGACTTCATCCTCGAGTAGCCGCCCGGGAGCGGGGGCATGAAACGAAGGCGCCCGCGTGCGCCGGAGGGCGGCACGCGGGCGCATCCGACCCGCCGAGCGGGTCAGGTGGCGATCAGTTGTCGCTGATGAACAGCTTGACGCCGTTCGAGGTGGCGACGCCGAACGCGTTGACCGGCGCCAGCGCGGCGGCCTGCACGAACACCTCGGTCAGCGCGCTGACACCCGGGGGCACGTTGAAGGCCATCGTCTGCGGGCCGGCGGGGCCGACGATCGCCAGCGTCAGGTCGAGGCTGCTGACGTAGAGGAAGCAGCCCGGGGCGCCCAGGAAGGTCATGTCGAGGCCCGGGTTCTGCGAGAAGCTGAAGATCAGCAGGTCGGCGACGAAGCCGCTGCCCGGGACGACCTCGGGCGAGTAGTCGACCTGGATCGTCACGGTCGTGCCGGTGGTGCCGGTCGAGACCGGCGCCGGGTCGGCCGACAGGGCCATGGCCGGGGCGAGCAGGTCGACGCCGGTCGTGACCGGCAGGTCGGTGGCGAGGTTGATGCCGCCGCTGTCGAGGCACGGGCCGGTAGGCGCGTAGCCGACGACGAGGCCGTAGCCGGTCGTCGCCATCGTGCCGAACACGATGGTCACCATGCCGCTGGCCAGGTCGAGCTGGATCTGCATCGTCTCCGGCGTCGTGTTCCCGTAGCGGTAGACGCCGCTCCAGGTCACGTAGAGCACGCCGCCGATCTCCTCGCTGTAGACGTGGCCGCTGCCCGTGGCGCCGGGGTTGTAGTCGGCGTTGGCGCGGAACGACGGCGCGTTGGCGTTCAGCAGCTCGTAGGTCGAGCCGTAGCAGTAGATGTAGTTGACGCCGGTGCCGGCCATGTTGACGAAGCCGTTCGAGTTGACCGACAGCGTCGCGATCGGCGTGGTGCCGAGGTAGTTGAACGGCAGGCTCGGGGTGACCGCGATCTCCGAGTCATCGGTCAGCAGCAGGTCGACCGCCGCGCCGGTCGGCGCGACGAACGGGGCGCCGCCCGCGATCATCGTGTAGTTCGTGCCGCCCGGGATGAAGGTGAACGATTGGCCACCCAGCACCTGCGACGCCGTGGCGTCGGTGAAGTAGGAGTAGACCGACTGGAACGTGCTGGTGTCGTAGCAGCCCTGACCGTAGGCCTGCGTGTAGGCGGGCGGGTTCGGCGGCGTGCCGCAGGCGACGACCCAGTCGTAGCCACCGGACATGTTCGGCACGAACAGGATGCCCTGGTTGTCGAGGTCCCACGGCGCGAAACCGGTCTGGTAGACCGTGCCGACGGCGCCCGAGGAGCCCGGGAAGTTGAGGTCGCTCGACGGCGCGGTGGAGCCGATGTTGTTGCCGCCGCCGATGCCGGCCAGCGAGTACATGGCGCCGTTGTCCCAGTTGCCGTTCGAGTAGTCGAAGCGCACGGAGCCGCCGGCATAGAGCGTGATGCTCATGCCGAAGTCGTCGGCGCCGGAGCTGAAGTAGTAGTGCACGTGCTCCCACGAGATCTTGACTTCGCCGCCGACGGTGTCGTCGACCTTGATGTCCCAGCCGCCAGCGGGCAGGGCTTCGAGGTCATCGCCGAACGCGCAGATGCGCGGCGAGCCCTGGGTCAGGGCGCCGACGTAGGTGACGCCGAAGTTGACCGGCAGGTTCGGCACGCCGGTGCTGTCGGTGAAGTAGATCTCGCCGTTCGAGCCGACGGCGATGTAGTCGTACGAGCTGCCGCCGATCGGGAACGAGAACGGCAGCAGGATGGCCGAGGAAAGGCCCTCATCGTCGACCGGGTAGGTCAGGGTCGGCGACAGCAGGGGCACGATGGAGGTGCCGGTGGGGGAGAAGCACTGGGCGCTGGCGGCGGCCGCCAACACCGTGGCGGTCGCAAGAAGCTTCAAGCTCGGGGACATGGTTGTATCGGGCATGGTTGGAGGGAGAGACGCCGGCCCCTGAGGCTGGACCAACATCAGTTGCCAGGAAACCTACATCCTGGTTGGCCTTTGGCCATGGGCTTATCTACCCATGCGCTGCTTGAGGTGCCAATGCAACAATGACCTATGGCCTATCTGCGCAGGGTGGGTGGTCCTTGTGCGCAGATTGCGAAGGCGTACGTGACCACCGGCTGTCGTCGTGTCGTGCGGTCGCCGCGTCTACTTTGGCCGCAGTTCGAGCTGCACTTCGGCCTCGTTCCCGGCCTGGAAGACCACCGTCGTACGCGCTTCGAAGCCGCGTCGGCCCCATGCCACGGCTTCGTACTGCCCGGGTGCCATCGAGGCTGCGAACTCCGCTGCGCCCTGGGACCCGAGCGCTGCGCTCGCCGTCCACACCATCTCCTGGCCAGTCTGCCGCAGCGCCAGCGACACGCGGTCTCCGGCCTCGGGTGGGGCGGAGACGCGGAAGCGCCGCGCCACCCCGGCGCGCAACTCGACGTCCCGCACGAGTTCGACCTGGGCCAGGATCGTGACCGGGAAGGTCGCGGCTGCGAACTGTGGACCCTGCACGTGCAGCGTGTGCAGGCCTGGCGGCACGGCCGGGAATCGGTAGGCGCCGGCCGAGTAGTCGGCGTCGTGACGATCGTCGCCCTGGACCAGGAACAGCTCGCAGGTCGTCGGTGGCAGACCGTCCGGCCCGATCACCTTGCCCGCGAGCATGCCCGCGGCGCCGAGCACGACGGTGCCGAGGTCGAGATCCTGGCCGCCGGTGATCGTCAGCCCCGGCCGCGGCACCGGCACGTGACCGGTGGCGCGCACGGTCACGTCGAGGGTGCCGTCCGGTACGCCGCGCACCACGAAGCTGCCGTCGTTCGAGGTGCGGAACGTCACCCACTCGGCGCGTTCGATGTGCCAGCACTCGATGTCGGCAGTGATCGCCTCCTGGCCGAGGTAGGTGACCCGGCCGCGCAGTTCTGCGCGGCTGTGGCGAGGGACGATGGCGATA
>JAEUHT010000133.1 GCA_016793265.1 Planctomycetota bacterium
CAGCACGCTCGCCGAGCCCGGCCTCGCGGTCGGCATCATCGGCGCGCAGTCGATCGGCGAGCCCGGCACGCAACTCACGATGCGCACGTTCCACATCGGTGGCACGGCGTCGAAGAAGGTCGAGGAGTCCGAGATCAAGAACAAGCGCGCCGGACGCGTGCAGTTCGCCAATCTCGCCACCGTCGAGGTGGACTTCGAAGACCAGAAGGGCGGCAAGGGACGCCAGGTCATCGCCCTGAAGCGCAAGGGCGAGATCCTCGTCGTCGACGCCAAGGACCGTGAACTCGAGCGTCACTCGGTGCCGCTCGGCGCCGTGGTCCAGGTCACCGATGGGCAGGACATCAAGGAAGGCACTGCCCTCTGCTCTTGGGATCCGCACCACAATCCGATCCTCGCCGAGGTGGGCGGCGTCATCCGCTACGAGGACATCCTCGAAGGCAAGACGTTCCGCACGGAGCGCGACAGCGAGACGAAGGTGCAGCGCAAGGTGATGATCGAGCACAAGGGCGATCTGCACCCGCAGTTGATCATCGAGGACGAGAACGGCAACCGCTTGGCCATCAACCCGGTGCCCGAGAAGGCCTACATCGAGGTCGAGAACGGCCAGAAGGTCGTTGCCGGCATGTTGCTGGCGAAGACGCCGCGCGAGATCCAGGGCACCCAGGACATCACGGGTGGTCTGCCTCGCGTCACCGAGCTGTTCGAGGCGCGCCGCCCCAAGGACCCTGCGGTGCTGTCCGAGATCGACGGCATGGTCGAACTCGGCGACAAGCGGCGCGGCAAGCGCACGATCATCGTCAAGGGCGAAGGTGGCCTCGACCGCGAGCACCTGGTGCCGCAGGGCAAGAACCTGCGGGTGCACCGCGGCGATCACGTCAAGGCTGGCGAAGCTCTGGTCGACGGCCCGCTGGTGCCGCACGACATCCTCGCCATCCAGGGCGAGAAGGCCGTGCAGATGTACCTGATGCGCGAAGTGCAGACCGTTTACCGCGCCCAGGGCGTGAGCATCGACGACAAGCACATCGAGATCATCCTGGCGCAGATGATGCGCAAGGTGCAGGTCGAGGACCCGGGCGACAGCGACTTCCTGCCCGGCGCCGTCGTCGACAAGTTCCGTTTCCGCGAGGCCAACCTCGTGCTGCGCGGGCAGCGCAAGAAGCCGGCGACGGCAGTGCCGCTGTTGCTCGGCATCACCAAGGCTTCGCTGCAGTCCGACTCGTTCATCTCGGCCGCGTCGTTCCAGGAGACGACCAAGGTGCTGACCGAGGCGGCGTTGGCCGGCAAGCGCGATGAGCTGGTCGGCCTCAAGGAGAACGTGATCCTCGGCCACCTGGTGCCGACCGGCACGGGCTTCCGCAATTACCAGAAGACGCGCGTGCTCAAGAACGTCGACCTGCAGGCCGCGGCCGAGGAGATCGGTCGCCTGAGCCGGCAGGGCTTCCTGGACCAGGGAGGCCCGGTCATCCGCCTCGAAGGCATCGACGAGCCGAACGCTCCGCCGAGCACCCAGGAGGCCGACCGCACCTGACCGACAGGGGGTGGCATGCGCCACCTCTGTCCGTCGGGGTTGCAATCGGCGCCCGAATCCCTATCCTTCCCCGCCCTGAATTCACTGACCGCGCAGCCCACTCAGCAGCATGCCCACGATCAACCAGCTGGTTCGCAAAGGCCGTAAGAGGATCAAGTACAAGAGCAAGTCGCCGATCCTTGATGCATGCCCGCACAAGCGTGGCGTGTGCCTGCAGGTGAAGACGATGACGCCGAAGAAGCCGAACTCGGCCCTTCGCAAGATCGCGCGCGTGCGGCTCAGCAATGGCAAGGAGACGACGGTCTACATCCCGGGCGAGGGCCACAACCTGCAGGAGCACTCGATCGTGCTGATCCGCGGTGGCCGTGTGCGCGACCTTCCCGGTGTGCGCTACCACGTGCTGCGTGGCAGCCTCGACGCGAGTGGCGTCGAAGCCCGCCGTCGCGGTCGCAGCAAGTACGGCGCGAAACGTCCGAAGAAGTGAGGGCGCCCGAAGCAGTGATTCGCCCGAAGCAGTGATGCGCCCGAAGCAGTGAGTTTCGTCGCCTGACCCCAGATCGAGTCCGCATTCCCGCACGAGTTTCCGATGCCGCGTTCCTACAAGTCCACTGAAGTCCACCTCAAGGGTGACCCGCTCTACGACAACAAGCTCGCCAGCAAGATCATCAACCAGATCATGCTGCAGGGGAAGAAGACCACTGCGCAGCGGCTGTTCTACGATGCACTCGACACCGTCGTGAAGAAGGTCGAAGGCTCCGAGCCGGTCGACGTGTTCACCAAGGCTATCGAGAACATCAAGCCGCGCGTCGAGGTCCGCAGCAAGCGTGTCGGCGGCGCGACCTATCAGGTCCCGCGCGAGGTCAACAAGCGTCGCCAGCAGAGCCTCGCGATCCGCTGGCTCGTCGATGCTGCCCGCGCCAAGCGCGGCAAGCCGATGGCGAAGGCCCTTGCCGAAGAACTGTTCGACGCGTTCAACAACCAGGGTGCTGCGGTCACCAAGAAGGAGAACGTGCACAAGATGGCCGAGGCGAACAGCGCCTACAGTCACTTCGCTTGGTGACGGCACTTCGCTTGGTAACGGCACTCCGCTCGTCGTGACGCTGCAAGTCCGGCGGGGATTGACCTGACACCCACGGCGGCCACCCTCCTGGCCGCCGTGTTGCGTTCTGGCATGCCCCTTCGCCCGCGACATCCATGCTCGCCTTGGCATGGGTGGTGGGGCCGCCCAGAACCCGCGGGAATACCCGGATCGGCTCCAGGGTCCAACCAAGTTGCGGTGCCCGTCCTGGCGCTTCCGCCTGAACCGAACCCCGCTACGCTTTCACGCCGATGAAGCTGCCGATTTCGCTCCTGCTCTACGTTGTGGCGTTGGGCCTGTTCGGGCTGGCGGGCTGGACCTTCTACCAGATGCTGCCGATGTGGAAGGAGACGGCGCGCACCGAGAAGAGCAACGTCGGCATCGAGAAGGGGCGAGAACTGGTCGGGCGCGGTCGTGGCGCCAGCACCCAGGCTACCGACTGGGTCTACGACAGCAGGACGGCACCCTGGTGGGCCTCGTTCAAGCAGGTGAATCTGGTCGGCAAGCTGCCGCCACCGCCCCCAGAGAAGGCCGATGGCAACGATGGGGGAGCGCCGCCGCCGCCGACCGTCAACATGCAGCCGCTCGAGGAGATCCTCGAGATCGTCGCACTTGTGCACGACGTTCCGGATGGGCAGGACCACTCCTATGCGATCATCCGCTACAAGCCGACGGTCATGGTGACGCCGCCTGAGTGGTGGCTGAAGGAGAACCTGCCGCCGACCGCAGCAGCCGCGGGACCGCCTGGACGCGACATCATTCCCGCGGCCCCGGCCGCCCGCCCCGGTCGCGGCAATGACCCGCGCACCAACCGTGGTCGCGGGCCGCAGCAGCCGCAGTCGCCACCTGGAGCGGCGATGCCGACCTCCGGGCTCAGCGGTCGCGAGTACATTCAGATCGTCTACGTGCGCGACCTCGACGCCCGCCGGACCTCCCGGCTCTGGCCCGAGTTTGCGCATATCCACCTGGTGCGGGTCGCCGACGATGCCAGGTCGGCTTGGTTCGTGCGCGAGGTGCCGCCGGCCAAGGCCGGGGAGGCTCCGCCGCCCACCAAGGAAGAGCAGCTGTTCAAGACCTCGCAGAACCTGAGCCAGGACGTGCTGCGGGCATTGGCCGAGATCGAAGGCCGCAAGCCCGCGGCCGAGAACCCGGGTGCCGCGGCACAGGCTGGCGGTTCAGGCTCTGATGATGCGGGCGGCTGGGTCGACGTCGATGAGACGACCCGCGATGGCAACCGCTTCAACATCGGCCGCAAGGACCAGGCGGAGTTCCAGCAGAACGAGAACTTCTTCGATCACGTCGACGTCGACGTCTATCGCGGCAGTTCGATGCGCGGCCTGATCGTGCGCAACGTCGACGCCAAGTTGGCGACCAAGTTCGGCATCGCCCCTGGGGATGTGCTGCTGGAGGTCAACAACCAGCCGGTGGAGTCGAAAGCGCAGGCGATGCAGGTCGGCAAGGCTCAGTACAAGCGCGGGGTGCGCACCTTCGTCACCAAGTGGCTGTCGAACGGCACCGTGGTGGAGCGCACCTACCAGGCGCCGACGAAGTGAGGCGTCTGGCGACGGTCGTGTCGCCGATCTGTGGGTGGATTCATGCCACAACTCGACAAGCTGCTCACCGTCGACTGCGGCAACAGCACGATCGACCTGCGGCGGCCGGTCGATGGCGCCCGGTTGGCGATTGCCTCGACGGCCCTCACCGAAGCCGGCTTCGTCGAGTTCGTGCAACCGGTTACCCCGGGCCTGGTGTTGCTCGCCAGCGTTGTGGCCCCGACTACCGCCTTGTTGCAGCAGCGTTTCGCCGCGCTCGGCAGCCGCTGCCTCGTCGCCGGGATCGACGTGCCGTGTCCTTTGCCGCTGCACTACGACACGCCGGCGACGCTCGGCTGTGACCGTTGGCTCGGGGCGTTGGCCGCGCACCGGCGCTTCGGCCGCGCCATCGTCGTCGATTGTGGCTCGGCGACCACGGTCAACGTCGTCGCTGCCGACGGTACGTTTCGCGGTGGCAGCATTGCGCCAGGACTCCGGGCGATGGTCGCCGGCATGGCGGCCGTCACGCCGGCGCTGCCGGCGGCGCGCCTCGATGCGACACCCGAGGTGCCGGCCCGGTCGTCGCAGAGCGCGGTCGACGCCGGCGTTCTGCTCGGCTACTGCGGCCTCGTCGAGCGCCTCGTGGCGGAGCACCTTCGTGTCGCCGGTGGGCCCGCTACCGTCGTCGTGACTGGCGGCAACGCCGCGCGCCTGTTGTCCCAGACGCGGCTGCGACCGCAGCATGTGCCCGAACTGGTGCACGAAGGTCTGCTGCACCTCGCCGTCACCGCGCCATGGAACTGCTGACACCGGCCGGCATCGCCGGGGTCGCCATCGTGCGCGCGGGTGCCGATGAGCAAGCCGTCGTGCGCACGCTGCTGCGGCGGCCTGGCGGCGGGCCGTGCCGGCTCGTGCCCGGCCAGCCGCCAGTGCGGGCGGAGTTGTGCTTCGACGGCAGCGTGGTCGACGATGTGCTCGCGCTCGACCGCGGCTCTCACGGCCTCGAACTGCATCTGCATGGTTCGGCCGCCGTGCTCGCGGCGCTGCGCCAGCGGTTTCCGCTGCACGTGGCGCTGCCGGCCAGCCCGGCGGCGCAACTCGTGTGCGACGCGCTGTCGATCGAGCAACTGCAGTTCGGCCTCGAGCAGCAGGCCTACGACTTTGGTTCCTGGTGTCGCCAGGTCGCTGGGCTGCCCGCCGCCTCGCAGCGGGCGGAACTGGCCGCGGCGCGCCGCCGCAGCCGCATCGCGCAGGCCCTCGTGGAGCCCCAACGTGTGGTGCTGGTCGGTCGCCAGAACGCGGGCAAGTCCTCACTGTTCAACTGCCTGTTGGCGCGCGAACGTGTCGTCACCGGGCCTACGCCCGGACTGACGCGCGACCCGGTGGCCGAACGCACGGCGCTCGCCGGCTACCCGTACGAACTCGTCGACACCGCGGGACTCGCCAACGAGCCGCGGGGCCTCGACGCGGCGGCGATCGAACGCGGCGTGAAGTCGCGCGCCGGAGCCCTCGTGCTGCTCGTCATCGATGCCGCCGTCGGCCCGAGTGACGAGGATCGCAGGTTGTTGGGAGCTTGTGCGGCAGTCGTGGCCAACAAGTGCGACCTGAAGGCTGCACCGTGGCCCAGCGACGTGCCTCGCCACCTGCAGGTGGTGAGTACGAACGGAGATCCGGCGGCCACGCGAGATGCTTGTGGGCAGTGGTTGCGCCGGCTGCGCGGCTTGCCGCCCGCAGGCGCAGTTGGCGGCATCGCCGCGCTCGACGCCGAGCAGCGGTCGCGCTTGGTCGCGCTCGCGGGTGGTGCCAGCGGGCCCGCATGACGGACGTTGTTGCGCGGCCATCGCATGGGCATGATCTCGACCCTCGATGGCCAACCAAGCGAAGCGTGATCTCGTCTCCATCGAAGATCTGAGCACGGCGGAGATCCTCGAACTCTTCCATCACGCGGACGAGTTCCGCGCCAACTTGCTCGGCTGGTCCGACTTGTGCCGCGGCACGATCATGGCCACGCTGTTCTTCGAGCCGAGCACGCGCACGCGCCTCAGCTTCGAATCGTCCATGCTGCGCCTCGGCGGCGGCGTCATCACCGCGGCGGACGAGAAGAACACGAGCCGCTCGAAGGGCGAGTCGCTGGCGGACACCGTGCGCGTGGTCGGCGGCAGCTACGCCGACATCCTCGTCGTGCGACACCCAGAGGACGGCGCCGCACGGGTCGCTGCGCGCTACGCCAACGTGCCAGTGATCAACGGCGGCGACGGCGCCCATGAACATCCGACCCAGACCCTCTGCGACCTCTACACGCTGTGGAAGCAGAAGGGGCGGCTCGAGGGGCTGGAGATCGTGTTGTGTGGCGATCTGCGCTACTCGCGCACGATCCACTCGTTCTGTTACGCGCTGGCGCGGTTTGGGGCCAACATCGTGACCATGCCCTACCCGGGCTTCGAACTGCCAGACTACGTGTTGCACCGGCTGCGCCGTGAGTTCGGCGTGCAGACCGCGGCAGCCTCGGTCTCGGACCTGCCCGGCATCGCCGGCAGCAGCAACGCCGCTGCCTACCTGACGGCCAGCAAGCCGCACCAACTTGCCCTGTACACGAACCTCACCAACGTCGAGGTCAATCGCATCGACGCGATCTACATGACGCGGGCGCAGCGTGAACGGCACAGCGGCGAGGAGACGCTGAACTACCCGCGCTTGACGCGTTCGACGCTCGGCGCGGCGGCCGCCAAGGACGCCAGCATCATGCACCCGCTGCCGCGCGTCGACGAGATCGACTACGAGATCGACGACGACCCGCGCTCCATCTACTTCCGGCAGGCAGAGCTCGGCGTGCCGATGCGCATGGCCTTGATGGCGTTCCTGTTGGGCAAGATTCAGCTCCGGGCAGGGCGCCCGGCGACGATGGCGGTGGCGCCGGGCATCGTCGCTGGTCCGGGACTGCGCTGCCGCAACGAGCGCTGCATCACCAACAACGAAGGCGTGCGGTACCTCGTGCGTGACTTCCGTCTGCGCGACAACGAAGTGCCGCCGCTGCTTACGTGTGCCTACTGCGAACGGGAGATCGAGGCCCGTTTCGTCGGCGACAGCCAGGCGCGCACCGTGTTCCGCTACAACGCTCCAGAGGCGAGGCACGTCGAGCCGGCGCACCGGGTGTACTTCGAGTCGGAGGCACAGGCGCAGGCGGCCGGCTACGGAGCCGCGGGTGGGTGACGCCGGCAACCGCGGCAAAGGGGCCGTAGCAACGGCGTTCGCCCCTTCGGTCATCGAGCGATATCGCACCGCGCAGCCGCGCAGCCACCTGCAGCGCCGCCGGCGCGCCCACCATTGCGGTCGTCTAACACGCTGGCAAACAGTTGGTTATGGCTCCTTGCGCCAGATCGTCCAGTCGGCATGATGTTTGATGCCTGTTGGCGACGGGCGTTGTCAGAACGAGCTCACCCCGGCTCGGCTCTTCGCCCGATGTACAGTCCTCCAGGATCGTGCCCCTGTCCTGGCAACGAGTTGGGTGCGCCCGACGACCTGCCACGACGCCTCGATCCACTGCCGTCCCGATACCATCCGAACCCCGCGCTCACACGGCGGGCTCTCATCGCCGTCCGGTCCTGAATCGCATGTCGCTCAATACCATGGCAGACCACAGCTTCGTGCCACAGCATTCCCCGCGAACGCCGCGCCGTCCGGTCGTGTCGCGTCTGCACTTCGGACTCACTGGTGCGGGGCTCGCCGTGATGGCGGCGTGCAGTGGTGGGGGCGGTAGCGGCGGCTCGACGCCCGGTGCCACCACGCAGGCGCAGCTGCAGCGCATCGAGTTCGGCCGTCTGGTCGACGTCTACGGCCTGAACGGAGCCGAGGTCGCTCTCTACCAGAAGGACGTCGTCATCGGCGGCGACATCCAGGACGAGCGGCCGACGAACTCGACGATCGCCGACAACGAGATCACCTACGACTTCCAGTCGACCGACCCCGACACCCTGCAGCCCAAACTGCTCATCCCGCGCGAGATCTCCGGCGCCGAGTTCAAGGCGGCGTTCGAGGCCCTCGATGACCACCTGCGCGAGGTCGCCCCGATGGCGTTCGGCGAAGGTGGCGGTTCGCTGCCGTACGGCGTGGTGCCGCGCAACGCTGCGGTCCGGCTGAGCTTCTCGTCGTCGCTCGGCGTCGACGATTCGTTCTTCGTCGAGCGCAACGCCGCCGGTGCGGTGGTCGGACTGCGCAACACGGAGGCGGTGCAGCTCTTGAAGATCGTAGGTGATCCGAAGGATGCGGGGGCCTTCCAGCCGCTGCCCGTGCGCGTGATCGTGCGCGATCGGCACATCGTGCTCGATCCGGTGCTGCTCGGCACCGAGGGGTTGCAGTACCAGACCGTCAACAACGCCTCGGGCCTGCCGGCGTCGCCGGACCAGCTCGGCGCCAACATCCGCGTCGCCGTCGCCCTCGAAGGGCCGCTCGCGATCCCGACGGTGAGCGCCGGCTCGCAGGCGGGGCTCGTCGGCTTCAACAACACCGGCCGCAGTTCGATCATCCGCGACTTCCGCTCCGGCAACGACAGCGACAACTCGTCGGACTTCTCGCGCGGCTTCGTGCGCGATCCGCTGCCGCTGCGCCTGATCGGCGAGATCCCGATGTTCCTCGAACGCGTCGACGAGGTGAACGCGTTCACGCAGGAGATCACCGTCTACAAGGGCGGCATCTCGCACGAGATCGACCGCGCCGACGTGATCCGCTTCATCACCGACTCGACCGGCGTGCCGTTCGGCGTCAGCGAGGTGGTGGTGGACCCCGAGGACGATCGTGACAGCCCGACGACGCAGCACGTGCGTGTGCGCATCCGCCGCGTCGCCAACTTGGAGTCGATCGACCCGAGCAACCTGCCGGGCTATCCGAGCTCGGTCGCCGAACGCGAGCCGTGGCTCGTGCAGCACGCGCCGCGCGCGGTCTGCGTCGCCGAGTACACCGCCGGCGGCCAGGCCGGGCGCGATGACCCGCGCAACTTCCTGATCTTCACGCCGTCGCCGTTGCCGCTGAATGGCGTGCAGCCGGCGCCAAACGAGTTTGTGTCACCGTTCGCCGGCGCCGTCGTGCGCTTCACCAAACCGGTCGATCTCGGCACCGTGAAGTGGGCGGACACCTTCTTCTTCGCCATGCGCGACCTGACCAACTCCGACAGCATCAACGCCTTCAAGGCGGAGATCGGCATCGTGCCGGAGCTGTTCGACGAGGCGAAGTACCGCACGCCGTTCCTGGTCACTTCGCACGTCTACGACGAGGACGGTTCGTCGACCTCGCTGCGCCTGCAGCCGACGGCCGGCTTCTACCTCGATGACACGATGCGCAATCCGCCTCCGGGAGCGGACTACAGCTACTTCCTGCACCTGATCTCGAACTCGCCGGATGGCGGCATCCGCGACCTGGCCGGCAACGCGCTGGATCTGCAGGGCACGACCGCCGACCGCAGCAACAGCATCGTCATCCCGTTCACCGTCGACACGCGCATGAACGGCAACCAGCCGCTGTTCGCGGACAACCTCGCGGTGTCGATCGTGCGTCGCTTCGCCTCGCGCGACGAAGACGCGAACCCGAGCTACTTCCTGCCGGCGGAGGTGCAGGCCGTCGGCTCGGGCCAGAAGGCCGCGGCGTACCCGCTCGAAGACCTGTTCGGCGCCTTCGTCTACCTCGACAACAAGCTGTCGGCGCGGCCGACGACGCGCACGCGCGTGATCGCCGACAACCTCAACCAGTCGCCGTTCGTGGCCCAGCCGTCGCCGCTGGCCTGGTGTCCGGTGTACGTGAACAGCAGCTCGCAGGAGACGCAGCGTGGCTTCAACTCGGCGACGGCCGTGGTCAATGCCGGCATCCAGAACCCGCTGAACCCGTTCGGCTGCCGCATGCAGACCTTGTGGCGCGAGATCGATCTGAGCCTGTCGCGCACGGATCCATTCGACTTCAACATCGACGTCGAGCAGATGTACTGGGCCCCGTTCACCGGTACCAGCCTCTCCTTCGACGAGTTCGATCGCGTCAGCATGTGGCTCGGTCACTCCGAGTACCGCCCGACGCCGTGTGTCGGCGACTTCAGCTCGATGCCGTCGCTGCCGGAGTCCGGCCTGAAGACCAGCTTCGAAGGCAACTTCGCCTGGAACCCGGCGCCGCCGCCTGGCACCGGCACCACCGCCGAGAGCAAGGCGCCGCGCACGGCGGCCTACGTCGATGCGCCGTTGACCATCGATCCGGCGACGGTCGTCTACGAGCCGAACGGCATCAACCGCTTCCTGCCGCTGCCGGCCTTCCAGAAGCCCTACTTCGTCTACCGTGACGAGACGGTGCGCGAGCAGGGGCTGGACTCGAACATCGGCTCCGACCTCAACGCCGCCGGCGTCATCCCCTACATCCAGTCGCCGTTCATGAACGGCCTGGGTCGGCATTGGGTCGACAACAACGTGACCGCGACGACGACGGTGACGTTCGTCAATTCGTTCTGGAACGACTCGAACAACTTCCTGATCCCCTCGTCGGCGTCCGCGGACAGCTTCACCGGTGGTCTGACCGGCGTCATCGGGTTGCCGTTGCTGGCCGACTTCTGGACCTACTGCGACTCGTCGGAGTTGCCGGCAGGCGGCGGCTACGTTGCGCAGGGCGTCAACGGTTGGCAGGTGGCGGTCACCGTGCAGTCGAGCAGCAAGCCGGACTTCCGCGTGCTCAGCGCCGGTCGTCCGGATGCGGCGCCGCAGGGTGGCCAATGCGTGGCGCCGGGCAGCAACGGCTGGAACACGGCGCAGGGTGGTTGGGCACCAGGTGTGACCCCGACGTCGTCGTGGACGGCGACGCCGGCGAACGACAACACCTTCTACTGGATCATGTTCGACGCGCTGAAACGCCAGAGCGTGATCACCAATGGATTCCTCGACATCAACAACCCGCACCGGGTGCCGGAGGGCTACGCCGACCCGCGCCTCGGCCCGTTCTACCTACAGGGTGGGGCGAGCACGTTGCCGACCAACGTCCTGCCGACGTTCGCCTACGAGTTCGATCCGCCGCTGTCGCAGTTGCCGTCCGGCACGACGTTGACGCCGCAGTTCCGCGGCGCCAGCACCGTCGACGGCTCGCCGTGGTATTGGCAGGCCTTCGCCTCGGCGGGCTCGCCGCTGTATCCAACGGACAGCTTCACGCCGCAGATGCGCGACCAGATGAAGCCGACGGCGGCGAACTTCGCGCTCGACCCGTTCAAGGCCGGCGATGCCCACATCCGCAAGTGGGATACGCGGCCCATCCCGGGCTCGTCGACGGCGCGCAACTGGTGGACCTACTTCTACAACCGCACGGTGACGACCTATGTCGAGGACCCGAACACGCTGATGAACCCCGCGTTCACGGCGCAGTTCGCGGGCCCCAACGAGGCCTTCAATCCGCGCGACGTCCGCTACATGAACTGGCGGTTCGTCACCAGCAACAACACCGACGCGAACCCGCCGGTCGCCCCGACCATCGACACGTTCGCGCTGTCCTACCGGTTCCAACCGCAGTAGCTTCTCCGCCCGCTCCGAGTCCCGCCGCAGCGCCCCCTGCGGCCCACTCCCCCGCAGTTTTTGCATCCCCTGGACCCTCTCCTGGCCATGGCATCGCGAGCACAGTCCCCGATCACGACTGCGCAAGGCGTTGCCGGAACCTGGAGGTAGACTTCGAACGATTCTCCCTGCAGTGATTCCCCCTGCAGCGATTCTCCCTGCAGTGATTCCCCCTGCAGCGACTCTCCTGCACTGACTCTCCCTGCTCCGGGTTACGAACCAGCCGTCGGGCGCCTTGTCCCGCGGGCGTGGCCCGGAACGAAACGACCCCCAAGAGGCCGTGCCGACCGTGGCGCGGCCAATGTTCAAGCGCCATGAACCGAGTGACTCACGCCCGGCTGTTCTCCCTGGCCGTCTTGGCCGCCCTCACGGCATGCTCCAGTGGCGGCGACTCCGTCGGCAGCATCAAGACCGGTGGTGATTTCATCGTTCTGCAGACCGAGCCGAGTGACAACGGCACGCTCTTCCTGAACGACTCGATCAACATCGACTTCAGCAACGACGTCGATCTCGACTCGGTCAGCCTGAGCACCTTTGCTTTCGAGGTGAAGGACCAGCTCGGCAACATCGTCTCCGAGCCGGTCGCGGGTGGCTTCGCGCTGGGCAAGAGCCCCGGGGATGCCGTCGTCGGCCGCCGGCTGAAGTTCACGCCGCGGTTGCCTACCAACGACCTCTACACCAACGGCGGCTTCCGTCCGGGGCGCAAGTACACGGTGCAGCTCGTCGGCGGCAGCAACCTCTCGAACACGGTGCTGCGCGACGCCAAGGGCAAGTCGCTCTCCGTGCCGCGCACGTTCAGTTTTCAGACCGCGGACGGCACCTCGCCGGGGCAGTTGTTCCGCAATACGGCCCCGGGTGGCCCGCGTCGCACCGGCCTCGAGTTCACGCCAGGTTTCGACAGCAACTCCCGCGTGGTGCTGAACAAGCTCGGTGCGCCGCCGCTCGAGGTCCGACTCAAGTTCGACCAACCGCTGAGCCCGACCAGCACGAACGTGCCCGTCGCGGTCAACATCGACCCCGCGACCCGCACGACCTCCGGCCGCGGCCGCGTGTTCTTCGAGTACGACGATCCGATCCTCGGCGACAACATCTGGATCCCGGCGGATTTCGAACTCGAGAGCAACAGCATCGACGGCGCCACCCTCGTCGCCCGTCCGCTCGGTGTGCTGCCGAACAACGCCACCATCCGCGTCATCGTCGAGAACACCCTGGAGGACATCTCGGGTGAGTCGAACGTGGCCAATTCGGCCTACAACCGCGTCTTCGGCACGTTCCAGACCAAGCGCGCCTACGAGCAGCAGTTCGACGGCGTGGTCGAGGACTTCCTCGACGCGAGCCAGATCGATTTCCAGGCTTCGTTCACCGAGCCGATGGCAGACGTCGGCCCGGGCTACATCAAGGCCGGCTTCGCCTTCGAGGGCACCACGACGGGTGCCGAGTTCGAGCCGACGGCGCCGGAGACGATCCTCAACACCGACTTCACGCAGGTCGTGCCCAAGAACGGCGCCCCGTACAACGTTTCGGGCGGCGTCTTCAACTTCAAGAACGTCACCATCAACACGGGCAAGGTCGTCAAGGGCCAGGGCTCGAACCCGATGGTCTGGCTGTGCGCCGGCACCTTCACCGTCAACGGCAAGCTGCAGGTGAACGGCGGTGACGGCGAGCGCATCATGACCTCGGCCAACGCCTCGCTGCCGAAGGCCGGTGGCGCCGGCGTCTGCGGTGGTGGTGATGGTGGCAACGGGTCGCCGAGTTCGACGCAGCGCAGCATCGCGGGTGGCACCGGCAACGGTCCGCTGCAGGTCGCCGGCGGCGGCGGCGCCGGCGGCACGCTGTCGTGCACCGCAGGTTGCAACCGCGGCTCGGGCGGTGGCGGCGGCTCGCTCGCCACGCAGGGCGACCCGAACTACAAGCAGAAGACGGTCGCGGCGGGTGGCCCGACCAACAACGTGTTCCCGATCTTCCAGCAGCAGACCGGCACCGGTGGCAACGGCTGCACCGGCATCGGCGGCGCCAATACGCGCCAGCTGCAGGGTGGCGCTCCGGGCCCGATCGTGTTCGTCGACGCCCGCACCGACAACAACTTCTGGGGCGTCGGCATCCGCATGGACCGCTCCGAGCGCGTCACCGGCGAACTCAGCGTGCCGGTGGGCGGCGGTGGTGGCGGCGGCGGTGGTGACCTCTCCTACAACTCGGACTGCGCCACCAACGTCACCAACTTCGAGGCCGACAGCTCCGGTGGTGGTGGCGGTGGTGGTGGTGGCGTGCTGATCGTCAAGGCGCTCGGCCCGATCATCATCGGCGACCAGGGCTACATCACCGCCAACGGCGGCGACGGCGGCGGCGGTGAGCAGTCGGCGTCGTGCAGCCGCGGCGGTGGTGGCGGCGGTGGCGCTGGTGGCATGGTGATCCTGATGTCGGCGACCGGCATCGAGATCACCGCCAAGGGCTCCGGCACGAGCTACCTCTACGGCGCCAACAACAACTACGACTTCTCGATCTCGGCCGACGGCGGCATCTGCCGCACCGGCACCTTCCAGGCGCCGATCGTGCAGTCGAAGTACCCGACGCCGAACACGGCGATCCCGGCCAGCTTCGCCACCAGCTACGACAGCGCGCCGCTCGGCGGCTTCGGCGGCATGGGCGTCGTGCAGTTGATGGCGCCTCCCGGCAGCAACGGCGATGGCACCAACACGGTGCTCGATGACAACATCAAGCTGTTCAAGGGCAGCACCATGGTCAGCGGCGCCGAGAAGCAGGCGCTGCTCGCCTGGCGCGGCTTCCCGAACCAGCTCGGGCAGGGCGTCAACGACGCCGGCGCCGTGATCACGATCGGCGACAACGAAGGCGATATCCGGCCGTCGCCGGTGCTGCTGCCGGTGCCGTTCGGCGCCAAGACCCGCCTGCGTTCGAACTGGATCGACACCGGGGCGACGGTGCGCACGCGCGTCGACAGCAGCGCCGACACCCCGCGCAGCATCTTCGATCCGACCGATACTCTGGCCGGCCCCCGCTTCGAGTTCGGCGGCCTGAACAACGACCCGGACGGCGCGCTGCCGAACATCGCCCGCGGCTACGCCCGCTACACCGTGGTGCAGAACCAGGGCGTCGTCACCCACCAGACCGTGGTGCCGGCCGCGGCGATCCTGGCCATGGTCAGCGACGCCACCCACCTCGATCGCCCCGCCTATCGCATCGACCTGCAGACTGCAGCGCTCGGCAGCGACGTCGACCGCTACTCGCAATACAACGCCGACCTGCTCAATGCGGCGGGCACGGTGGTGGGGTCCTTCCGCATCCTGGCGCATACGGCCAGCCAGGCCTTCCTCGAAGCCTCGGCCGCGCTGCCGTCGACGGCGACCCAGTTGCGCGTGACCGACAAGTTCTTCGAGATCATCACCGACGGGCAGCCGGGCCTCGGCTCGTCCTACCTCGGCGCCGGCGGTGTGCGTGTGCCGAACGCGAACGTCCGGATCGGCTTCGCCTTCCACACCAACCCTGGCAGCCCCACGGGCACCCGCCTGCCGGCCACGCCCGGCACGTTCCTCTACGACATCACGGACGCCGCCGTGCAGGAGCAGATCCGCCAGCTGCACGCCGCGTTCGTGCAGTGGGACGTCACCTTCGATACCGCCTTCAAGTCGGTGTCGGGAGATATCCCGCCGACCCTGGTGCCAGGCCTGCCGCGGCCGGAGCTGCACTTCTTGCGGCTGCCATACCGGTTCTGACCGGAGGGCCCGCATGCTGAACCGGCCATTCTGCCGATGACTTGGCCGGTGCCAGCCCTGCGGAACCCTTCAACTCCCCGATACCCGACTCGAATCGCCCGCTAAACCACAGCACGTCCCCACGGTCGCAGGCTGTCGGCCCGCCCGACCCGCGACCACCAGACACGAAGGCTCACTGACATGACGCAATCGAAGATCCGGACCCGAGCACTGCCCCTGATGGTGGCGTGTGCCTTCCTCGCTGCCTGCGGTGGCAGCTCCAAGGTCGGCGAACTGAATGGCAACGGGCGCGCGGAGCTGCTCAGTATCGAGGTCGGCCGCGTGGTCGATGTGTATGCGTACCAACGCGCGAGCGAGGATCCGAGTGGTGGCACCGGCGATCGCCGGGTGCGCACGAGCCGCCGGCTGGTCCGTATCGCCAAGGACGTGGTGGTCAACGCCGGCATCTCGACGCAGTCGCTGTTCGACGCGTCGGGCAATGCCGTCGCGACGGCCAACTACGAGTTCCTGCCGTTCAACAAGACTGTCGGCCACGGTGAACTCGTGATCCTCTGGGACAACCGCAAGGGGCCCGAGTCGGCGAACTTCGACGCCGCCTTGGCTGCGGCGCAGCAAGGTCTGATGGCGGTGCCGGCCTCGTATCGTGGCCAGAACACGGCGACGCGGCCGATCCCGGTCGTGCCGCGCGATGCTGCGATCAAGCTGACGTTCAGTGCGAGCCTGGACAGCACGTTGGACTTCTTCGCCGCCAATCCGTCGGCGATCCAACTGCTCGAGTTCAAGGGTGACCCGGCCGTCGTCGATCCGGTCAATGCGTTCCGTGTGCTGCCCTACCGCGTGATCCCGCAGGGCAAGACGATCATCCTGGACACTACGATCCAGGGTGGGGAGGTCGGTATCGGCGGCATCTCCTCCGGCCTGCCGCTGTCCTCGGACAACGTCACGGCGAACATCCGCTTGGCGATCCCGGCGCGCGGTCAGATCGTGCCGACCTTCTACGTGCGCGAGGACAACGTCGCCGCGCTCAACTCGGTCGACAGCGCCGGCCGCAGCTCGGTCATCCGCGACTTCCGTTCCGGCAACCTCGCCGATGGCGCTGCGGGTCGCCTGTCGGACGCTGAGCGCCCGATGATCGAGGGGTCGATCGCGATGGACTTGGTGGCCGTCGACTCCGTCAACAACATCCTGACGCTGACCAAGCGCGATCGGTTCGTGCCGGTGCGTGGTCGTTACCCGTTCGTCGACGGCCCGCTCGATGCCACTGGCGTGCCGCTCGGACCGTTGTCGGTACCGACCACGAAGGCGCTGCCGCACGGCGACTTCATCACCCAGGACGTGCGCATCACCAACTCGCAAGGGGCCCTGGAGATCGTCTCGCTGCGCGCCGAGGTGCTCTACAACCAGGAGATCGGCCACCAGGTCGGGCAACCGCTCGGCCTCGCCATCGACACGCCGCCGACCGGGGACTCCGGCCAGGGCGAGTTGATCGAGACCATCCACGTGCGCGTGACCTCGGTCGCGCCTGGAGTCGACTCCGACGGCAACAAGATCGCCTTTGCGCCGAGCCTCTACCCCGAAGAGGGGTGCACGGTGAAGGCGCTCTACTACGACAACGTGCCGTTCTCGTCGAGCTCGGCCGTGCTGACGGACGCCGGTTGGCGCAGCAACTTCCTGCGCATCGAGCCGAAGCCGCCGCAGGGCTCCTCGGGCACGCAGACCGATGTTGCGCCGAGCTCGTCGATCGCGGTCGAGTTCACCAAGCCGATGGACCTCGACCAGGTCGACAACACGGCCAACCTGGTGATCACCAACGGCGCCGACTACGCGCCGCTGTCGGCAGGCAGCTCGTTCAGCAGGACGATGAGTGATCCCAAGCTCGCCGGCTTGCGCGTGGTGCCCACGCGCCTGTCCGACCTGACCGGCGACGGCACCGTGCTGCGTCTGCAGCCGCCGATGGGGTTCTTCCACCGCGCTGGTCAGAGTGAAGCCTTCACGGTGCACGTGCAGCTCGGCGCCGCCGGCGTGACCGACTTCGCGGGCAACACGCTGCAGATCTTCGAGGACCAGAACGCCGCGACGCCGGTGCAGGCGTGGAGCGTCGACTTCACGCTGGCGCCGACCGCGAACGACAACCTCGTCGGCTGGTACGCGATGCTGTTCGGCGCCGAGGATGGCGACGGCTCGTTGCCCGGCTCGGTCGACATGTTCGGCCAGTTCCGGTTGCAGGGCGGGCGCCTGATCGGTGCCAGCGGCGTGCGCCTCAGCCGTTCCGCCGACCGGCAGACGCTGTCGGCGATCAGCCGCATCAACCGCGGCGAGTGCTGGGATGATCGAGACGTCGGTCCGACTCCCAACACGCAGATCATCCCGGTGCCGGGGCCGCCGGCTGGCGTGGTGCCCGTCGATCCGGCCACCGGTGCGCCGCACCCCGGCCTGCTCTACTGGGCGCCGTTCATGAGCGACTCGATCGGCCCGAACCCGCCGGCACCGCAGGTGTACGAGTACTGGCAGACCGTGCCGCAGCCGGTCGGGCGCGTCGTCGAGCCGCTGAAGCCGCAAGGCTCGCGCATGCAGATGCGCTACCTCGAAGACGACTTCAACCTGAGCTACCGCCAGGCTTCGGAGTTCGCCCTCGACGTCGAGCAGCTCTACTGGGCGCCGTTCAACGACGAGACGGTGCGCTACGACGTCTTCGACCGCTTCACGATGTCGCTCGCGCATGGCCGTTCGCGTCCGGACGAGCGCTGGCTGCTGGTCTACGACGATCCGGACCCAACCATCGCCAACGCGTTCTGCACGATGGACTGCGCCAGCATGAACAGCGGCCTGTCGACCTTGTTCAGCGACAACGTGCTCGAGGGCAGCGCGCAGGTGCCGGTGTTCGCCGACAAGGTCTACAAGGTGAACCCGAACGAGGCCTTCCGCACCATCGAGCAGGTCAAGTTCGTGCCGTACCCGCGCTTCGACCGCTCCTACACCTGGCGCGATTCGCGGCTCGTCACGGTCGACGCCTCGGGGCTCGTCATCGGCCTCGGCGGAGCGATCAACCCGAATGCGGTGCCGCCGAGCAACGACACCACGGCGGCCATCGACTCGCCGTGGATCACGGGCACCCCGGACCCCGAGTTCGTCTCGGCTGGTGGCGCCATCTGGACGCGCGACGTCGCCGACTTCGACGGCCTCAATGCGCGCGACCACGACCCGATCGCGCTGCCGCTGCTCGTCGACATGAAGATGTTCGCCGACGACGCCGCCAACGGCATCGCGTCGGGCCACAACGGCTTCCAGGTCGCTCTGCTCGGTCCGCCGAGCGCGGGCTTCCCGGCCGCGCCCGGCGGCTACTACGACCAGGTCGCCAGTGGTTGTGGCGGTGGCTTCCAGCCGTGGCCGCACCTGCGGGTGCACGCCTCGGGTGGTTTCGACCTGCTCAACGGTCAGCCGATCACCGTTGACCCAGCCAACGTGACGCAGGCGGTGCCGAGCGTCGTCAAGGACGCCGGCCTCGGCGCGGCGACGACGGCGCTGTTCACCGCTCCCGCCGGCGACGGCATGCTGCACTGGGCGCGCGCCGACTTCGTGCGCAAGGTCTCGACGATGACCTTCGGCTTCTTCGACTCGCTGCAGCCGCAGCGCTACTCGATCCTCAACTTCGACGAGAACGGCGTGCCGCTCGGCATCGCCTCCGGCGTCGGCTTCCCCAACCTGGCTGCGGCTTCGCTGCCGAACCTGCGCATCAGCGACCTGCTGGTGCAAATGGATCCGCCGCAGGCCCGCCAGCCGGCCGGCACCTCGGTGGTGGTCGAGCTGCGCGGCGCCGACAGCTTCAACAGCGACTCGGTGCTCTACAACCCGACGTTCGACCAGTTCGGTGCCACGCCGGACGACAACTACGACACGCGCGGCAACCTGCTGAACGCCAACTACGCCTGTGAGGCCTACCGCTACTCGCAGGCCAACCTGCCCGGTGGCAACGTGCGCGTGGTGGCGAACGGCCTGACGCGCTACGTCACCGACGATCAGCTCGGCCTGATCCGCAACAACGGCACCGGTCTGCTGCCGCGCTTCCTCAACGCACGCGTGGTCATGACGAACAACGTCTCCGTGACGCCGGCCTTGTCGCCGTCGCTGCGCAGCCTGAGCTTCGTCTACCGCCTGCAGGAATCGCTGTAGTCGGCTGGCCGACCCGCGGAGCCGCAACCGCGAACGGGCGTGATCACCACCGGTGGTCGCGCCCGTCGCCGTTTCCGGGCCCGGCGCGCCCGCGCCGGACGCGATGACCTTTTTGCGGAGGCAGCTCCCGCGCTGCGCGTCGCGGCGATTCTCACCGTGCATGGTGCCGGCGCTCCGCTAGCATGCGATGCCCTGGAACGAATGAGCAACTCCTGGCGCAGATCCTGGTGGCCGCCGCTGCTGCTGTGCGCTGCGGCCTGCTGGCAGGCGGCGCCCCAGAGCCAGCCCTTCGGCATCGTGCGCACGTCGCCCGACCTCGCCGCGGGACAGCCGGTGCTGCTGAACGAGGCGCTCACGGTCTACTTCAGTGATGCGATCCTGCCGCTCAGTGTCACCAGCGACTCGGTGACCGTGCTGGATGACGCCGGCCACCAGGTGCCGGGAGCTCTGCGTTGCGGCGCCAACTGGGTCACCTTCGTGCCGGAACCGCCGCTGGCTGCGGACCTGGACGACGGCTCGTTCCGGCCCGGCCGCAGCTACCGCTTGCTGATCGCCGGCTGCCCGCGCCCCGACGCCGTGCGTGCCCAGGACGGCCGCCGCCTCGCCGAGGCAGCCGCCTTCGACGTGCGTGCCGCGGCGCGCGACGAACTGCCGGCGGGGCTGCCGGCGCCGTTGCGACCGCCGGCGAGCGATCTGCCGTTCGCCCTGCAGACGCCGGAGGTGTCGCAGCAACTGCCCGCCGACGCCGCCCGCGCGCTGCTGCACTTCACGCTGCCGGTGCTGCCGTCGTCCCTCTCGGCAGAATCGTTCCGCATCCTGCGCTTCCAGCGTATGGGGGAGCCACCTGAGGCACTGCAGCCGCGCAGCGTGCGCCTCGTCACCACGCGCTTCGACGAGTTCCCCGGCAGCGCGATCGAGATCGACCTCGGCTCGCTGCCGCAGCGCGTGGACGCGGCTCCGACCTCGCGGCTGCGGGTCGGCGACCTCATCAACATCACCCTCGTCGGCGACGCCTCCCTGCGCGACTACAGCGGCTCGCGGCTGCTCCCGGTCACGTCGCAGTCGTTGTGGTGGCACGTGGTCGATGGCGCCAGCATCGCGCTCGTCGAGTGGCCATCGGGTTCGGAACGGCTCGCCGCCGACGACGCCGTGCTGCCCAGCTTCGAACGCCACGCCGGGTTGCTGCGACCGCGGCTGCGCGTCGAATGTGGCGACGGCAGCCTGGGCATGTTCCGGCCAACCCGCGACACCACCGTTCGTCAGGGCCAGCCGTTCGATCGTGGCGACGGCCAGATGGTGGTGGGCACCGGCAGCACCTTGCCCTTCCTCGCCATCGACGTGCCGCCTGGCGTGAAGGTCACCATCGATGCCGCGGCGGCGCCCGTGCACCTGCTGGTGGCCGGTGGTGTGCACGTCGCTGGCGAGCTGGAGCTGCTGGCCCCTGCGGGTCGGGTGCCCGTGCGGCGCCTGCAGACGCCACCGATCGACGAACTGCGCGAGGCCGCCGCGATCGCCGTGATCGCCGGCGGTGCGATCACCATCGACGGTCGGGTGACGGCGCCGGTCGACGCCTCCTGGCTGCTCGCCAGCGCCGACCGGTTGGTGCTCGGCGGCGAGTTGCCCCTGCACACCCTGCTCGCCTTCGACGCCGCCACCGAATCGAGCGCGCCGGCGATCGAAGGGCCGCGTGGGCAGAGCACGGTGGTGCCGGCGGCGTTCACCTACGGCGTGCCGCCTGCCGCGGACTTCCAGGTCAGCGGTTGGACGCCGTGGCGCCAGCTGCCGGTCGGCCGCGATGGTGGTGTGCTGCAGTTGGTCGACCGCGTCGGGGACCTGTCGGTCGCCTGGCAGTCGGCCCCGGTCGACAGCTATCGCCCTGAACTGCCCGACCTCGGCGTCGGCCGCGTCAGCCGCTCGCAGCTCGTGGTGCCGGAGAGCCGCATCGGCGTGCCGGCGGGCGCATTCGTGCGGTTCGAGCTCGCGGCACGGGTGCGCGGCGGCCGGCCGTTGCCTGGCCTGCGGGAACTGCGCCTCGTCGATCGCTGACCGCAAGGTCGCTCGGCGCCACCTGGAATCGCTCCGGCAAGGCCGTATGCTGCCGCGCCGTCGAGAACGTTCCGTCGTCGTGGGTCAGCACGGCGTCGAGCGGCCATCGTGGCCAGCAGTTCGCGGCATCACGTTTTGTTGTTTCAGCAGCCGCCATCGGGGCGGTCTGGTTGCGTCATGGTCACGGCGGTGTTCGAAGTGGGGGCAGCCCTGCTGGGAGCCTGCATCGGCTCCTTCCTGAACGTCGTCATCTACCGTGTGCCGGCAGGTCGGTCGCTCGGCGGTCGCTCTCACTGTCCGCGCTGCGGCGCCGCGATCCGCTGGTTCGACAACGTGCCCGTGTTCGGCTGGCTGCTGCTGGCCGGCAAGTCGCGCTGCTGCAAGCAGCCGATCGTATTCCGGTATGCGTTCGTGGAGCTGCTGACCGCGGCGCTGTTCTGGGCCCTGCTGTGGTGGCCGGTCGGGCCGCCGCTGCTCGTTGCGGAAGGTTCGGCCCAGCATCTCGACGTCTCCGCGGCCGTGGCCTTTGGCCTGCACGCCGTCTTCGTCGCATTGCTCGTGGCGCTGACCTTCATCGACTTCGATACCCAGCTGCTGCCCGACGCGTTGACCAAACCCGGCATCACGATCGGCCTGCTCAGCGGCTTGTGGCCGGGCCTGCTGCCGCCGCTGGTCAGTGATC
The DNA here is from genome assembly GCA_016793265.1 of Planctomycetota bacterium. GTDB lineage: Bacteria > Planctomycetota > UBA1135 > UBA1135 > UBA2386 > JAEUHT01. The sequence goes on from JAEUHT010000133.1 coordinate 22,327, forward strand.
CATCGGTGTCGCGCGCCCTCGGCACGCTGCTCGCGGCCGTAGCCGGCTCGGTGGTCGGGGGCGGCGTGACTTGGTTGATCCGGGCCGGCGGCTCGGCGCTGTTCCGCAAGGAGGCAATGGGCTTCGGCGACGTCAAGCTGATGGCCATGATCGGCGCCTTCGTCGGCTGGCAGGGCGCGCTGTTGACCATGTTCCTCGGCTGCATCGCCGGCGCGGTCGTTGGCGTCACCATCGGCATCACGCAGAGCCGCAAGGGCGAAGGCCTCGGCCTCAAGATCCCTTTCGGGCCCTACCTCGCGCTCGGCGCGGTCGTGACCCTGTTCGGTCGCGACCCGATCCTGCATGCAATCTTCGTTTCCTGGCCAGAATGGCAACGCCGCAATCCCGACGCGCAGTGGATCCTGCTGTCGGTCGCGCTGGCGTCGTTGTTCGGGCTGTTCTTCCTCGTCCGCCGTGCGCGTCGCTCCGGCTGACCTGACCGCTCTGTTTCGATCGATTCCGTTCCGGGAGGCACCATGATGTTCCGCAAGACGATCCTCTTCCTTTCCCTGCTGGTCTCCGCGCTGGGCACGAGCTGCACGAGCCGCTACCAGGACATGCTCAAGCAACGCGACGAGCGTATCGTCGAGCTGAGCGGCACCGTCGCCCAGTTGCGGGGCGAGAACGAGGAGCTGCAGCAGCGGTTGAGCGCGCGGCCCGCGGCCACCGAGGCCTCGGCGCCTCGCACCGAGCCGAGCCTGCTCAACGAGCTGCAGAACGACATCGGCGCCGGGGCGTCGGTCAGCATCCGCCGCGGCAACATCAGCATCGGCGTCGAGGACTCGGTGACCTTCGACTCGGGCAGCACGGCGCTCAAGGACACCTCGCACCGCGTGCTCAAGAACGTGGCGTCGGTGCTCAAGGGCAAGTTCTCGGGGCACCGCTTCTACGTCTCCGGCCACACCGACACGGACCCGATCACGAAGACGAAGGACAAGTACAGCAGCAACCGCGACCTGTCGGCCAAGCGCGCCGATGCCGTGGCCTCCTACCTGATCGCGCAGGGCGTGCCCGAGAAGTCGATCGTGATCGTCGGCTACGGCCAGTTCGACCCGATCGACCAGAAGACGAAGGCACGCAACCGCCGCGTCGAGATCGCCGTCGGCGAGAAGTTCTGAACCATCTCACCCAGGGGGTGAGATGGTCGGTTGCCCGGCCTCCGCGACGCGAGACGTACCATCCGCGCGAGCGCCGCAACCGGCCCCGCTGCGTCGGCGCCGCTGGGCGTGCTCACCCAATGGGTGAGATGGTCGGTTGCCCGGCCTCCGCGACGCGGGACGTACCATGCGCGCGAGTGCCGCAACCGGCCCCGCTGCGTCGGCGCCGCTGGGCGTGCTCATCACCGCCGCGGTGTCCTTGCCGGCATCGCACCTCGAAGCAAGCGCACTTCGGCCTACGCACGAAGCTCCTTCGCACCCTACGACGAAGGACCTTACCCGTTCGCAGGGCGACAGTATAAGGGGGCCATCTTTGAAGCCTCGGTGGCCTCGACGGCCTCTCCGTCCGCGGTGCGCCGAGGTGCTGGTTTCCGGCGCCCCACGGGCCGCCGGTGCGAATGGAGTGAACCCATGGTCCAGTCATCGGAGAACCTGCGCAACGTCGCCCTGATCGGGCACGGGCATTCGGGGAAGACGGCGTTGGTCGACGCGATCGCGCACCACGCCAAGCTGACGACCCGGCTCGGCAGCGTCGCGGACGGCTCGAGCATCAGCAACACCGAGCCGGAGGAGAAGGAGCGTAAGCAGACGCTCGCGGCCCACTTGTTCCGCATCCCGCTCGGTCCCGTCGTGCTCAACCTGTTCGACACGCCCGGGCACCCGGACTTCGTCGCCGACGCCATCTCGACACTCGACGTCGTCGAGACCATCGTATTGGTGGTCAACGCCAGCAACCCGCTGACCTTCCACGCCCGCCAGCTCTGGCAGCAGGCCGGGGCCGCCGGGGTCGGGCGCGCGATCGTGGTGACCCACCTCGACAGCGAAGGCGCCACCTTCGAGCAGGTCGTAGCGCAGCTGCGCGAGGCGTTCGGGCACGCGGTCGTGCCAGCTTCCTACCCGAACCGTGCTGGCGCTGCCTTCAGCGCCGTGCACTCGGTCACCCACACCGAGGGCCCTGATGGCGCCAAGTACCACGACATGATCGAGGAGGACGAGGCGGAGGTCGACGACACGCTGATGGAGCACTACCTCGAGTCCGGGCACCTCGATGCCACCGAGTTCGAGGAGAACCTGC
>JAEUHT010000153.1 GCA_016793265.1 Planctomycetota bacterium
TCGACCTCGGCGACGGCGCGCTGCAGCGGAGCCGTCGGCACATAGGCGCGCGCCACCGGCACCCCGGCCTGCTGCAACGCTTCGCGCGTGCGCAGCTTGTCCATCGCCACCGCCGACGCGGCGCAACCGGAGCCGACACACGGCAGGTCGTGCAGTTCGCACATGCCTTGCACGGTGCCGTCTTCGCCGAACGGGCCGTGCAGCACCGGCAGCACCACCTGCACCTGCGCGGTGCCGAGCAACCAGTCGAGCGCGGCGCCCGGGCGCAGCGGGCCGGCGCTGAGGCGATGGTCGCCGGCGCTCCAGGCCTCGCCCGGCTGCAGGGGCAGGCGGCGCGGCCACCAGGCGCCATCGCGGTCGAGATGCACGGGCCAAACCCGCCAACGATCGCGATCGAGGTGATGGAACACCTGCGCCGCGGATGCGAGCGACACGTCATGTTCGGGCGAGCGCCCGCCGAAGAGCACGGCAACGTTCATGGCATCACCCCTCCGAGGTGAAGGCGCAGCATAGAGGCTGCTGCGTGGCCGGCGAAGGGCGCGGCGGCGATCAGGGGCGCGGCCACAAGGCGCCGGTCGCCGCGGCGGCGCCCCACAGGATCGCGTCGCTGCCGGCCAGGGAATGCGCGAACACGAGCCGCTCGTGGATCATCGGCGTGGTCGCCGCGCGCACGCCGTCGATCAGCCGCTGCTCGAGCCCAGGCCAGCCGCTGATCACGCCCCCGCCGAGCACGACGGCCGCGGGGTTCAGCAGCGTGCAGGCGTTGGCGGTCACGGCGATGGCCGCCTCGGCGGCATCGTCGACGATCGCCTGCGCCAATGGCGAGGTCGGCGCCCCGGCCCCCGCGTGCTGCACCACCGACCCGACCGTCCAACCGCCGGCGCGCGCCCCGAGCTCGTTGGTGGCCCGCTCGGTGATCGCGCGGCCGCCGCAGTAGGACTCGAAGTGGCCGGTGCCGCCGCACGGGCACGGTCGGCCACCGGGCCGAAACACCGTGTGCCCGATCTCGCCGGCGGCGTTCGCGGCCCCCGCGTACGGCTTGCCCTCGACGATCAAGCCGATGCCGATGCCGGTGCCGAAGAACAAGCACAACAAGGGGTCCAGCCCCTTGGCGTTGCCGCGCAGGTATTCACCCCAGGCGCTGGCGCGGCCGTCGTTGAGCAACGTCACCGGGATGCCGAAGCGGTCCCGAACGTGCTGCGCCAGCGGAAAGCCGTCGAGCGGCAGGTTGGGCGCCCGGCTGATCGAACCGCCGTCGAGCGGGATCACACCGGCGGTGCCGAAGCCGGCGGCGACGGGAGCCTCGAGTCCCGGCGGCAGGTCCTGCAGGATCGAGCGCATGGCCCGCTCCAGGCGGTCGAGGAACGCTGCCCGCTCCCGCACCGTCGGCACCTGCTGCACACGGTGCACGGCGTAATCGGCGCTCACCAGCGCGAAGCGGCATTTGGTGCCGCCGAGGTCGCCGGCCAGGACCGTGCGCAATCACTCCTCCGACAGGGCTTCCATCAGCTCGTCGAGCAGCTTGATCAAGCCGGCGTTCTGGTGTTCGAGCACCGTGATGCGGCGCATCAGCTTCTCCACCACCGGCGGCAACAGGGTCTCCAGCGTCACCGCCTTGATCATCTGGAAGATCTCCACGCGGTGCGGACTGACGTCGGCCGGCAGGTGGAACGTGTAGGCGTTCTTGAGCGCCTGCGCGGTGTGGTCGAGGATCTCGCGCGCGACGTCTTCCTGTTCCTCGACGCCGTGGTGGCTCATGCGGAAGGTCTCGATCTTGAAGCGGTGCAGCGCGTCTTTGAGCTTCTTCTTCACAACGAACTCCTGAAGGTCGAATCGGTCCAGTCCCGCCGCGAACAGCGGAACGACGAGTTCCTTCCCTAGCCGGCGCGGGCAGTTTGCGCAACGGCGGCGCGTCCCAGTTGCAGCGGATCCAGAGCATTCCGCCGCCGACGCACGATCGGCTACGCCTTTTGGCGTCGCCTTCGGGTCGCCAATGGCGCAACGACGCGCGTGGCCCCGGGGCGGGTGGCCGCCCCGGCGGGGCTCACAGACGGCCGAGCAGCAGGCTGGTGTTGTGCCCGCCGAAGCCGAGCGAGTTGCTCACCGCGTAGTCGACGCGCAGCTCGCGGGCCGTGTTCGGCACGTAGTCGAGGTCGCAGTCCGGATCGGGCGTCTCGTAGTTGATCGTCGGGTGCACCTTGTTGTCGCGGATCGACAAGGCACAAGCGACGAGTTCGATCGCGCCCGAAGCGCCGAGCAGATGGCCGAGCATCGACTTGGTCGACGACACGCACAACCGCCGCGCGTGGTCGCCGAACACCCGCTTGATCGCCGCGGTCTCGATCTTGTCGTTGAGGTGGGTGCTGGTGCCGTGGGCGTTGACGTAACCCACCTGATCCGGGCGGATGCGCCCATCACGCAGGGCCTGCTGCATGGCGCGGCTCGGGCCGTCGGCGTCTTCGTTGGGCGCCGTGATGTGGAAGGCATCGTCGGTCGAGCCATAACCGAGCAGCTCGCACAGGATCGGCGCGCCGCGGCGCCGGGCGTGTTCGTACTCTTCGAGCACGAGCGCGGCGGCGCCTTCGCCCATCACGAAGCCATCCCGATCGCGGTCGAACGGCCGCGAGGCACGCTTCGGATCGCCGTTGCGGGTCGACACCGCCTTCAGCGCGCAGAAGCCGCCGAGGCCGAGCTCGGTCGTCGCCGCTTCACTGCCGCCGGTCAGCATGATGTCGGCCTCGCCGTACTGGATCGTGCGCAGGGCCATGCCGATGGCGTGGCCGGCGCTGGCGCAGGCCGAGGAGGTCACGTAGCACGTGCCCTGCAGCCCGAACCGGATCGCCGCTTGCCCGGCCATGGCATTGGCCATGATCTTGGGGATGAAGAACGGGCTGATGCGATCGGCGCCGCGCGCGATCTGGTCCGCCTTCGACTCCTCGATCTCGTGGATGCCGCCGATGCCGGTGCCGGTGATGCAGCCGGCGAGCGTGCGGTCCTCCTTGCCCATGTCGAGCCCGGCTCCCTGCATCGCCTCGGCGGCGGCCACCAGGTAGTACATGGTGAATTTGTCGAGGCGCTTCGACTCGCTCTTGGGGAAGAACTTCTCCGTGGCCCAATCCCACACCTCGCAAGCGAACTTGCAGGTGTGCTTGGTGGTGTCGAAGCGAGTGATGAGGCCGGCGCCCGACTCGCCCTGCAGCAGCCTGGACCAGGTGGTCGGCACGCCGATGCCCAGCGAGGAGACGGCTCCGATGCCGGTGATGACGACACGTCGTCTCTGCATGATTCTCGTTCCTGTCAGACGAACACACGCATCCTGGCGCACCAGTGCAACGCGCCAGGGCGTGGTCAGCTGGCCCGGGGGAAACACCCCCGAGCCTGGTACCGCAGCGGCCGAACGTGATCCGGTCGCCGCCTGCAAAGCGAGACGCAGCGGCCCCGGCACGGAAGCCCCGAGACGGGTGCGTCCGCAGCGAAGTGCCGCCGGCTCCGATCAGCCGAGCTTGCCGGAGATGTACTTCACCGCCTCACCGACGGTTTGGATCTTCTCGGCGTCCTCGTCCGGGATGTTGATCTCGAACTCGTCCTCGAACTCCATGACAAGCTCGACCGTGTCGAGCGAGTCGGCGCCGAGATCGTTGATGAAGTGCGTCTCCGGCGTGATCTTGTCCCGGGTGGTACCGAGCTGCTCACAGACGATGTTGTGGACGCGTTCTTCGATGTTGTCAGCCTTCGACACGATGATTTGCCTCGTAGGGACTCGTAGGGACTTGGGGTGGATTCGTTGCCGGCCTCGCGGGCGCCGGCGGATTCGGGAGAGTGGCCGCCGGGTCCAGAGGGCCCGGCGCCAGATGCCCGGCGCCAGGTGGCCCGGCGAAGGGCAGGAAGATTAGCTACATGGTCATGCCGCCGTCCACAACGAGCGTCTGCCCGGTGATGTAGGAGGCGGCATCACTGCACAAAAAGCTGACGGCACGGGCGATGTCCTCGGCGGCGCCGAAGCGACCGAGCGGGATGTTCTTCAGCATCGTCTCCCGCACCTCGGCCCCGAGCCCCGCTGTCATGTCGGTCTCGATGAAGCCGGGGGCGACGACGTTGACCGTGATGCTGCGACCGGCGAACTCCTGGGCCAGGGACTTCGACAACCCGATCAGGCCGGCCTTGCTGGCGGCGTAGTTCGCCTGTCCGGCATTGCCGGTCAAACCGACGACGCTGCCGACGTTGACGATGCGACCAAAGCGGGCCTTGGCCATGGCGCGCGCGAAGGCCTTGCAGACCAGGAAGGCGCCGCGCAGGTTGGTCGCCAGCACGCTGTCGAACTGGGCGGCGTCCATGCGCAGGAACAAGCCGTCCTTGGTGATGCCGGCGTTGTTGACCAAGAAATCGAGCCGACCTCCCTGCTGCAGCACCTGCGCGGCGAGCGCTTCGACTGCAGCCTCGGCCGCGACATCGGCGACCAGAGCCTGCGGCGCTGGCGCCGAGGGCGCGGCGGCGGCGATCGCCGCCAGGGTGTCCGCGCAACCGCCGGCCTTGGTGGAGGTGCAGAACACCAGCGCGCCGTGGCGCGCCAGTTCGACGGCGATGGCCCTGCCGATGCCGCGCGAAGCGCCCGTGACGAGCGCGACCTTGCCCGAGAACTGCATGTGACGAGTGCGGTTGTTGGTCTTGGATCGGGAACGGAACCCGCCGGCGCCACGGCGTGCCGCGCGCCGTCGGCAACGGCATCACCAGCGCAGCAGCAGGTGCCCCCAGGCCATGCCAGCCCCGAAGGCTGGCATGACGACGAGTTTGCCCTTCTTCAGGCGCCCGGCGTCGCGGGCCTCCCGCAGGGCGATCGGCACCGACGCAGCCGAGGTGTTGCCGTAGCGGTCGATCGTGCTGAAGACGAGGTCCATCGGCAGGCCGACCTGCTCGATGGCGGACTCGATGATGCGCTGGTTGACCTGGTGCGGAATGATGACGCCGATGTCGTCGATGCCGTACTGGTCGATCACCCCCTGCACCATCTCGGCGAACACGCGCACCGCGAAGCGGAACACCTTGGTGCCGCCCATCTTCATGTAGTGCAGGCCCTGGTCGACCGTAGCGTGGGTCGCCGGGTGGCGACTGCCGCCACCCGGTTGCGCGAGCACACCTTCGGCGCCCCCCTCCATGCAGATCGATCCGCCGAGGAATTCACCCTGTCCTGCACGATCGAGTGCGGTGAAAACGGCCGCGCCTGCCCCGTCACCGAACAGGACGCACGTGTTGCGGTCCTTGTAGTCGAGCGTGCGGCTCAAGATCTCGGCGCCGATCACCAGGATACGGCGGAGCTGACCCGACTGGATCAAGCCGGACGCCACCTGCGAGGCGAAGACGAAGCCGCTGCAAGCTGCGCCGAGGTCGAAGCCGCCGGCATTCTTGGCGCCGAGGTCGTAGCCGATGCGGCAGGCCGTCGCCGGGAACGGCTGGTCGCCGGTCACGGTCGCGCAGATGATCAGTTCGACCTCCTCGGGCGTCATGCGCGCGTCTTCGAGCGCTTGACGGGCCGCCGCCAGGCCCAGCGTGCTGGTGATCTCGCCCTCGCCGGCGATGCGCCGCTCCCGAATGCCCGTGCGCTGCACGATCCAATCGTCGGAGGTGTCGACCAGCTTCTCCAGATCCTGGTTGGTCAGGCGGCGCTCCGGCACGAAGCGACCGAGCCCGGCGATGCCGACGCGAATACCGGTGCTCATCGGCAATGGCTCCAGGGAAGGCAAGGCCGCACGCGGGGGAGGGTCATGGGTTGGGCTCTGCGGTGGGCAGCGTGATGCTGCGGGCGGCTTGCACGATGTGCTGGTTCACTTCCGCGGTCATCGCCCGCATCGCGAACCGGATCGCATTGGCGAAGGCCGGGGCGCGGGAGCGACCGTGGCAGATGGTCACCACGCCCTGCACGCCGAGCAACAAGGCACCGCCATATTCGGAGAAGTCGACGCGCGGCATGACCCCCGCCTGCACCTTCTTGACCTGCTCGCCCGGAATACCGACCTGCTTCATCATGCCGAAGGTCGCGCGCAGCAGGTACTCGGCGACACCCTCGCTGACCTTCAGCAGCACGTTGCCGGTGAAGCCGTCGGTCACGATCACGTGGCAGTCGCCATGGAAGACCTCGACGCCCTCCACGTTGCCGTGGAACTTGATCGGCAGCTGCTTCATGAGCTGCCGCGCCTCGCGCACGAGCGGGTTGCCCTTGAGCTCCTCGCTGCCGATGTTCAGGATACCGACGCGCGGCTCGGCGATGCCGAAGGTGCCGCCGTAGTAAGCCGAGCCCATCAAGGCGTACTGCGCCAGGTGGTGCGGCTTCGGCTGTGGGTTGGCACCGACGTCGAGCACCAGGAACGGGTTCTTCTCGCCTTCGATGATGGCCCCGATCGCCGGCCGGCGGATGCCCTCGAGGCAACCGAGTCCCAACGTCGCCGCGGCGACCACCGTGCCGGTCGAGCCGGCGCTGACGAAGGCGCCGGCGCGGCCGGTCTTCACCGCCTGGATGCCGATGGCGATGCTGTTGCGCGCCTTCTTGCGCATCGCGTCCGTCGGCGAGTCCTCGCAGGTCAGCAGGTCCGGAGCATCGAGCACCTCGATGTCCGCCGGCAAGCCCTGCTTCTGCATGCCCGCCCGCACCAGGTCGACCGGGCCGGTCAACAGCACCTGAGCCGGGGTCACCTCGCCGCGCGCCAATGCCTGCGCCACCCCGGCGAGAGCCTCATCGGGTGCGTGATCACCACCGACCGCGTCCAGAACTACCCTGTTCATGAGTTCACTCCGTCGCGCATGCCATCACCAACCACCGCCGGTCGCGTTCAAAGCACGACCAGCCGCTCGCGTCGCGCCGGGGGCGGAACGGCGCCGCACCCGCGCACTCCGTATGCCTGACAACGACGCCGGCTCCTGCTGCGGCCCCTTGGCCAGCCAGCGGCCGGCGCCCGGGGCAGGCGACGGCCACCGTCACCTACACCTATTGGCGGTCGACTCGTGCCGCCGGCCCAGGTCAGTTCGCCGCCGGCAGGATCTGACGACCGCGGTAGTGGCCGCAGGCCTTGCAGATCGTGTGCGGACGGATCATCGCGCCGCAGTGCGTGCAGGCCACGAGTTGGGTACGGGTGAGGGCAAGGTGCGCGCGGCGGTGGCCCTTGCTGGCGCGGCTGAGCTTTCGCTTCGGATTGGCCATGGTCGTTGTTCAGGCGTGGGCGCAGGCGCCACCAAGGGCGACCGGCCAGTTTTTCGGGCCGGTAGACTACGGACCGCCCGAACGAAGTCAACGCCGCAGCGGCGCTGCGGCGCCGCATCTGCTGCGTCAGGCGCGCAAACCGGCTGCCGCGAGGGCCTGAGCCGCCGCTGCGGCCGCGGCCTCGACCTTGCCGACGTCCTTGCCCTTGCCTTGCGCCGCTTCGGGTCGACCACCACCGCCGCCGCCGAGCAGCGTCGCCAGCGCCTTGACGAGGTCGCCGGCCTTCACGCGTGAGGTCAGTGCCGGGCTGACGGCGACCACGATCTGCACGTCCTCGGCACCAGGGCTGAGCACCACCCCGGCGAACGGGTCGAGCGCCTGCTGCGCCCGGCGCAGCAGCTCCTGGGCGTCCTTGGCCTGCAGCCCCGGCCGCACGTAGACGACGGTGCGCGACCCGGCGTGGTCGGCGGCGAGCCCGCGCAGCTTCTGCAGTTCGGCGTCGAGGTCCGGCGCCAACGCCTTCTCGAGCTCCTTGCGGGTCTTCTTGAGTTCGTCACTGAGCTCGGCGACCCGCTCGCCGACGCGGGCGACCGGCACCTTGAGCGCAGTGGCGAGTTGGCCGAGCCAGAGCCGTTCCTGGCGCGCCAGATCGAGCGCCCCGAGGCCGGTGACGGCTTCGAGCCGGCGCGTGCCGGCGGCGACAGCGGTCTCGGTGACGATGCGGAACGAGCCGATGTTGCCGCTGTTGCGCACGTGCGTGCCGCCGCAGAGTTCCTTGCTGAATTCGCCGACCTGCAGCGTGCGCACACGTTCGCCGTATTTCTCGCCGAACAAGGCCATGAAGCCGTTGGCGCGCGCCTCGTCGAGATTGCGCACCACCGCAGCCACGTCGTTGGCGAGCAGGATCTGGCCGTTGACGAGGTCCTCGACGCGCTGCAGCTGCTCCGCACTCGGCTTCTCGGGCTGCGTGTAGTCGAAGCGCAGACGATCCGGCGACACCTCGGAGCCGGCCTGGCTGACGTGGTCCCCGAGCACGCGCCGCAGGGCCGCGTGCAGCAGGTGCGTCGCCGTGTGGTTGCGTTCGGTGGCGCGCCGCGCCGCCTCGTCGACCTGCAGTTCGCAAGGTTGCCCGGCTTCGAGGTGGCCGGACTCCACCATCGCCTGATGCAGGTGGAAGCCATCGAGCGCGGTGGTGTTGCTGATGACGGCCTTGCCCGTCGTGGTGGTCACCCGACCGCGGTCGCCGACCTGGCCGCCGCCCTGCGCGTAGAACGGCGACGTCGCCGCCACCACGAGTACGCGCTGCCCGACCGCCGCGCGCGGCAGCAACTCGTCGCCCTCGCCGACCAACGCCACGAGCTTCGTCGCCGCCTGCAGCACCTCGTAGCCGACGAACTGCGTCGCCGCGTGGCCCTGGTCGCGCAGTTTGACCGCCACGCTGGCCGTGAACACCGCGTCGGTGGTGGCCATGCTGGCCCGCGCCCGCGCCCGCTGCGCCTCCATCGCCGCTTCGAAGCCAGCCTCGTCGAGGCGGTGGCCACGCTCCTCCATCACCTTGCTGGTGATGTCGACCGGGAAGCCGTAGGTGTCGTGCAGCGTGAAGGCGAAATCCCCACTGCCGTCGGTGTTCGCGCCCGCCGCGGGCTTCTTGGCCGCGGCGAGGAACTCGTCGAGCCGCGCCATGCCCTGGCGATAGACAGTCAGGAAGTTCTCTTCTTCGGCCTTGATCACGGCGCGGCACTGACCGGCGTTCTCGCGCACCTCGGGGTACTGGTCGCCCATCAGACCACCGACGAGATCGACCATCTCGAACAGGAACGGCCGCTGCAGGCCGAGCTCGTAACCATCGCGTGCGGCACGGCGCAGGATCTTGCGCACCACGTAGCCGCGGCCTTCGTTGCTCGGCAGCGCCCCGTCGGCGATGCAGAAGGTGATCGCGCGCACGTGGTCGGCGATGCGGCGCATACGGACGTCGCGGCGCGACTCTTTGCCGTAGGCGCTGCCGCTGACCTTGCCGAGGTGGTCGAGGTAGGGCCGGAACAGCTCGGTCTCGAAGTTGTTCTTGGCGCCCTGCAGCACGGCGGCGATGCGCTCGAGGCCGAGGCCGACGTCGATGTTGCGCTGCGGCAGCGGCTTCAGCGTGCCATCGGACTGGCGGTCGAACTGGGTGAAGACGCAGTTGCCAACCTCGGTGAAGCGGTCATCGGGCAGCGACTCGAGGCCCAGCTTGGCCGGGTACGGCTGGCCCGGCTTGCTGTCGAAGTAGATCTCGCTGCACGGCCCGCATGGCCCGTTCGGGCCCTTGCTCGGCGCCTCGGCCGGCCAGAAGTTCTCCTTCTCGCCGAAGCGGAACACCTTGTCCGGCGACAGCCCCACCACCTTGGTCCAGATCTCGAAGGCCTCGTCGTCGTCCTGGTAGATGGTGACGACCATCTGCTCGGCCGGGATCCCGCAGACGTCCTTGAAGAAGGACCAGATCCACGCGATGCACTCCTTCTTGAAGTAGTCGCCGAACGAGAAGTTGCCGAGCATCTCGAAGAAGGTGTGGTGCCGGGCCGTGAAGCCGACATTCTCGAGATCGGGCACCCGCAGGCACTTCTGCGACGTGGTCACGCGGCGGTGCGGCAGCGTGCCCTTGCCGAGGAACATGTCCTTGAACTGGTTCATGCCCGCGCCCGTGAACAGCAGCGTCGGGTCATTGGCCGGCACCAAGGAGTCGGAGGCCATGATCTTGTGGCCCTGCTCCTCGAAGAACTTCAGGTAACGACGGCGGATCTCGGCGGCGGTCAACGGCTTCATGGCAACTCCACAGCGACGCGTCCGCGCGGCGAACGATGGCGCGGACAAGCGGGCGGAGGTTGTAGCGAAAGCCTGGCGACGCCAACAGCCAGAGCGGGCACAAAGCCCGCCGCTGGCAGCCAACCATGCAGGTGGCTAGCGCCAGATCACGGGTTCGCCGCCTGCTGGCGCGAGGCAGTCGAGCGCGCGCCCGCAGCCGCCGGGCCACCGCCCGCACCAGAGCCAGCTGCACCAGAGCCTGACGAACCCGCGCCTGACGAACCAGAGCCTGACGAACCAGAGCCAGCAGCCCCAGCAGAGCCACCAGCCCCAGCATGGCCGGAGTTGGCGGCGCCCGTCGTCCCTGCTCCGCTCGGGTTCGCCGCGTCCAGTTCGCGCTTGGCGACCCGGGCGACGAGCGCTTCCTCGATCTCCTTGGCCAGCGCCGGGTTCTCCTTGAGGAACTCGCGCGCCTTCTCGCGACCCTGGCCGAGCCGCGTCTCGCCGTAGCTGATCCAGGTGCCCGAGCGCTTCAGGAAGCCGGATTCGACGCCGATGTCGAGCACTTCACCGAGCCGGTTGATGCCTTCGGCGAACAAGATGTCGAACTCGCACTTCTTGAACGGCGGCGCCACCTTGTTCTTGACCACCGTCGCCTTGGTGCGCGCCCCGATGGGTTCTTCGCCGTCCTTGATCTGGCCGATGCGGCGGATGTCGATGCGCACCGACGAGTAGAACTTGAGCGCGCGACCGCCAGTCGTGGTCTCCGGGCTGCCGAACATCACGCCGATCTTCTCGCGGTTCTGGTTGATGTAGACGAGCGTGGTCTTCGACTTGGCGGTGAGCGCGGTCAGCTTGCGCAGCGCCTGGCTCATCAGGCGCGCCTGCAGGCCGACGAACGAGTCGCCCATCTCCCCTTCGATCTCGGCCTTCGGCACCAGCGCGGCGACCGAGTCGATGACGATGACGTCGACGGCGCCCGACTTGACCAGCGTCTCGCAGATGTCGAGCGCCTGCTCGCCATGGTCCGGCTGGCTGATGAGTAGCGAGTCGAGGTCGACACCGAGGCGCTTGGCATACTGCGGGTCGAGCGCATGCTCGGCGTCGATGAAGGCGCAGACGCCGCCACTGCGCTGGGCGTTGGCCACCACGTGCAGGGTCAGCGTGGTCTTGCCAGACGACTCCGGGCCGAACACCTCGATGACGCGACCGCGCGGCAAGCCCTTGCCGCCGATGGCGATGTCGAGACCGACCGACCCGGTCGAGATGCCTTCGATCGGCACCTCGATGCGGTCCCCCATGCGCATGATGGAGCCGTTGCCGTGCGACTTCTGGATCGCCGCCATGGCGTCCAGCAAGGCCTCGCTGAGGGGTGCTTTTGTCGTCTCTTTGGGTTTCATCGTGGTCCCTCCCGGGAGTGTCTTGCGGTCAGTGGATGAAGACGGTTTGGTCGGTTCGCGCATGGTGGCTCGGCTGCGTGCGCGGCGGCAGGCCGGGCATGGCTTTTGGTCGAGAGGCGCACCCTAACGGGACACCGAACAAAAGGCAAACACGTTCTCCGTGCCGCCCATGCCATCGTGCCCGGATCGGCGCCGCGGTTGCAGCGGCAGCCGGCATTTTCCTGGCGCTCGGGTTCCTGGCGCTCCGATTCCTGGCGCTCGGGGGCGCCTCACGGGATCACCCAGTGCGCGTCTGCAGGTCGCGCAGTTCGCGCAGCTTCTTGGTGTAGGCGCGGTTGATGGCGCGCCGGCGCAGGTGCCCGAGCACGCGGTCGCCGTCGTCGTCGGCCACCACAGGCAGTTCGTCGAGCTGCACCGAGTCGAACGTCTCGATGGCCCGGTGCAGGTCGTCGGCCGGCCGCACCACCACCGGCGGCGTCGCCATGATGTCGGCGGCGATGGTCAGCTCGTAGACGCCTTGCTCGAAGGTGAACTGGCGCACGTCGTGCGCCGACAGCATGCCGACGAAGTGACCGTCGTCGTCGATCACCGGGAAGTAGTTGGCGCGCGACCGGGCGATCAGCAGCACGATGTCGCGCAGCGCGGTCTGCGGCTTGACGGTCTCCACCGGGCTCGGCTCGAAGACGTCCTGCACCGTCATGCGTTCGAGCAGGTCGACGACGTACTCGCCCTGGTGCGCGGGCGAGAAGGCGCGGTTCTGCACCTGCTTCTGGTAGAGCGCCCAGCGCCGGCTGAGCAGGAAGGTCAGGCCGCACACCCACATCGCCGGCAGCAGCAGGCGGTAGCTGCCGGTCATCTCGGTGACCATGACGATCGTCGAGATCGGCGTCTTGGCGGCGCCGGCGAAGAAGCCGGTCATGCCGACGATGCAGAATGCGGCCGGGTTCTGCACCAGGCCGAGCTGGCTGCAGGCGATGCCGACGGCGCCGCCGACACCGCCGCCGATCACCATGCTCGGCCCGAACACGCCAGCGCTGCCGCCGGCGCCGATCGTGCACGAAGTCGCCACCACCTTGGTGAGGCCAACCACGAGCAGCAACAGGGCGCCGTTCCAACCGCTGACGCCGCCGTCGAGCGTCGCCTGCAGAATGCCGTAGCCGTTGCTGAGCACCGACAGGGCGCGGTCGTCGGCCAACAACCACCAGCAGGTGAGGCCGAGGCAACCGGTCAACAAGCCGCCGCCCGCCGCCACCAGCGGGCGCGGCCCCGGCAGCCGCGCGAACCACCGTTCGCTGGCGTAGAAGAACCGCGTATAGAAGGCGATCGCCGGCAGCAGGGCGAACGCCAGGATCGTGTAGGGCACCAGCTCGCTGACGCGGTGGAAGTCGAAGCCGGGGCCGAGCACGAACAGCGGCGCGAACTCGCCGAGCAGGCCGCAGAACACGCAGTAGGCGACCGCCGACGACAAAAAGGCCGGCATCACGACCTCGCTCTCGAGCTCGGCGTCGCGGTAGAGGATCTCGGCAGCGAACAGCGCGCCGGCGAACGGGGCCCGGAAGATGGCGCCGACGCCGGCGGCCATGCCAGCGGCGAGCAGCGTGCGGCAAGCGCGTTCGCCGAGCTGCAGGCGCTGCGCCACGAAGGAGCCGAAGCCGGCGCCGATCTGCGCGATCGGACCTTCGCGGCCGCCGCTGCCGCCGGTGCCGAGCGTCAGCGCGCTGCACACGGCCTTCAGGATCGGCACCCGGCCGCGAATGCGCCCCCCCTTCTGGTGGTATGCCTCGATGGCGGCGTCGGTGCCGTGGCCGCGCGCTTCGGGGGCAAAGCGCGTCGTCAACCACGAACTGACGAAGCAGCCGAGCGCCGGCAGCAGCACGAGCATGTGGGGCAGCACCGGGCCGGCTGCGGCGTGGTTGAAGAGGCGCACTTCGCCGCGCGGCCCGACCGGCACGTAGCCGGCGAGGTTCACCAGCGTCAGGTGCACGACGAGGCCGCTCGCGTACTCGAAGGCGAGCGCGCCGAACCCGGCGGCGACACCGACCAGGACGGCGAGCAGGTAGATCGAGGAACGTCGTTTCGTGGACAAGGTGGCTCGGCGCCGCGCGCTGCGCAGAGTCATCGCCAGGGATGCCGCGCGGTGCAAGCCTGCATCCGCCAATGGTGACTATCGCCTCGGCCGCACGACCGTGGGATAGTGACGCGATGCAGAGCCTCATGCGCCCGACCTGCCGCGCCAACACCGGCCACCACGCCTCGCCCCCGTTGCCGACACGCCTGCTGTTGACGGGCCTGCTGCCGCTCGCAGCCTGCGGCGACGATGCGCCGCTGCCGGCGCCGCCCGGGGGCATCGCCGCCACGCCGCTCGCGGCCGCCCGCGGCGGCGACGGCCCGCGCTTCCGAAGGCTCGATGCCGCCGCCTGTGGCGTGACCTTCCAGAACCTGCTGCTGCCCGAGAACTCCTACCAGTACCTGACCAACGGCGCCGGTCTCGCCGTCGGCGATTACGACGGCGACGGCCTCGTCGACCTCTACCTCGTCTCGCAGGACGGGCCGAACCGGCTCTACCGGCAGCGCGCTCCGCTGCGCTTCGAAGACGTCACCGAGGCGGCCGGCGGCCTCGGCGGCGGCGACGCCTGGGGCACCGGCGCCACCTTCGTCGACATCGACTTCGATGGCGACCTCGACCTCTACGTCTGCAACCTGCACGCGAAGAACCTGCTCTACGAGAACCAGGGCGACGGCACCTTCCGCGAGAAGGCGGCCGCGTACGGGCTCGACCTCGTCGCCGCCTCGATGATGGCCTCGTTCGCCGACTACGACCGCGACGGCAAGCTCGACCTCTACCTGCTGACCAACCGCGCGCTGAGCCTGACGATGACGCCGGGCTGGACCACGGCGGGGCTCCTGCTGCCGCACATGAAGGTGCCGAAGGACACCGTGCTCGACGGCATGCTGCCGGACCCGGCCCAACTGCAGCTCGCCGGCGACCTGCAACGGCAGGGCAAGCTGCGCAGCGCGGACGACCTGCCGGCGGCCTTGCGCGACCACCTGCTCGTGTTCCGCGGCCAGGCCTTCCCGACCGGCCAGGAGGACCGCCTGCTGCGCCGCGTCGGCGAGCGTTTCGTCGACGTTTCCCAGAGCGCCGGCGTGCACGGCTCCGGCATGGGCCTGTCGGCGACCTGGTTCGACTACGACGACGACGGCTACCCGGATCTCTACGTCGCCAACGACCTCGAGTCGCCCGACACGCTCTACCACAACGAGCGCAACGGCACCTTCCGCGACGTCACCGCCGAAGTCGTGCCGCACACCGCCTACTACGGCATGGGCAGCGACGCCGGCGACGTCGACGGCGACGGCCGCCTCGACCTGCTGGTCGCCGACATGAGCATGACCACGCACAAGAAGGCGAAGGTGCTGATGGGCGACATGAACGACCGCCGCGACCTGCTGATGCACGCCGTGCCGCCGCAGTGCATGCGCAACGCGCTGTTGCTGAACACCGGCCTCGGCCGCTTCCAGGAGGCCGCGATCCTCGCCGGCGTGGCGAGCACCGATTGGACCTGGAGCGTGCTGTTCGGCGACCTCGACAACGACTCCCGGCTCGACCTGCTCGCCACCAACGGCATCGCCCGCTTCGACACCGACCCCGACCTCGAGCTGCGCCTCGACACCCTGTGGGCCGAGGGCCGCCAGCAGGCCGCGGTCGAGCTGATCCGCAACGTCAAGCGGGTGCCCGAGAAGAACCTCGCGCTGCGCAACGCCGGCGACCTCGAGTTCACCAAGACCGGCGCCAGCTGGGGCCTCGATCTCGACGCCGTCAGCCACGGTGGCGCCCTGGTCGACCTCGACGGCGACGGCGACCTCGACGTCGTCGTCAACAACTGGAACGAACCGGCGGCGATCTACGAGAATCTCACCACCGACGGCAACGGCCTGGTCGTGCGGCTGGTGGGCCAGCGCAGTGATCGGTTCGGCGTCGGCGCCAGGCTGCTGCTGACCCTGCCCGACGGCAGCCGCCTCGTGCGCGAGAACACCCTGGCGCGCGGCTACCTGTCCGGGCAGGCGCCGGAGGTGCACTTCGGCCTCGGCAAGCACGACCGCGCGACGAGCCTCGTGGTGCGCTGGCCCTCCGGCCACGAACAGAGCTTCCCCGACCTGCAGGCCAGGCACCGCTACACGATCACCGAGCCGCCGGAGAAGACCACCATGCCGCGGCTGCCGGCGCCGGCGGCGACCAGCTTCCAGGTCGCCGACGCGCCGCTGTTCCACCACCGCGAGAACGAGTTCGACGAGTACGTGGCCCAACCGCTGCTGCCCGCTGGCGTGGCCCGGCTCGGCCCCGGCCTCGCGCTCGGCGACTTCGACGGCGACGGCCGCGACGACCTGTTCGTCGGCGGCGCCATGGGCCAGGCCGGTGAGCTGTTCCAACAGAAGGAGCTCGGCTGGCAGAAGGTGCCGGGACCGTGGCGCGACGATGCGGGCTGCGAGGACCTGGGCGTGTTGTGGCTCGACCACGACGGCGATCTGGACCTCGACCTGTTCGTCGCCAGCGGCGGCGCCGAACGCGCCAGCGGCGACGCCGCCCTGCGCGACCGCTGCTACCGCAACGACGGCAGCGGCCGCTTCGTGCGCGACGACACGGTGCTGCCCGACGTGCGCGAGTCCTCGGGCGCCATGGTCGCGGCCGACATCGACGGCGACCTCGACCTCGACCTGTTCGTCGCCGGCCGGCTGTTGCCGGGCCACTACCCCGACGCGCCGAAGAGCCGGCTCTACCGCAACGACGGCGGTCGGTTCGTCGACGTCAGCGACCCGCTGGCGCCGGCGCTGCGCACGGCCGGCATGGTCACCGCGGCGCTGTTCACCGACGTCGATGCCGACGGCCGGCCCGACCTGCTGCTGGCGGCGCATTGGCAGCCGATCCGCTACCTGCACAACGACGGCGGCAGCTTCTCCGACCGCACCGCCGACGCCGGCCTGGCCGCGTTCACCGGCTGGTGGAACAGCCTCGCCGCGTTCGACGTCGACGCCGATGGCGACCTCGACTACCTCGCCGGCAACCAGGGCCTCAACACCAAGTACAAGGCGAGCCCGGAGCGCCCGGCGCGGCTGTTCTTCGGCGACTTCGACGGCAACGGCAGCCGCGACCTCGTCGAGGCGAAGTACGAAGGCGACCGCCTGCTGCCGGTGCGCGGGCGCAGCTGCAGCAGCCAGGCGATGCCGTTCCTGGCGCAGAAGTTCCCCACCTACGACGCCTTCGCCAGCTCGCTGCTGACGGACATCTACACGCAACCGAGGCTCGACGGCGCCGGCCAGCTCGCGGCGACGACGTTGGCGAGCAGCCTGCTGCGCAACGACGGCACCGGCCGCTTCACGGTCGAGCCGCTGCCGCGCCGCGCGCAGATCGCGCCGATCTTCGGCATGGTGGTGCTCGACGACCTCGTCGTCTGCGCACAGAACAGCTTCGCGCCCGAGCCCGAGACCGGCCACCACGACGGCGGCACCGGGCTCGTGCTGCAGGCCTCTGCG
The DNA here is from genome assembly GCA_016793265.1 of Planctomycetota bacterium. Lineage (GTDB taxonomy): Bacteria > Planctomycetota > UBA1135 > UBA1135 > UBA2386 > JAEUHT01. The sequence goes on from JAEUHT010000153.1 coordinate 16,900, forward strand.
AACGGCCTCGTCGTGCTGCCGCCCGACCAACACGGCATCTGCTTCCACGGCGATCGTAAGGCGCTGGTCGCGCTTCCCGGGGCCCGCGGCGCCGAGTGCGTGTTCAGCCGCAACGACGCACCGCTGGTGCTGGTGCGCGGCAGCGTGCCGCTGACCACGGCCAAACTGCCCGGGGCGGCGGGCAACCCGCAGGCGGTCGGCACCCGGCTGCTGGTCGAGGATGCGCGCGGCAACCGCCGCGCCGTCGAGGTCGCCGCCGGTTCGGGCTACCTGTCCCAATCGCGGCCGCTGCTGCCGGTGGATCAGAAGCGCATCGAAGCGCGGCTGCCCGACGGCAAGCAGGTGCTGGCCGAAGTGACGCCGTTGCCGCGGCAGTGACGCTCAGGCGCTCGCCGCGGTGAGGCAACGCGCGACCTTCTCGAGCAGGTCGCGGCGGTCGATCGGCTTGGTGGTGTACTCGGTGCAGCCGGCGGCGAGGCAACGTTCGCGGTCCTCGGGCAGCGCGTGCGCCGTGCACGCCACCACCGGCACCAACACGGCGCGCCGCCGCAGCTCGGCGACGGCGTCGTAGCCGTCGAGCACCGGCATCTGCATGTCCATCACCACGAGGTCGAACGGCTCGCCGCGTGCGATCGCGTCGTCGATGGCGCGACAGGCCTCGGCACCGTCCGCCACCACCGTGACGGCGTGGCCGGCCTTGGCCAGGATGGCGCGCAGCAGCCGCTGGTTGTCGGCGCCGTCCTCGGCGATCAGGATGCGCGCCTTCGACTCGTTGCCCGCCGCGCCCGGCGGCGGCGTCGCCCGCGGCGTCGCCCGCGCCGCCGCCCGCGCCGCCGGCAGCGAATCGACGAACTCGGCGCCGCGCACCGCCGCCGGTGCCAGCGCCAGCGTGAAGGTGCTGCCGGCGCCCGGCCGCGAGCGCACGCTGAGCTCGGCGCCGAGCTTCTGCGCCACCCCCTTGGCGATGGCGAGGCCGATGCCGAGACCACCATGGCGCCGCGTCGAGCTGCTGTCGACCTGGGCGA
>JAEUHT010000161.1 GCA_016793265.1 Planctomycetota bacterium
CTCCTGCCGGGTGCGCGGCGGCGACGTCAGGTCGAGCGCGATCAGGTCGATCAAGGCCCGGCCCTGTTCGTCGACGAACGGGCGCCACTCACGCAGCGTAGCAAGCGCCGCGTCGCCGAGCCGGTAGAGGGCGTGCGTCGCCATCAGGGCGTCGCCGCCGATGTCGTTGCTGGCGAGGCGGCGTACGAGCTCGTCGGCGACCCGCGCGGCGCTGGCACGGTCGCCGGCGACCGCGAGCAGGTAGGAGCTGTAGAAGCGCTGCTGGGTGTCGTCGCTGCCGAGCCCGCGGCGCAGCGCCGGCACCGCCGCCGCCGGCAGGCGCGCCAGGAACCGCAAGGTCGGTTTCGCCGGCAGCTCCAGCGACGGCAGCATGACGTGGTTGTCGCTGCGCAGGGCGTCGACGGCCGCTGGCCAGAACGCGTCGCCGACCGGCGAGCCACCGTCGACGCGCACGCGCAGCACGGCGAGCGCAAACTGCTGCTGCTGCCGATCGGCAGACGTCAGCACGGCTTCGACCGCCGGCAGGCGCCCCGGCGGCAGGCCGATGAGCGCGCGGTAGGCCCGCTCGCCGTTCCAGCGGATGTTGTCGTCGCGCAGGTCGTCGACCCAGCGGGCGAGGCGCGGATCGTCGACCACCGGCGACTCGATCGTCTGGCGGATCGCCGCCGGCGCGGTCGTGCCGGGGTCCGGCGACAGCTCGGCCGCGGCGCAGAGATCGCTGCTCGCTGGCGCCGCCTGGTCCGCCGCCGCGGCCGACACCACCGTCGCCGACAGCGCCGCCGGCGCCGCGTCCGCCTCACCCCCGAACGCCACGAAGGCCCCCGCGACCAACAACGCCCCCGCCACCAGCAGGAGCCCGCGTTCGTGCCATGTGCCCATCACCGTGCCCCCGTCGTCACCGCCCCCACCGTCACTTCGCCGGCGGTCCCTCGCGGGTCGCGACCGGCAGCCGCTCCAGTTTGCTGATGCGGCCGAGGAAGTTCCAGTCCATCACGTAGACGTTGCCAAAGGCGTCGGCGCAGACCGAGTGCGGCGACAGGAACTCACCATCGCGCCACTGTTCCCGCGGCACGCCGTTCTGCGCGCGCAGTTCGGGCTTCGGGTTGTCGCCGAGGTGGCCGAGCAGCCGGTCCTTGGCATCGAGCCGGGTGATGCGGCCGGCGAGGTCGGCGACCAAGAGCCCGCCGTCGTAGGGCCACACGTTGCACGGCCGGCGCAGGTCCTGGTCCATCAGCCGCACGAAGTTGCCGTCGAGGTCGAACCACTGCAGCCGGTGGTTCTCGCGGTCGCAGACCAGCAGCAGCGGTTGCCTGCCGCGCGTGTCCAGCCACAGGCCGTGCGGCGTGCGCAGCTTGCCGGGTTCGCTGCCGGGGCCGCCGAACGACTTCACGTACTTGCGCTCGCGGTCATAGGCGTGCAACCACGACTTGCCGTAGCCGTCGGCGACGAAGATGCGGCCGTCGGGCGCCACCGCGACCGCGGTCGGGTTGAACTGCTCTTCCCGCTCGTAGATGCCCGACGCCTCGGGCCAGCCGAGCGTCCATTCCACCTTGCCGTCGAGCGACACCTTGAGCACCTCGTGCCGGCGCGTGTGGGCGAGGTAGAGCCACTCCTTGTCGTCCTCGACCCGGAGCGTCATGCCGTGCAGGCCGCCGTGGTAGTCCTTGCCCCACGAACGCAGCAGCTTGCCCTCGGGCGAGAAGAACACGATCGCGTGCTCGGTGTCGGTGTTGGCGAGGATCTCGCCGGCGCGATCGACGACGAGGCAGCCATGGGTGTTGCCGAGCTCCGTCTTGCCGTCGCCGCGACCCCAGTCGTGCACCCAACGATAGGCGACGCCGCCGAGCGCATGGACCGGGCCGTCGCCGGGCGGTGCAGGCTGTTGGGCCTGCAGCGGCGGCAGCAACAGCAACAGCGACAACGACCGCGGGACGAGGTGGCGCATCGACGCAGTTCTACCGAAGCCAGCGGCGCCTTGGAACCACCACGAAGCACCGCGGTCAGTGCGCGTGGCCGTGCTGCGGGTCCTGCAGGTGGCCGAGCGTGTGCTGCGCCGCCGCCTCGAAGGTGCTGCCGGTGCCCTCGGCGGCGAGCGCCCGCAGCATGGGCACGGCGCGGTCGTCCTGGCCGTTCTCGTGCAGCGCCTTGCCGAGATAGAGCAACGCGCGCTGGCGTTCGATGCCGAGGCCGGGCGCCTGCAAGGCCCGTTCGAAGGCCACGATCGCGTCGGCGTGCCGACGTTCCTTGAAGCAGACGTAGCCCTCGGTGACGAACGCGGCCGGCGACTTCGGCGCGTCGGCGAGCCAGCGCCGCGCGGCGGCGAGGTTGCCATCGAGCGCGTAGAGCCGGGCCAGGCGGTGGCGCGCGTCGGCGACGCCGGCCAGCGCGGCGTCGAGCAGCAGCGGTTCGCAGTGCACGCGGCAACCGAGCTGCAACAGGATGCAGCCGAGCCGGTGTTTGTCGAGCGGGCCGCCGGTACCGGCCGCGACCCTGCTGCGGGCGTCGGCGAGCTCCGGGCGCGCCGCCGCGCAGAGGCGCAAGAACGCCGCCAGCTCGGGCGCATCCTGCGGCCCCGGCCGCGCCGCGTAGACCACCCCCTGGCCGTCGAGCACGGCGATGCCCATGCCCTCGCCGCCGCCGATCCACTGCGCGTAGAGCCGGTCGCGCGCGGCCCCGTCGGCGATCACGGCGGCGAAGCCACCGGCCACGAGCGCCGCCAGCACCGGCGCCTCGGTGAGGCTCGCCTGCATACGATCGCTGGCCTCGCGACCCGGCAAGGCGAAGAACACCACCAGGTCCTGCGCGTGCGAGCGCGCCGCCGACAGCGCCGGCTGCAGCGCCGTCTGCCAGCGCGCGCTGGCACACGCCGGCAGCAGCGCCGACAGCCCCACCACCCACCACCACCGCGGCGCCTTCACTTGCCGCCTGCGCCCTGCGTGGCCGCGGCCTTGGCGCCAAGGTGGAGGTCGAGCCAGCCGAAGAACTCGCGCTGCCACAACACGCCGTTCTGCGGCTTCAGGATCCAGTGGCCCTCGTCGGGGAACACCAAGAGCCGGCTCGGCACGTGCATCAGCTGCGCCGCCGTGAACGCCTGCAGGCTCTGGTCGTACGGCACCCGGTAGTCGCGTTCGCCGGTGATCACCAGCAGCGGCGTCTTCCAGTTCTGCACGTACTGGTTCGGCGAGAACCTGCGGTAGGCGGCGGCGACCTCGGGCGAGGCCCAGAACGGCCCGCCGAGGTCCCAGTTGACGAACCACAGCTCCTCGGTCGCCAAGTACATGCTCTCGAGGTTGAACACGCCGCAGTGCGAGATCATCGCCGCGAAGCGGTCGCCGCCGTTGCCCATCAGCCAGTAGACGGTGAAGCCGCCGAACGAGGCGCCGACCGCGCCGGTGCGGGCCTTGTCGACGTACGGCCGCGCCTGCATCGCGTCGCAGACGGCGAGCAGATCGCGCATGCACTGGCCGCCCCAGTCCTTGGAGATGTCGTCGTTCCACTGCTGGCCGAAGCCCGGCAGGCCGCGGCGATTGACGCCGGCGACGACGTAGCCCTTGGCCGCCATCAGGTGGAAGTTCCAGCGGAACGAGAAGCCCTGCCCCACCATCGATTGTGGCCCACCCTGGCAGTAGAGCAGGAACGGGTACTTCTTCGCCGGGTCGAAGCCCGGCGGCTTGACGATCCAGGCGTGCACCTTCTTGCCGTCGCTGGTGTCGAACCACTCGCCGTCGATCTGCGGCAGGCGCAGGCCGCGGAAGACCTCGCCGTTGTAGTCGGTCAACGGCTCGATGCGACCGCCGTCGACGTGGATGCGCACCACCTCGGCCGGCCGCTCCATCGTCGCCCGCAGCGCGTAGAGCCACTGGCCATCGGGAGCCACCAGCAGGTTGCTCAGCGCGTGCCGGCCCGCGGTCACCGCCACGGCCTTCGGCTGCTCGAGGCTCGCCGTGTAGATCTGCGTGGTGCCTTCGCTCTCGACGGTGAAGAAGAGCCGCCGGCTGTCGGCGCTCCACCGCAGCTCGTGCGCCGAGGCGTCGAAGTCGGGCAGCAGCTCCGCGTTCTCACCGGTGCGGCGGTCGTGCAGCACGACGCGCACCCGGTCGGCCTCGAAGCCGCCGCGCGCCATGCTCGAGAAGGCGATCCAGCGGCCGTCCGGCGAGTAGACCGGATCCTGGTCGTAGCCCGGCAGCTCCGGCGTCAGGCACTTCGCTTCGCCACCGTCGGCGGACACTTCGAACAGCCGTGAATCGGTGCTCGACTCGGGGTCCGTCGCCGGCGACGCCGTGTAGCACAACCACTTGCCATCCGGCGACCAGGCGATCTGCTCGGCGCCGCCGAACGGCTGCAGCGGCGTGTGCACACGCTGGCCCGGCATCAGGTCGCGGTCGCCGCCGCCGCCGACGTAGTTGCGCACGAACAGGTGGCTGTAGCTGCCGTCGTGCCAGACGCTCCAGTGGCGCACCATCAGGTCGTCGTAGATGCGGGCGTTGGCCTTCGGCAGGTCGGGGTGCAGGTCCTTGGCGGTGGCGTCGAGCTTGACCGACCGCGTGAAGGCGAACCGATCGCCGGTCGGCGACCAGACGACGTTGTCGCAGCCGTCCGGCATCTCGACCTCGACCCTCGGCCCATCGAGCAAGGGCCGCACCTCGAGCCCGGTCGCGGTGGCGAAGGCGTAGCTGCCGTTCGGCAGCCACATCGGGCTCGAACCCTCGGCCAGCACGACCGCCGCCGCGGCCGGCTGGTCCGGGCCCGGCAGCGGCAGCAGCCAGACCTTGCTGGTGCTCTTGTTGGCGGCGACATCGGGAGTGCTGACGGTCAGCAGCAGGTGCTTGCCGTCCGGACTCAAGGCCAGCCCGCCGACGCGGTGCAGCCGGTTGAGGGTCTCGGCGGTCAACAGCTCTTGGGCCGGCAGGACCGGCAGCAGCCACGCCAGCACGGCGGCGAACGGGAGGGAGCGCATCGGCGCATCTTCGCCAGCGGCGGCGGCCGAAACCACGTCGATGCCGCCCACCAGCCGGCGGGAACCGGGCCTGCCACCGCACCTTCCGGTCCCGGCGCGGCCGGAAGAAGTGCGCCCCGAGGCCGTCTGAGGTGGCCCATCCGCGTCCGCCTCGCGTAGACTCCCCGACCTGCCATGAACGTCCAGACCCGCCCGTCCGTCCGCACCGCCGAAGCCGGCTTCACCCTGATCGAGATCATGGTCGTGATCGTGATCCTCGGCCTGCTGGCGACCCTGGTGGTGCCCAACATCATCCAGTCCGCCGACGAGGCGCGCGTGACCAAGGCGCAGACCGATTGCAAGACGATCGAGAAGCAGGTCAGCCTCTACCGGGCCAAGAAGGGCCGCATGCCGGAGAGCCTCGAAGCGCTGACCGAGCCCGACGACAAGGGCGTCAAGTACCTCGACGAGCTGCCGAAGGACCCGTGGGACAGCGAGTACGTGATCAAGGAAGGCGACAAGCGCGGCGAGTTCGAGATCATCAGCTACGGCCCGGATCGCCAGGAAGGTGGCGACGACGACATCTCCAGCCGGTCGCGCAAGGAAGACTGACCCCGCCGTGAACCGCCCGCCCCCCACTGCCAGCCGCCCGCACGCCGCGGGCTTCACGCTCATCGAGCTGCTGGTGACGTTCGCGGTCGTGGCGCTGATCTTCGCCATCGTGGTGCCGAACCTCGGTTCGTTCCTGCCGTCGGCGCGGCTCGACGGCAGCTGCAGCCAGTTGCAGCGCAACCTCGACTGGGTGCGGTCCGAAGCGCGCATCCAGGGCAAGCGCATGGCGATCGAGCTCGACCTCGAGAAGGCCCGCTGGCGCATCGTCTTCCCACCCGAGCAGCAGCTCACGCGCGAACAGGAGCCGGACACGCTCGAGGAGCGCAAGGACGTCTGGTGGGACCTCGAGGACGGCGTGATGTTCCTCGGCGCCGGCGACGCCAAGAACGGCATCACCGCGCGCGGCCTCTACCGCATCGACTTCGACGAGTACGGCTTCACCGGCGATCAGATCGTGATGATGACGTTGGCGACCGACAAGAAGCTGGTCTGGTCGCTGCTGCTGAACGGCCTCAGCGGGCAGGTGACGCGCGAGGAGTCCACCGAGGGGCACGAGCCCATCCCGCAGGTCGTCAACGAAGGGGCCTTCTGATGTCCTGCCCACAGCACGCCCGTTCGCGGCAGCAGGCGTCGCGGCAGGATGGCTTCACGCTCGTCGAGGCCCTGGTGGCGATGATGATCGTCGCCATGGTCGTCATCTCCTATCTCGGCATCCGCACCTCGGCGCTGATCGACGCCACGCGCGCGCGCGACTGGCGGCTCGCCCGCGAGATCGCCGAGGAGAAGATGTCCGAGCTGCAGGCCGGCGCCCGCGAGACACAGCCCGAGAACGGCGCCGAGGTGCCGATCGAGAAGTACGAGGGCTTCTCCTACAAGATCGTCATCGGCGAGTCGGCGGTCGCCGACCTCGAGGCCGAGGTCGACAGCATCGCCGCCGACGCCGGCACCGAGGAGAGCGAACGCCTGTCGTGGCAGCGCGACCGCGACAACTACCGCAAGGCCGCCGGCCGCGGCCTGACGCAGCAGGAGTACGAGGACCAGCTGCTCGAGAACGACTACGCCCGCAAGATGGCGGAGAAGGCGCCGAGCGAGACCGACCTCGAAGAAGTCGCCGTCGCGGTGTACTTCCCCAAGCTGGAAGCCGATCACCCCGACCAGAAAGAGGTGCTCGTGATCAAGGCTCGCATCAGCACGCTGGCGCTGTCCGGCATGACGCCCGATCAGGCGGCCGTGGTGGCGCAGGCGCGCGGGGAGTCCAGCTCCGGCGGCGAGGCGAACGGCAGCGCCGCCAGCGGTGGCGGCGCAGGTGGCAGCAACACGGGAGGACGTTGATGCAGACGCAGCATGGGGACGACGCCGGCTTCACCCTCATCGAGGTGCTGCTCGCGATCGCCATCACGGCGACGATCATGGTCACCGTCGGCTCGACCTTCCACGTGCTGCTCAACGCACGCGACGTCGTCGACGAGCTCGCCGAATCGACCGAGGCCGGGCCGCGCATCCTCAACCTGATCGAGCGCGATCTCATCGGTCTGTGGACCTACAACATCCGCAACAACGCCGTGTTCCGCGGCCGCGACATGGACGTCTTCGGCCAGGAAGCCGACCGCATGGACTTCCTGACCACCACCGACTCGGTCGGCTTCGTGCGCGACGTGCACGACCACCCCTTCAAGACGACGATCTGCGAGGTCGGTTACTGGTTCAAACCGAACCCGCGCATCCGTGAGCTGTTCGAGATGTGGCGCCGCGAGGATCCGATGGTCGACGACGAGTTGACCACGCAGGGCTCGTTCCAGCTCGTGCACGACCGCGTCAAGAGCTTCAAGGTCACCTACTACGACTCGCTCGGCTACGAGGCGCTGCCGAAGAACGAGTGGGACAGCTCGGTCGACGACCAGCTGCCCAAGCGCATCAAGGTCGAGTTCACGATCGAACGCCGTCGGCAGAGCCGCAACGTCGTCAGCGACCTCGAGATCGACGACTTCGAAGGCGCCGAGAAGACCTACGTGCGGCACTTCGTGCTCGATTCGCGGCTCAAGGACATCCTGCAGGCGAACTCCGCGCGCCTGCCGGTGCGGCCGCCGGAGCCGGTCGCCGAGAGCGCCGGCGGCGGCGCCGCGGGCGGCCCGGCGTCGACGCTGACGACGGGCACCGGCAACATGGCCAGCCAGGAGTTCGGCGCTGGCCGCGGCGGCCCCGAAGGCGGCAAGGGCGGCCGCGGCGGTCGCGGCGGCGGCGACGGCGGCGGCAAGGAAAC
>JAEUHT010000166.1 GCA_016793265.1 Planctomycetota bacterium
GGCCGGTCGGCACCTTCGGCGCCAGCGCCGCGACGTGCGCGGGCAGCAGGCGCAGCTTCGTCGCCAGCCAGCGCAGCCCCAGCAGTTCGGCCGCGCGCATGGAGGCGAACAGGAGCCGCAGCCGACGCTGGTGCGCCACCACGTGGCGCAGCAGGAAGCGCGTCAGCCGCGCCGTCAGGCCACGCTTCGGCGTCGCCTGCTCGATGGCCGCGCGCGTGTGTTCGAGCACTTCGCCGTAGTGCACGCCCGACGGGCAGGCGGTCTCGCAGGCGCGGCAGCCGAGGCAGCGGTCGAGGAACGGGCGGATCGCCGTCGGGTCCTGCACGCGGCCTTCGGCGAACGCGCGCATCAGGTAGACGCGGCCGCGCGGCGAGTCGGCCTCGATCTGCAGCACCTGGTAGGTCGGGCAGGTGGGCAGGCAGAGGCCACAGTGCACGCAGTCGAGCGTGCGCAGGTACGGCGACACGTTGCCGCTGGATTCAGACGAGCAGGCCATGGGGATCGAGGGCGCGGGCGAGACCTTGGGCGAGGCGCGCGGCGCCGGGGTCGGTCGGCGTGCCGAGGCCGCGCCGCGCCGGCGCACCGTGCACGATGCACGCCGTGGCGCCGAGTGCGTGCAGTCGGTGCAGCAACTGGTCGCTCGTCGCCGGCCCGTCGGTGTCGAGTTCGAAACGACCGCCGCCGTGCATGACGAAGTCGCTGCCGGGCGGCAGCAGCGCCAACAAGTCCGCCGCCTGGCTCGGCCGCGCGCCCCCGGCGAGGCATTCGCCGGCGGTCGGGGCAGCGACGTGATCCAGCCAGTCGGCAGCCGCTTCGCGCAGCGCGAAGGCCTGTTGCGCTGCGCGCACGGTGCTGGCGCGGCCGGCGAGGCGGCCGCGCAGTTCGACGCCGCGCGGCGTGCGCCGCAGCTGCATCGCCGCCGGCGGGATCGCCTGCTGGCACAAGGTCGTGAACAGCGCCGCCGCCGCCGGACCATCGAGGTCGTCGCGGCGGAACCACGCCTCGGCGCGCGGTCGCGGCTTGAGCCGCAGGTGCAGGCGCGCGGCCACGAACAGGCGCCCGGCGCTGCCGACCAGCAGCTTGTGCACGTCGAAGCCGGCGACGCTCTTCACCACGCGCGCTCCGGAACGGAACGCCGTGCCATCGGCGAGCAGGCCGTCGAGGCCGAGCAGCAGCGTGCGCGGTGATGGTCCGCCCCAGCTCGCGGCGCCGACGTCGTCGGCCGCGAACAGGCCGCCGAGCGTGCCGCCGCCGGGGCACGGCAGTTCGAGCCCGAGCCGGTGCAGGGCTTCGTCGAGCGCTGCGCGCGGCACGCCGACTTCGACCGTGCAGGTCTGGTCCGGGGCGTCGATGCGTTCGATGCGATCGAGTCGCCGGCAGCACAGCTCCAGCGCGTCGCCGCGCGGCGGCAGCCGCTGCTGGCGCGACCCACCACCACACAGCCGCAGCCGGCCCGGCCGCGTGCGCAGCAGCTCGCCGAGCTCGTCGACGTTCGCCGGCGCCAAGCTCACGGGCGCCCCGCTTCGGCGTCGAGCACGCGCGCCGTCATCTGCGGCCACTTCGCCACCTCGGCGCAGGCCGAACGGTTGGGCAGCACCTTGCCCGGATTGCAGAGCCCGTCGGGGTTGAACACCGCCCGCACCCGCGCCATCACCTCGAGGTCGGTCGGCGAGTACATCATCGCGATGTGGTCGATCTTCTCGCTGCCGATGCCGTGCTCGCCGCTGACACTGCCGCCGAGGTCGACGCAGAGCTGCAGGATCTCGCGGCCGGCTTGGATCGTGCGCGCCGTCTGCTCCGGGTCGCGGCCGTCGAAGCTGATGTTGGGGTGCAGGTTGCCGTCGCCGGCGTGGAACACGTTCGTCAGCAGCACGCCGTGGCGCGCGCCGATCGCGGCGATGCCGTCGAGCGCCTGTTCGAGCCGGGTGCGCGGCACCACGCCGTCGAGCACGTAGAGGTCGGTGTTGAGGCGGCCCATGGCGCCGAATGCGCCCTTGCGGCCCTTCCAGAGGCGTTTCCGCTCGCTGGCGTCCTGCGCTTGTTCGACCCGCAGCGCGCCGTGGCCGGCGAAGATGGCGCGCACCTCCTCGGCCTCCTCGGCGAGCACGTCGGCGGCGCCGTCGAGTTCGACCAGCAGCACGGCGGCGGCGTCGGCCGGGTAGCCGGCGCGGTAGACCGACGCTTCGACGGCGCGGATCGTCGCCTGGTCGAGGATCTCCAGCGCGGCGGGCACGAGGCCGGCGGCGACGATGTCGCTGACGGCGCGGCAGGCGTCGCGCATGCTGGCGAACGCGGCGAGCAGCGTGCGGATCGACTGCTGGTCGCGGCACAGGCGAACGGTGATCTCGGTGGCGATACCGAAGGTGCCTTCGCTGCCGCAGAACAGGCCGATGAGGTCGAGCTCGTGGGGGGCGCGCGCACCCGCGGGGCCGCCGAGCCGCGCCAGGGAGCCGTCGGGCAGCACCACCAGCGCGCCGAGCACGTGTTCGCGCGTCATGCCGTACTTGAAGCAGTGCGGGCCGCCGGCGTTTTCGGCCAGGTTGCCGCCGATCGTGCACACCGACTGGCTGCTCGGGTCCGGCGCGTAGTGCAGGCCGTGCGCGGCGACGGCGCTGGTGAGGTCGAGGTTGACGACGCCGGGCTGCACGACCGCGAACAGGTCCACGAGCGAGACCTGCAGCACCTTGCGCATGCGGGCCAGGTCGATGACCACGGCGTCGGGACCCGCGGTCGGGCCACCGGAGAGGCAGGTGCCGGCGCCGCGCGGCACGAACGGCACCCGTTCACCGTGCAGCAAGGTCACGATGCGCTGCACCTCGGCCGTGGTCTCCGGCAGCACCACGGCGCGCGGCCGCGAACGGTGCACGGTGAAGCCGTCGCATTCCCAGGCCAACAGGGCGTCGGGCGAGGTCAGCACGCGGTCCGGGCCGAGTTCCCGGGTCAGCAACGCTTCGGGCGATGGCATCGGCGAGGCAGTCTAGCCCCCGGCTCGGCGCGCCCGCCAGCCGCGCCTCGCAGTCCGGAATCAAGGCAGGAGACGGCATCGGCCGATGGGGAACTGTCGTCCCATGCCGCAGATCCAGGTCAAGAAGGTCGTCGCTGTCTGCTTCTTGGAGGCGGTGAAGCAAGTGCTGGAACAAGTCTGCGCCTTCCGCGTGGAGCTGTCGCAGCAGGGAGTGCCTGGACCGGCGGAACTGACCCCGCTCTACGCCGAGACGCGGCGCTTGCGGGACTACCTCGCACGCAGCGTCAGTGCCTATCAGGACAACGTCTCGCTCGACTTGGCCGACCCGGACGCCGCGCTGCTGGTCGCCTGTTGTCGCCGCGCGATCGAAGCGATCGACCTGCGCATCGTCGAACAGGCGGTCCCGGCCGAAGAGAAGACCTACCTGCAGCGCAAGCGCCAGGTGCTGGCCGACTGGGCCGTGGAGCTCGCGGCCAAGCCGCTGCTGGAGTTGCCGCTGAAGCGGCTGAGCACCGTCGCCACCGATGGCGCCCGCGCTCTGCTCGCGCGCCTGCAGCAGAAGGTCTTCGGGGACATCGGCCAGCGCACCAAGTTCACTGGGCCGGGCGTGCGCAGCGATGCGTCGCCGCAGCCCGGCATGGCCACCGGCCTGCATCTGTTCGACATGACCGTGGAGCCGGTGCCGGATGCGGATGCCGGGTCGGAGCTGGCTGCCCCGGTGATGGCCAGCGAAGCTCCGCGCTTGCACGGCGGCGGTCCGGGCGGTCCAGGCGCGCTGTCCGGAGCCATGCTCGAAAGCGGCCGGCTGCGCGATCCGCGCCTGCGTGCGCTGATGGTCGTCGACCTGCGCAGTTACGAGCGTGTCGTCGCCGCCGGCGACCATCGCCTGGCGACCATCCTGCTGGCGGCGATCCTGGAAGGGGCCGTCATCGACCACGTGTTGCCGCGCCGCGGCGAGTTCGGCCTCGCCGGGACGCCCGAGTCGTGGGACCCCGTCGAGCTGCTCCTCCGTGTGCTCGGCGACGCGGCCGAGCCCAAGGACCGGGCGATGGCCTTCAACCTGTTCTCGGCGCGCAACCTGCTGCGCCCCGGCGTGCAGATGATGTCGCCGGCGATCGTCACCGCGGCGACCTTCGAACGCCTGCAGGAGTTCGCGCAGCGCGTGCTGCACGTCATCGGTCTCGGCCGCGGGGCTTCGGCGCCGATGGGCATGCCGGGGCAGTCGCCGGCTGCGGACTGAGCGGCCTCACCGCGGCAGCGGCTGGCGGTCGGTGCGGGCGTCGTTCTGGCGCGGCGGCGTGCCGCGCAGCTCGTAGGCGCGCCGTTCGACCGCCTCGAACACGCGCAGCAGGTTCTCGCCGAGCACCTTGCGCACGTCGCGTTCGTCGAGCCCGGCGGCCAGCAGCTCGTAGGTGAGGCGGGGCAGCTGCGTCGCGTCCTCCATGCCCGCCGGCACACACGGCACGCCGTCGAAGTCGCTGCCGAGCCCGACGTGGTCGATGCCGCCGACCTCGATCGCGTGCAGGACGTGGGCGACCAGCCGCTGCAGCGGCGGTGGCGCCACGGTCGGGAAGCGCTCGTCGAGATGGGCGAGCGCCGTGCGCAGCTCGTCGCTGCCGGCCGCGAACTTGTCGCGCGCGGCCTTCTCCTGGATGCGCCGCGTCGCCTGCCGCGCCGAACTCTCCGTGGCGTAGGCCTCGTCGAGGAAACCGCAGTTGTAGTTGATCATCACGCAGCCGCCGTTCGCCGCGAGCTGACGCAGCATGTCGTCGGTGAGGTTGCGCGGGTGGGGACACAACGCGCGCATCGAGCTGTGCGAGCAGATCACCGGCGCCGTCGTGTGCGCGAGCACGTCGGCGAAGGTGGCGTCGCTGACGTGGCTGACGTCGACCATGACGCCGAGGCGGTTCATCTCGGCGACCACTTCGACGCCGAGCCGGTTGAGCCCGCGCCACCGCGGCTCCGCCGGCGCGCACGAGTCGGCGAACTCGTTGTGCTGCGTGTGGGTCAACGTCATGTAGCGCACACCGAGCCGCTGGAACATGCGCAAGAGGCCGAGGTCGCCTTCGATCGCGTGGCCACCTTCGATGCCCATCAGCGCCGCGTGCTTGCCGCCCCGCACGGCGGCGCGCAGCTCGGCGACGCTGGTGCACAGCGCCATGCGGTCGGGGTGGCGCTCGGCCGTGCGCACGAGGCCGTCGATCATCATCAGGGCGCGCCGCGCACTGCCGTTGGCGGCGCCGGGCTCGGCCGGCCGCGGCCAGTCGTCCTGGATCGAAGGTGGGGCCGCGGCGAACAGCGCGGCCTCGTCGCCGTAGAAGCGGGTGTCGACGTAGATCGAATAGAACACGGCGTCGAGGCCGCCCTGCGCCGCGCGCGGCAGGTCGACGTGGCCGTCGGCAGCGCGTTGCCCCATGTCGAAGCCGGTGTCGAGCACGCGGGTGGTGGTGTCGATGTGGGTGTCGACGACGAGCGCGGCGTGGTGCAGCCGGAAGGCGCGTTGCCACAGCGTCGCGTCGTAGCCGGCCGGGGCCTCGGGGCACGGCGGCGGCGATGCCTGGGCCGTCGCCAGCGTGTGGAGCAGCATCCCGGCACCGAGGAGCCGACAGCAGGCGGCGGCGTGCATCGGCCCATCGTCATGGGCGAGGTCGCGAAAGCAAGCGCGCCGGCTTGCGCCGGGGTCGCCTTCCCGTATGCAGGGCCGTCCGTTCCGCCCGGAAACCCACGCCTTGCGCCTGTTCGCCATCAGTGACCTGCACCTGAGCCTCGGCGTCGACAAGCCGATGGACATCTTCGGCCCGCAATGGGTCGGCCACGCCGACCGCATGCGCGAGGCCTGGGATCGTCTCGTCGGCCCCGACGACTGGGTGCTCGTCGGCGGCGACACCTCCTGGGGCCTCGATCTCGACGAAGCCCGCCCCGACCTCGATTGGCTCGGCGCGCGTCTTGGCCAGAAGGTGCTGATCAAAGGCAACCACTGCACGTGGTGGCAGTCGCGCGCCAAGGTCGAGAAGGTGCTGCACCCGTCGGTGCACCTGCTGCAGAACAACGCCGTCAAGTTGCCCGATGGCGCCGTCGTCATCGGCACGCGCCTGTGGGATCCGCCCGACGCGCCGTGGGCCGATGCCCAGGCGGCGACGGTCTTTGCCCGCGAGCTCGAACGGCTCAAGCTGTCGATCACGGCCGGCAGGAAGCTCGGCGGCTGCGTTCCCGGCGGCGCGCCGACGATCGCGCTCGTGCACTACCCGCCGCGCTTCAGCGACGGCCGCGAGACCGCGGCGGTGCCGCTGTTGCGCGAGGCCGCGGTCGAGGTCTGCGTCTACGGCCACCTGCACGGCAAGGACCACCGCTACGGCTTCCAGGGCGTGGCCGACGGCATCCGCTACCACCTCGCGTCGGTCGACGCGATCGACTTCCAACCGATCCCGATCGAACGGCCGCCCCGCGCATGAACCAAAGCCTCGCCTCGCTCGCCCGTTCCGCGGCCGCCGCCGCGCTGGCGACGTTCGCCGCCTGTGCCGGTGCGCCCGCCCCCGTGCTGCCGCCCGGCGAGGGCAAGGGACTCGTCGCCTGCGACCACGAACCGCCGGCTGGCGCCCCGACCTACGCGCGACCCGAGTGGCGGGTCGGCGACACCTTCGTGCTGCTGCGCGGCGAACAGGTCAAGGCCGGGTTCCGCGTCGCCAGCGCCGCGAACGGCTGCTACGAGCTCGATTTCGGCAGCGAGGTGTTGCTGCGCCGCGACCTGGACCTCGGCAACCTCGGCGAATGGGCCAGGCAGGACGGGCAGCCGTTGCACGTGCTGACGCCCGCCGACGTGCGCTTCGCCTGGCCGCTGTGGGTCGGCAAACGCTGGACCTGCGAGTTCGTCGATCGCACGCTCGGTGGCGCGGCGCTGCCGATGCAGGCGAGCTACGTCGTCGAGGCATTCGAACGCGTCACGGTGCCGGCCGGCACCTTCGATGCCCTGCGCATCGTGCGCCACCTGCGGCTGCTCGTCGACGGCAGCTGGATGACGCGCTCGCAGATCGTCTGGTACGCGCCCGCCGTCGGCGTCGAGGTGCGCCAGCTCATCGGCGACACCATGGTCGAGCTCGTCGAGCTGCGCCGCGGCGGCTGACGTTCGGGCTCAGCGGTCGACGCGCGTCCAGCCCGAACGGTCCATCGTCAGGCTCTGCATGCGACCGTCGGTCCACTGCACTGGCGTATGTTCGAAGCCCGTGCCGGCGCCGTCCCAGGCGTCGTGCAACCAGAACGCGTAGGCGTCGGTGATCAGGAAGTCGCCGACGAAGGCGCCGGCGTAGCAGATCGGGAACACCGGCACGATCCACAGTGCGGCGTCGAACCACGGGCTGTTGACGTAGGTCGCGTGGTCGAGATCGTCGACGGTGCGGCGCAGCTGGTGGGGGCCGGCGAAGCAGCCGCCGAGCAGGGTCGCGAGGCCGAGAACGGCGAGGGTGCGGAGGCGCATGCCGCGAGCGTAGGCTGCCGGCCGCGGCGCCGACAAGCCGGCGCGCTCCGTTGCCGTCCAGTTGCTGTGGTCGGCCGCCGTGCGCGGTCAGAACGCGCGGCTCAGCAGCCACGCGCCGCCGAGCACGGCGGCGCCGGCGGCGATGCCGAGCGGCGGCTGGTCCTTGCCGACGAACCAGCCGACGGCGATCGCGGCGGCCACCACGCCGACGCGCAGCAACACCCACAGCGGGTCTCGCAGCCCCGGCACCTGCACGACGCGACCGCAGCGCGGGCAGTTGACGAGGCCGCCGACCTGGTCGGCGCGCGGCTCGAACGAGTCGCCGCAGTGCGGGCAGTTCGCCGGTTCGTGCATGCGCTGCCGCCGGTGGCCGTCAGTTGCTCTGCCGGCCTTCGACCGCCGCCAGCAGCGTCGCCGCCGCGAACACGAGGCGGCGGTCGATGTCGAGCTGCGCCGGCACGTTCACGTCGAGGCTGTAGACGAACGGGTTGAAGCGCTGCTTGAAGATCACGTCGGCGCCGCCGGGCGTCTTCAGGTGGAACGTCTGCGGGATCAGGTTGGTCAGGAAGCGCCGCAGCAGCGCCATGCCGGCGCCGTCCTCCTGCAGCTTGCCGATCGGCTTGTCGTCGGCGTCGAGCAGCTCCCAACTGTCGCGGAACATCGACTTGAGCCCCTGGCGGCGCAGCGCGCCGACCTTGACCTTCTCGGCGCTGTCGATGACGTCGTAGCAGGCCGAGAAGTCGATGACCTGGCGGGCCTGGATCCACAACAGCTCCTGCTGCATCGACTCGTCGGTGAACAGCCGGATGTCCTCACGCAGCTTGAACGCCTTCTGGCTGCAGAACGCGACCACGCGCTCGCCGTCGTAGACGTGGAAGCTGGCGCCGAACAGCTTGAGCACCTTGCGGCGCAGGCGATAGGTGGGCAGGTCCCAGGGTTGTGGCATCGGATCTCCGTCGTCGGTTGCCGCCGTGGTGGCGGGGCGGGTATGCAAGCGGGTCGGCGGTCGCTTGCCAACCACCAGATCGAGGTGGGGGGCGGCCCGGCCACCTGCCGGAGTCAGCCGTCGACGCGCGCCGGCAGGCGCCGCAGGTGGCCGAGGTCCTCGCCGCGCAGCCCGACCTTGGCCACGAACACACGTTCGTCGCGGTCGCGCACCACCAACAGCCAGTGTGTCTCGCGGTCGCCGTCGCTGACGATGCGCGCTTCGTCGACGATCGGGCCGAGCGGCAACGCGGTGGCCAGCACGGCCGGCGGCACCTCGGCGAGCGGCACGGTGTGGTCGCGTTCGAGCACGCGGCCGTCGGCGGCGATCAGCAGCGAACGTACGTGGTCGGCGCGACCTTCGTGGTAACGCTTCTCGATGCGCCAGCCGGTGCCGGCGGGGCCCCATTCGCGGCCTTCGAACAGCGTCTCGCCGTCGGGGGCGACGGCGCGCAGCGTCGTGCGCACGGCCAGCGGCATGCTGCCGGGGCCGCCGGTCGGCACCACCACGCCGGCGAGGTGGCCGTCGGCGAGCCAGAGCCGCGCGGTGGCGTGGGCGGGGGCTTCGGCCCAGAGGCGGCGCCACTCGGCATCGGTGGGCGTGGCGCATGCCGCGAGGGCAAGGGGCAGCCAGGCGGGCAACAGGCGGGCCAGGGCGGACATGGCGGAACTGTGGCGTGTGCGGCCTGCCGCGCAAGGCGCAAGATGCGCCTCGGTCCTTGATCCGCCCCGCCGGCCAAAGAGACTGCCTGCCTCAGCCATGATCCAGCAATCGTTCGAACAGATCGTCGAGTCCCTCGGCGCCAAGACCGCGACGCCCGGTGGTGGTGCGGCCGCGGCGATGGCGGGCGCCATGGGCGCTTCGCTCTTCCTGATGGTGGTGCGCTTCTCGCGCGGCAAGAAGGCGAACCTCGATCGCGACGGGGACCTCGCCAGCTGCGAGGCGACCCTGGCCGACTCGGTGAAGCGGCTGCTGCCGATGGCCGAGCGCGACTGCCGGTCCTTCGACCTCGTCAGCGCGGCCTACGGCATGGCCAAGGACACCGACGAGCAGAAGAAGCTGCGCGAGAAGGCCATCCAGGAGGCCATGGTCGGCGCGATGGTGGTGCCCGAGGAGACCCTCTGCATGGTGCGCGACGTGATCGCGGCGATGAAGCCGGTGATCGGCTGCGTCGGCAAGGCGATCGTCAGCGACCTCGCGTCGGGCGCGTCGCTGCTGCTGGCCTCGGCCGAGGGTGCGTTCCTCAACGTGCGCATCAACGCCAACTTCCTGACCAACCGCGAGCTCGCCGACAGCACCATGGTGCGCGCCGGCGCGGTGCTCGCCGAGATCCGCCGCGAACACGAGGCCATCGTCGTCGCCGTCGACAAGCTGCTCGCATGACGAACCAGCGCACCCCGCTCCTGCTCTGCATCCTCGACGGCTTCGGCGAGGCGCCGCGCGGCCCCGGCAACGCCGTCGGCCTGGCGGAGCCACGCTGCTGGGACGAGCTGCGCCAGCGCTGGCCGACGACGCTGCTCGAGGCGAGCGGCGAGGACGTCGGCCTGCCGTGCGGCCTGATGGGCAACTCCGAGGTCGGTCACCTCAACATCGGCGCCGGTCGCGTCGTCTATCAGGAGATCACCCGCATCGACCGCGAGATCCGCGAAGGGCGCTTCGCCGGCAACCCGGCGCTGCGTTCGGCGATCGAGCACGCGGTCGAGGGCGGCGGCGTGCTGCACCTGTTCGGCCTCGTCTCCGACGGCGGCGTGCACAGCAGCGACCAGCACCTGCGGGCCCTGCTGCAGATGGCCAAGGCGGGCGGCCTCGGCGGCGAACGGGTCGTGCTGCACGCGTTCCTCGACGGCCGCGACACGCCGCCGCGCTCGGCGCAGCCGTTCGTGGCCAGGGTCGAGGGCTGGATGCAGGAGCTCGGCACCGGCCGCATCGGCACCGTCATCGGCCGCTACTACGCGATGGACCGCGACAAGCGCTGGGAGCGCGTGCAGAAGGCCTACGACGCGCTGACGCTCGGCCGGGGCCACCAGGCGGCGACGGCGCAGGAGGCGATCCGGATCGCCTACGAACGCGGCGAGAACGACGAGTTCGTGCTGCCGACGGTGGTCGGTTCGCCGGACCGTGGCCGCGTGCGCACTGGCGACGCGGTGATCTTCTTCAACTTCCGCACCGATCGCGCCCGCCAGCTCACCGACGCCCTCGTCGGCAAGGACTTCGCCGGCTTCCCGCGCGCGACGGTGCCGATCGTGCACTTCGTGACGATGACGCGGTATCGCGAGGACCTGCCGTGCAGGGTGGCCTATCCGCCGCAGAACCTCGATGGCACGCTGCCGCAGGTGATCAGCAAGGCGGGCTGGTCGCAGCTGCGCATCGCCGAGACCGAGAAGTACGCGCACGTGACGTTCTTCTTCAGCGGCGGCGACGAGAAGGAGCTGCCCGGCGAACGGCGGCTCCTGCTGCCGAGCCCGAAGGTCGCCACCTATGACATGCAGCCGGAGATGTCGGCGATCCCGGTGACCGACGCGCTGCTGGCGGAGCTGGCGTCGGACCGCTGCCCGGACGTCACCGTGCTCAACTTCGCCAACGCCGACATGGTCGGCCACACCGGCCTGATCCCGGCGGCCGTCAAGGCCGTGCAGACGATCGACGGCTGCCTCGCGCGCATCGTGCCCGAGTACCTGAAGCGCGGCGGCACGGTGGCGATCACCGCCGATCACGGCAACGTCGAGATGATGATCGACCCGGCGACCGGGCAGCCGCACACCGCGCACACCACCAACCCGGTGCCGCTGGTGATCTGCGGCGACGCGGTCAAGAACCGACGGCTCAGGCCGCACGGCCGGTTGTGCGACATCGCCACCACGCTGCTGCCGCTGCTCGACCTGCCGCGCACGCAGGGCATGGACGGCGTGGACCTGTTCGCATGAGCCGCCGGGCGTCGGCGATCGGGTGGGTGCTGGTGGCGGCGGGGTCGCCGCTGCTGGCGCAGCAAGCGGCGCCGGCGGCGCCGGCGATCGACAACAAGGTCGCGGCGGCGTTGGCGCGCATCGATCCGGCGCGCATCGCGTCCACGATCCGCACCTTGTGCGGCTTCGGCACCCGCCACGTGCTGTCGCGCACCGACAGCGACACCGAGGGCACCGGTGCGGCGCGCCAGTGGCTGCGCGCGCAGTTCGAGGCGATCGTAGCGAGCTCGAGCGGTCGGCTGACGGTCGAGCTGCAGGCGGCGACGATGCCGTGCGTGCGCGCCGGCATGCCGCGTGAGGTGCCGATCGTGAACGTCATCGCCACGCTGCGCGGCGTCGGCGATGCCGGCCGCGTCTACGTCGTCGGCGGCCACTACGACTCGCGCAACAGCACCGGCGAGGACGGCAAGGGCGCGGCGCCGGGCGCCGACGACGACGCCTCCGGCACCGCGGTGGCGCTCGAGGCCTGCCGGGCGCTGGCGCCGCTCGAGTTCGCGGCCACGCTCGTCTTCGTCGCCTACGATGGCGAGGAGCAGGGGCTGCTCGGTTCGCAGGCGCACGCCAGGGCGCTGGCCGCGGCCGGGGCGCGCGTCGACGGCATGATCGCCTGCGACATCGTCGGCAATACGCTCGGCATGGACGGGGTGCGCTACGACGGCTGCTTGCGCTGCTTCAGCTACGCCGCCACCGGCAACGACAGCTTCGGCCGCAGCCTCGCCCGGGCCGCCGGCTACGCGGCGCGGCGCCATGTCGCCGGCTTCGAGGTCAAGCTGATCCAGCGTGGCGACCGCTACGGCCGCGGCGGCGACCACCGGTCGTTCTTCGACGAGGGCTTCCCGGCGGTGCGCTTCAGCGAGCCGCGCGAGGACTTCTCGCGCCAGCACCAGGACCTCACCGAGCGTGGTGGCGCGCCCTACGGCGACCTGCCCGAGTTCGTGGATGCGGCCTACACCGCCAAGGTCGCGCGCGTCGTCGTCGCCACGCTGGCCGAACTGGCCTCGGCGCCGCCGCCGCCGCGCGTGATCAACGCGCGGCTGTGCCGCGATCGTTACGACACCGAGCTCGTCTACGAACTGCCCGCCGGCGCCGCCGGCCATGAGTTCGTCTGGCGCGAGACCACGGCGCCCGATTGGACCCACGTGGTCGAGGCCGGCGCGGCGGCGCCGCGGCCCACCCGCAGCGATCGGCTGCTGGCGACCCTCGGCGGCGTCTGCCTCGACGACGTCGTCGTCGGCGTGCGCTGCATCGGCGCCGACGGCAGCCGCAGCCGCGTCGCCACCCCGCCCGAGCCCGACCGCTTCGCGCAGCGACCGCGCGGCGAGGCGGCGCCTGCACCCGAGACCCCACCCGCACCCGAACCAGGAACCGGCAAGTGAAGCGTTCCGCGAGGCACACCGTTCTTCTCGCTGCGGCGGCGTTGGCCGGCTGCACGGGCTCGGGCACCGACATCGGGCCGCGCCTCGACGTGATCCCGGACACCAGCAGCAAGGTCGTCGTGCTCGACGACCAGGGCCGCGGCGTCGTTGCCGCCGTCGCCACCATCGGCGAGGCGCGCGCGGTGACCGGCCGCAACGGCCGCGGCGACTTCCTCGCCCATCCGCGCGGTCGGCTGCTGCTGACCGTCGATGGGGGCGCCGCCGCGGCGACCGCCGGCGACCATCTGGCCCGCATCACCTTCGCGACGACGATCACCGCGGACGTGCCGAGCCCGGTGTGGCTGCCGGACCTGCCCGGCAGCGCGTCGGCGACGCTCACCCTCGGCACGCAGACGGGCAGCGTCGACGTGGTCGGCGTCGCCGGCAGCAGGCTCGGCATCAACACCGGCAGCAGTGTCGGCTGGGTTGGTGGCGCCACGACCGTGCAGGTCCGCCTCGGCGAGCTGTCGCCGCAACACCTGCCGGGCGACTTGCCGACGCCCGCCAGCGGCGCGTTCTTGTGCAGCAAGGTCGTCTGCATCGACCCGGTCGACGTCACCTTCGCGGCGGCGGCGGACCTCGAGGTCGCCGACGAGCTCGGCCTCGGCAGCGGCGGCGCGGTGCTGTTCCACCTCGACGCCACCACGGGCGAATGGCAGGCCGTGCCGGTGACGGCGACGGCGGCCGGCGGCCGCATCACCGCGAGCGGCGGCGTCGCCAGCGGCGGCTGCTACGTCTTCGCCGCCGAGGTGCCGGCGGCCACGCTCAGCGGGCGCGTGCTCGACCTCGACGGTCGTGCGCTGCCCGACGTGATGGTGGCGGTCGACCAGCGGCGCACGGTCACCGGCGGCGACGGCCGCTTCACGATCGGCGCCGTGCCGGCTGTGCTGGTCGACGCGACGCCGCGGCAGGCGGCGCTGGAGCTGTTCGCCGGCGGCTCGTGGTTGCCGGCGCGCGAAGCGACCACCGTGGCCGTGGCCGCGGGCAGCCAGGAGCTCGGCGACCTGACGCTCGACACGCTGCTCGCCGGCAACATCCGCGTGCAGCAGGTCGTGCGCGGCCGGGCCGATGCGCTGCGCCCGGCGCGGCTGAGTTCGAACCGCGGCGGAGTCGCGCTGGCGGTGATGAGCGACGAACGTGGCCAGGCCTTCTTCGAGGACGTGCCGGCGGAGTACTTCGGCTTCACCCAGGGCCGTCCGATCGACACGCGCGAGCTGTACTACGTGCAGTCGGTCGGTTACCTCGAGCGGGGCCGCCGCTGGCTCGACGCCTACCAGTTCGGCTACCAGCGCGACTTCTTCGTCGGCACCCGCAGCACGCGCACGCAGGTCGTCGACGCACTCGGCGGCGGGCCGCTGCAGGACGCCGACATCGTGCGCGGCAGCGTCGCGGACCAGGGCTACGTCGACTACACGCGCGAGATCGGCCAGCTGTTCGTGGTGCGCGACTTCTCCGGCCGGGCCACGGCCTCGCGGCGCTCGCAGCGCGACGGCCAGGTGCTGCTGCACGCGTTCTCGATCTACACGCCGAACGCCGACCACCTCGAACTGCCGCTGCAGCAGCTGCGGCCGACGCCGGTCGCCGCCTTCGACCGGCACGGCATCGTCGTCGGCGAACTGGGCGGCGCGGCCGGTGGCCAGCAGCACGCCCTGCGGACGACGCGGCGCCTGACCGCGGGCGAGTGGTGGGACGATCGGGTCGAAGGCCGCGCCCTGACCTCGGCGCTGCCGATCGACGTCGATCCGGCGATCACGCACGCGAACTTCCGCGCCGGTGTCGACGCCAACGGCGGCAACCTCGCCGCGATCGAGTTCGACCTCGTCGGTGGTGAGCGCCGGCTGCTCGCCGCCGGCGTGGTGGCCGATCTGGTGCCCGCCGCGGGTGCGGTGACGCGGCAGGACCTCGACCTGGTCGCCGCCGACACCACGTTCACCGCGCCGGGCCTGCTCAGCGGCGCGGCGCCGTTGCTCGACGTCTCGCAGCTCACCTTCGACCTCGCGCTGCAGCAGCCGTCGGGGCTGGTCGTCGACGTCGGCCGCAACCTGCGCGGCAGCCTGGGCATCAGCGGCGACGACGTCACCTTCACGCTGCCGGCGCTGGGCGGCGCCATCGCCGACCACCGGTGGCTCGCGCTGGTGAACGGGCAGAGCCTCGACGGCGCCGACGAACTGTCCGTCGCCAGCCTGGTCACGCTGCCGGCCGCCAGCGTGCGCGCGCTGCCCGGCTTCCCGACCATCAGTTCGCCGACCAACGGCGCCACCGTGGCCGCGACCGGCTTCCATGTGCTCTATGCGCTGCCCGCCGGGGCCGTCTACGGCACGCTCGAGCTGCGCAGCACCGCCGGCGGTGAGACCCTGCTCTGGCAGGCGGTGGTGCCGCCCACGCTGCAGGACTTCGAGTTCGTGCACCTGCCCGTCGAGGCCGACACGCCGTTGGTCGCCGGCCGCACCTACACGCTGACCGTGACGGCGTGGTTCGGCGATGCCGGGCTCACGCAGTCGCCGGATCCGTACCGCGACATCACCACGTTCTGGCAGTCGATCGGCACCGTCGAGCGCGGCATCACCCAGCGCACGACGCGCACGATCCTCGTCACCACCTCGTGATGAAGGCGCGCGCCGCGGCCCTCTGGCTGTTGGCTGCCGCGTGCGCGGCGCCGCGGCCGGTGCTGCCCGTCGACGAGCAGTTGGCGCTGGTCGAGCTGGCGCTGCGCGAAGGCCGCCTCGAGGACGCCTCGACGCTGCTGCGGCAGGTGCGGCGTCGGGCACCGCGTGATGCGGCCGCCGCGGCCTGGAGCGCCACGCTGGCGGCGATGCTGTGGGACGACGACCTCGCCGTGCACGAGCAGCAGGTGGCGGTGCGCGAGGCGCGGGCGGCCGGTGCCGACGCCGGCGTCGTGGCCACGCTGCGTGGTCGGCTCGGCGACTACCTGTTCCAGGCCGGGCGCTGGTGGGAGTGTGCGGCGCCGCTGACCGAAGGTGCGGTCGAGGCGTCGGCGACGCGGCGGCGCGCCTTCGCGGCGATCGCGGCGACGCTGCCGTTCCTGCGCAAGCTGGCCGGGCCGCTGTTGACCGAGCAGGCGCTGCTGCCCGGCGACGCACCGGAGATGGTCTGCGGCGTGGCCGACCGGCAACGCCCGTTCGCGATCGACACCGGTACCTCGATGACGACGGTGGCGCGGGCGTTCGCCGAGGAGCTCGGGGTGGTGGGGCTGCAACCCGCTGGTGATGCCATCGACGGCAGCGGCCGGCAGCTGGTGGTGGCGGTCGGCGTGTTGCCGCAGTTCGTGATCGGCGACATCGAGGTCGGCGCCACGCCGGTGCTCGTCGTCGACGATGCGGCCCTGAGCCTGCGCGACCTGCACGGCGGGCCCGAGCGTGTGCCGCGCGGGGTGCTCGGGCTCGATCTCGTCGCCGCCTGCCGCCTGACGCTCGATCCCGAGCGCCGCAGCGTCGTGCTCGAACTGCCGCGCGGCCTGCCGGACGCGGGGTCGGTGCAGTGTGTGCGCGCCGAGGGGCGCTGCCTCGTGCCCGTGCTCGTCGAGGGGGTGCGTTTGTGGTTCGTGCTCGACAGCGGGGCCAGCCACTCGAGCTTGACCACGGCCGGCCTGTGCCGGCTGCCTGGCGGCGAACGGCGCGCGGTGCCGACCTTCCGCCGCGTGCGGGGCGTCGGCGGCAGTTCGCTCGCGGTGCGTGAAGTGCGCGACCTGGTGTTGCAGTGCTCGGAGGCGCGCTTCGAGTCGGTGTCGCTGCCGATCGTCGAACGCGGCGGTGCCGGCCGGTTCCCTGTGCACGGGGTGCTCGGCCGCGACGTGCTCGGCCAGTGCCGCGTGACGCTGGATCGTGGGCGTCTGCGGTTGACGACGCTGTCGTGAACGGCTCCGCTAGCCGCTGCATGGAGATGCCGACGGAGATCCTGGCCTCGCTCGCGGACGCGGTAGGCGGCCTCGGCGCCGATGGCGCGCTGGTGCCGCACAACGACCGCATGCGGGCCCTGCTGGCGGAGCTGCAGGTTTGCCGCCACGACGAGCTCACGGCGCGGCTCGATGCACAGGGGGAAGCGCAAGCGTTCGGGCGCGGCGAACCCGTGCTGCTCGCCGCCGGCGCCGGGCTCTGGCAGCTGCGTCAGGTGAACGCGGCCGGCGGACCCTGGCTGGTGGCGACCGACGTCACCGACGAACACGCCGCCGCCGGTTGCCGCGCCGCGCTCGCGCGCAGCCGGCAGCTCGGCCAGCTCGCCGGCTCCCTGCTGCACGACCTCTGCAACCAGCTCAACTCGGCCGTGGCGCTGGCGGCGCACGTGCGCGCCTTCCTGCAGGACCCGGCCGAGCTGGCGCTGCTCGACGAGCTCACCGGCGGCTCCAAGCAGGGGGTCGACCTGCTGCGCACCGTCGTGCGGCTGCTGCCTCGCGAACGGCAACGCCGCCAGCGCCTTGCGCTGCGCGGCCTGTTGACCGAGACCGCCGTCGCCGTCGGCAAGCTGCTGCGGCTGCAGGGCGCCGATCTCGAACTGCGCCTGGGCGGCGTCGAGTCATGGGTGCGCATGCCCGAGGCCGAAGTCGGTCAGGTGCTGCTGGCGGCGGTCACCACGCTGCTCGATCTGCGCGCGCAGCATCTCACCTGCGAGCTCGAAGGTGGGCACCACGCGTTCGCGAACGGGCGCCCGCGGCCCGCGGTGCGCGTGGGCTTCGCCGGCGTGCTGCCGCACGCGGCGGACAGCGCGGCCGCGGCGGCGGCGCTCGGGCAGTTGGCCGGTGAGGGCCGCGGCCTCTACGCCAGCCGCACGCCGCCCGGGCTGTCGTTGGCCGGCTTCGCGCGCGCCGTGCTGGTGCTGTCCGCGCTCGGCGGCGAGTCCAGGGTCGGTGCGCGTGATGGCGCCGTCACGATCGACTACTGGCTGCCGCTCGCGGGGACCGGGGGCTGAGCGGCGAGCTGCTTGGTGAGACGCTGGGCGACGAGCAGGCCGCGGCGCAGCCGTTCGCGGCGGTCGGCGTCGAGTTCCGAGCCACCGAAGCGTACGTCCTGGTAGGCGGCGAAGGCGTCGGCGATCTCGGGGCACAGGTGGCCATGCTGCGCCAGTTCGCGGGCGAACGCCTCGAGCGTGTCGCGGTGGCGGCGCACGTGGCCGGCGCGGGCGAGCTGCTGCAGCAGGCGCGCGAGCAGCCGCCGCGCCTGTCGCGCCGCAGGTGCCGGGGTGGCGGCCGCCGCGGCGCGTGGGGTGCGCGCGGGCAGCATCACCACGATCAGCGCCAGCACGAGCACGATGGCCAGCACCTGGCCCTGGCCCAGCCAGGCGAAGAGCTCGCGCCACGGCAGGCCGGCGGCCGCCTCCGGCGCGTCCGCAACGTCGCCGGCGTCGGTCGCCGCCGCGAAGGTCGGCGTGCGGCCGCGGTCGCCCGGGGGCGTCGGATCGAAGACCAGGTAGCCGAGTTCGCCGTACGGCACCTCGACCCAGGCGTGCGCGTGCTGCGAGCCGTAGATGCGCGCGCCGGGTTCGTCGGGGTCCGGCCCGCCGCCGTGCAGGCCGACGCCGATGCGGCAGGGAATGCCGCGCAGGCGCAGCATCAACGCCGCCGCCGAGGCGAAGTGCATGCAGAAGCCGCGGCGGTCGCCGTCGGCGAACAGGAAGTTCTCGAGCGGGTGCACGAACGGCCCGACCGGCTCGGCGCGGTCGTAGCGGCAGTGGCGCGCGAGGCCATCGGCGACCGCCTGCAGCACCTGGGCCGCCGGTCCATCGGCGCTCCAGCGCGCGAGCAGCGCGTCGAGGCGATGGATGTCGAGCCCTTGCGGCAGCCGGATCAGCGCCGCGTCGAGCGGACCGGCGTCGGGTTCGAGCTGGGGCGGCGACAGCCGTTGGTAGTCGACGCGGTAGCGGGTGCCGGCCGGCGGCGTCTGTCGCAGCCATTCGCGCGGGTGGTCGGCGAGCAGACCGGGCAGGCTGCCGAGCCGGCAGGTCGACGGCGGCGCGAAGACGAAGTTCATGGCGCCGGGCAGGCGCTCGATGTCGAGCTGCTGCACCGCGGCGCCGGGGCGCGGGTCGCGCTGGAAAACACCGTTGCCGGCCAGCGCTCGCGCCCGCACCGGGCCGATCTGCCAACGATCGAGGTCCGGCACGGTGAAGAAGCCCGAGCGCAGGTAGAGGTCACTCGGCACCGCCTCGCCGTCGGGCCGCCGCACCCGCACGAGCTGTTCGTTGCCGAGCCCGCCGAGCAGGCCGCCGCCGAGCACGAAGTCGTCGGCGAGACCGGCGCTGCGAGGTTGGTCGGGGCGGCTGCTCGGCGTCGGCGCCGCCGGCCCGCCGGCCGGCGACGGCAGGCAGGCGAGGGCGCGGTCGAAGGCGAGGGTCGCCAACAGGCAGTAGACGGCGACCAGCACGGTGGCGGCGATGGCGCTGCCGCGCGCGGCCGGCGCCGGGGCGCGTTCGGGCAGGCGACCGAGCTGCCTGGCCTGTTGGTGCGCCGCGCAGCGCAGCGTCAGGCAGGCGGCGAGCACGAAGGCGCCGAGCATGGTGTGGTCGATGCCGTCGAGGATGACGCCGATCAGCAGCACGCAGAAGCTCAGGAACAGCGCCAACGACCGATCCGCCTCGTCCTGGCGCACGGTGGCGAACGCGAGCGGCGGCAGGATCGTGCACGCCAGCGCCGCCGGCCGCGTCATCGGCCCGACGAACTCGAGCGCCAGCCAGCAGGCCGCGGTCTGCATCAGGGTCGCGGCGGCGAAGCGTTGCCACGCCGACGGACGCAGACGGCTGAGCAGGCCGAGCGCGGCGCCAGGCAGGGTGAACGCGAGCAACCAGCCCGGCGGCAACGCCGCGGCCGGCAGGTTGCCGAGCGCGAGCGCCGCGCAGACGAGCTGCAGCACGGCCGACAGCCACCGCACCGCCGGTCGCACCTGGCCGGCCACGTTCATTCGAAGTCACCTCCGACCAACGTCACCGAGCCGGGCATCGCCGCGAACTCGGGCGAGGCGAGGTAGGCGCCGGCCGGGATCCAGTAGCAGTGGGCGAGGCGGCGCAGCTCCTCGAACTGCTCGCCCGGCACGCTGCGGTGCGGCGATGGCCCGGCCTCGGCGAGCAGCGTCAGCAGCTCGAGCTCCTGCGCCGGCCCGCGCACGTGGAAGTTCGCCGCCTCGGTGGCGATCACCAGCACGCGCAGCTCGGCGCCGCGGCCGCGCAGATGGGCGACCAGCGACGCGCAGGCGCCGAGGCTCCATTCGAAGCGACGCACGCCCTGGTGCAGCGCGCGGCCCGGCGGTCGGCGCAGGTCGAGCACGACGCCGACGGTGCGCGGCACGCGGCCGTGGGTGACGCGGCGCACCAGGGTGCCGGTGGCGGCCGAACGCAGGGCGTGTACGCCGCGCGCTTCGTCGTCGAGGCGGTGTTCGCGCAGGCTGTGGAACTCGGGCCCCGGCAGCGGCGACCGGTCCTGCGGCGCCACTTCGACCTCGCTCGCCGCCTGCACGACCTCCGCCGACAGCGGCACGCGCGCCGGTTCGGTGACGAGATCGGCGGTGACGCGGCAGACGGCGCGGGCACGGAACAGGCCCAGCGGCCACGACGACTCCAGCAGGAACACCCGTTCGAGCTGGTGGCAGCGGGTCAGGCTGCATTGGCGCAGCGAGAACGTCGTCGGCGCGCCGCGCGGCACCGTCGGCAGCAGCGCCGGCGGCTCGGTGCGCATCGTGCGTGGTTCGGTCAGCAGGCACTCCCGCAAGGTGCTGCGGCCGAGGTGGCTCAGCAGCACGTGCTCGGTGTAGCGCGAGCCGGCGGCGGTGCGCCGCGGCGGCAGCGACAGCACGGTCTGGTGCAGGCGGCGTTGTTTGGCCACGAAGTCGACCAGGAGCGGCGCCGCCAGCATCGCCGCGGCGATGCGCGCGTTCGCGTCGTCGGCCAGCCACGAGGCGCCGGCGGCGAGCGCCGCCAGCCAGGCCAGGATGCGGCCGCGCAGCGTGAACTCGATGGTGGTCGCGGGCTTCGCCATGCGGCGCTCAATCGGGCAGCGGCGTGGTGGCGAGGATCTCGTGCAGGATCGACTCCGTATCGCCGCCGGCGCGCGGCACCAGGCGGTGTGCCCACGTCGGCAGCAAGAGCGCCCGCACGTCGTCCGGCACCACGTAGGCGCGGCCGTGCACGAAGGCGCGGGCACGGCAGGCCCGGTGCAGCGCCTGCGCGCCGCGGGTGCTGATGCCCTGCAGCAGTTCGCCGCTGCGCCGCGTCTGGTTGGCGAGCTCGACCATGAAGGCGACCAGCTCCCGATCGCAGCGCACGGCGTCGACGCCGGCGCGCGCCGCCTGCAGGTCGTCGCGTCCCGCCACCGGCGACAGCCGATCGGCGTAGAGGTGGCCGTCCTCGCGCGCCACCACCTCGATCTCGTGCTCGGCGTCGAGGTGGCCGATACGCAGGCAGAACAGGAAACGATCGAGCTGGTTCTCCGGCAGCGGGTAGGTGCCCGCCGTGGTCAGCGGGTTCTGCGTCGCCACCACGAAGAACGGCTCCGGCAGCGCGTGCGACTCGCGGTCGATGGTGACGCGGCGCTCGGCCAGGCACTCCAGCAGCGCCGATTGGGTGCGCGGCGGCGTGCGGTTGAGTTCGTCGGCCAGCAGCACGGAGGCGAACACCGGGCCCGGCCGGAACGTCAGTTCGCCGGTGCGCGGGTGGTAGACCTGACCGCCGGTGATGTCGCTCGGCAGCAGGTCGGCCGTGCACTGCACACGCTGGAACGGCAGGTCGAGCACCTTCGCCAGGCTCTTGGCCAGCAGCGTCTTGCCGACGCCGGGCTGATCCTCGATCAGCAGGTGGCCGCCGGCGAACAAGGCGATCACCGCCAGCTCGACCGTGGCCTCCTTGCCGCGCAGGCTCTGGCCTACGGCGGTGATCAGTTTCTGCGCGAGTGGTGACATCGAGGGAGCTCGGGGACGGGCATGCTACCGCCGCGCTGCCGCCGTTGGGCCGGTGGAACGGCGGCCGCGGCTTGCCGGTTCGCCGCGGGCCGCCCACCCGTTACCTTCGTCCGCGTGAGCAAGCCCATCGTCGCCAACTTCCAGGCCCGCGGTCACCTGATCGACTCCGGCCTGCTCTCCGATGCCCTCGAGGCGGTGCAGGCGGCCGGTGCCAGCTACCGTGTGCTGCGCCTCGACATCGGCTTGCAGCGCACCGACGAGAGCCAGCTCGAGCTCGAGGTCACCGCCCCGGCCAGAAAGCAGTGGGAACGGGTGCGCGCCGACCTGATGAGCCTCGGGCTCAGCGAGACCGAGACGCAGGACGCCGTGTTCGCGACCGTCGACCTCGATGGCACCGCGCCCGAGGGCTTCTACTCGACCACCAACCTGGCCACCGAGGTGCGCATCGGCGGCCACTGGCACCCGGTGCAGCACCAGCGCATGGACGCGACGATCGTCTGGGACGGCAGCGCCGCCGTCTGCGTCAAGCTGCGCGACCTCGCCGTCGGCCAGCGCCTCGTAGTGGGCTTCGCCGGCATCCGCGTCACGCCGCACACGACGCGCAAGCTGCAGGAAGGCAAGTTCGGCTTCATGCAGGGCGGCGCCAGCAGCGAACGCCGCCTCGCCGCGCAGGTCGACGAGGTCGTGCGGGAATGGCAGCGGGTGCGCAGCGAGGGCAAGAAGGTGATCCTGGTCGCCGGGCCGGTGGTGGTGCACGTCGGCGCCGGGCCGGTGCTGGCGGCGATCCTGCGCGCGGGCCACGTCGACGGGCTCCTGTCGGGCAACGCGCTCGCCGTGCACGACATCGAGAGCGCGCTGCACGGCACCAGCCTCGGCGTCGACCAGAAGAGCGGGCGGCCGACGGTGCACGGCCACATGCACCACATGCGGGCCATCAATACGATCCGCCGCGCCGGCAGCGTGCGCGCCGCCATCGACCGGGGCCTGCTGCAGCACGGCGTGATGCACGCCTGTGTGACCGCCGGCGTGCCGTTCTGCCTCGCCGGCTCGATCCGCGACGACGGGCCGCTGCCCGACACCGAGATGGACCTGATCAAGGCGCAGGAAGGCTACGCCCGCATCCTCGACAACGCCGGGCTGGTGGTCATCCTGAGCTCGATGCTGCACGGCATCGGCACCGGCAACATGATCCCGGCCGAGGTGATGACGGTGTGCGTCGACATCCACCCGGCGGTCGTCAGCAAGCTCAGCGACCGCGGCTCGGCGCAGAGCCAGGGCATCGTCACCGACGTCGGCGCCTTCCTCTTGGCGCTGGCGGAACGGCTCGGCGTGGTGGTGAAGTAGCACCTCGGCAGCGCTTCGGCAGGCCACGGGCACGGTCGCCGACAGCAACACCGGAGGGCACGCTCACTGGATCGTCGCTGCGACCCCGTTCGACAGCACGACGCCCTCCGGCCCCGCGGCATCGAACGCCAGCGCCTGGGCCCACAAGTCGGTGCCGAGCAGACTCGTCGACCACGGCACAGCGACCGGCGTGGTGAACGTGCCGAGCGCATCGGCGAGGCCCGGTACCAACACCGCCGGCACGACGAGCAGCGTGCCGCCGAACAGTGGCAGCGTGGTGCCCTGGAAGCCGAGACCGAGCGCCAGCAGCGCGCCGGGCACGGCGCAGTTGCCTTGCGCGTACAGCGTGCCGCCGAGGCCGGCGCGCCCGTGCATGGACGCGCCGAGCACACCGGCGCTGCCTGCCATGCCGGTGCCGAAGGTGCCGATGGGGCCGCCCGGCAGGCGCGACGCCAGGAGGCCGACCGCGTCCGCGACGACCGACTGGCCGCTGCGGCCGTGCACCGTCAGCGTGGTCGA
Organism: Planctomycetota bacterium; assembly: GCA_016793265.1. Taxonomy (GTDB): domain Bacteria; phylum Planctomycetota; class UBA1135; order UBA1135; family UBA2386; genus JAEUHT01. The sequence continues at coordinate 23,560 of JAEUHT010000166.1, forward strand.
ACCCGCTGGCAGCCAGAACGTCGCCAACTCGCGGCAGCCGCTCGGCGCCGCCGTCGTCTCGTCGACCGCCAGCACCGTGGTGCCGCCCGCGTGCACGACCTCGAACGGCGCGCCGGTGGCGAGGCCGGCGGCGTTCGGCACGCTCGTGCACAGCGTCCAGAGCCCGGCGCTCGGCACCGACAGCGAATAGACGACCTGCTCGGTCGGCCCCGAACTCGGCAGTGTCATGCGCGCGGTGCCGCCGCTCGAACCGACCAGGCTGACCGGCAGGAAGCCCGGCGTGACGGTCGTCGTCGGGGCGTTCTCCTCGACCACCACCATCGGCGGGCGCCAGCCGGCGGGCTGGCCGGGCACCGCGACGGCGGCCTGGAAGTAGGTCGCCTGCAGCGAAGGCAAGTCGTCGTAGAGCCCCTCCGCGTACCAGAACACGTGCCCCGGCAGGTTGCGCGCGCGGTTGGCGGCGACCATGCCGAGTACCTCGCTGGTCGGTGTGCCGGTGATGGCGCGGATGCCCGGCGCCACCTTGCTGCGCAGCGGCACCGGCAACGTCGCCAGCTGTTGGTCGAGCGTCGTCGTGTACGACGCGACCGTCGTGCGGTAGACCTGCGGGTAGACGAGGTCGAGCGACGACGCCGTCACCCACTGCGGCCAGTCCTGCAGGAAGTTGTCATACGAGCCGGGCCACACCGTCGGCGCGTCGGTGACACGCACCGAGCCGCGCACCGCCTTGGCCGCGTCGTAGAGCGACGTGTGGAACGCGTTGAGCTGGTCGGCGCGCCAACGCTTCCAGGCAGCGTGGTTGACGTTGGTCGGCGGGTTGTTGCCGGTCGCGGCCAGGTAGGCGGCGCTGGTCGTCGGGTCATAGCCGAAGCTGGTCGATGGATAGCGGCAGCGGTCGAACTGCACGCCGTCGACGTCGTAGCGGCGCACGACCTCCACCACGAGGTCGACCAGGAACTGTCGCACCGCCGGATGCTCGTGGCTCGCCCAGGTGAAGAAGCCTCCCGCACCGTCACTGACCTGCGTGTTGCCGGTGTTGTCCTGACCGACCCACGACGGGTTGGCGTTCAGCACCGGCCCGCGGCCGTTGGCGCCGGCGTACCAGCCGCTCCAGCCGAACATGAATCCATACTCGAACCAGGCTTCGACCTCGATGCCGCGGCGATGCGCCTCGAACACGAACTCGGCCAGCGGATCGCGGCCGACGTAGGCCGGGTCCTGCGTGACGCCGCAGGCGGCGGCGAGCACGTCGCTCGGGTGGATCGTGTAGCCGCGGCTCCAGACGTTGACGCAGACGCAGTTGCAGTTCGCGGCGAGCAGCTGGTCGAGCGTGCTCTGGATCTTCGTGCGCGACGTCAGGCCGTCGCGCGCGACCCAGACGGCGCGCAGCTCGGACTGGCCTGGCGTGGTGGTGGCGAGCAGAGCGGCGAACACCAAGAGGGCAGCGAACCGCGGGGTGGACGTCATGGTGTGCGAGCCACGGTAGCACGCTCCGACCCGTTGCGGATCACGGGCGGGTCTTGATGCAGGCTGGCGAGGTAGCGCTGCAGGGGCCCGTGCAAGGCGGCACCGGCATGCCCGAGGCCCTGCGAACCCCCGCGGCGGCCGCGAGCGGGTAGGCTGTCGCGACCCTGCTCGAATCACCACCGATGATGATCCGCTGCCTCACCGTCGCCCTCGTCCTCGCCACCGCCGCCGCCGCCCGCGCGCAAACCCCGCCGCCGCTGCTGTCGCCGCTCGCCGCGCCACCGGCCGCGGCCGTGACCTGGCAGGCGGCCGAACGCGCCAAGAACCCGATGATCACGCAGTCGGTCTTCGTCGCCGTCGACACCACGCTGCTGCGCGCGCTGCCGACCTTCGGCGCCGCCCCGCTCGGCTCGTTCGGGCTCGCGCTGCCGACCGGGAACGTCACGGTGCAGGTCACCAGCACCGACGTCATGTTCGGCTACCGCACCTTCCGTGCCCACGTGCCCGGCCAGACCAGCACGCTCGTGCTGACGCTGGCGACGAGCGGCGAGGTGAACGCCCTGATCGACATCGCCGATGCGCAGTATGCCCTGGTGCCGACGCCGGCGGCGGGTGTGCACGTGCTGCAGGTGCTCGACGCCGAGCAGCTGCCGGCGACGATGGCGTGCGGCACCGACCACACGCACGTCGTACACGCCGCGGGACCCGCCACGCAGTCGCTGCTCGGCGGCGGCAACAGCGATTGTTCGCTGACGACGCTCGACGTGATGGTCTTCTACACGCCGGCGGCGCGCGTCGGCGCCGGTGGTGTCGCGGCGATCGAGACGGCGATCGTCAGCGCCATCGAACAGGCCAACGAAGGCCACCGCGAGTCCGGGGCGCCGATCGAGTTCCGGCTCGTCTACGCGGCGGAGACGGCGTTCGTCGAGTCCGGCACCAGCGGCGACCTGTACGCCTTCCAGAACCCGGGCGACGGCCAGATGGACGAGGTGCACACGCTGCGCGACGACTACGGCGCCGACCTGATGCACCTGATCATCGAGCCGCCGGCGGCGTTCTGCGGCATCGGCTTCCTGATGGGCGCGCCGTCGACGGGCTTCGAGGACTACGCCTTCGCGGTCACGGTGCGCAATTGCATCACGAACCGCTCCTTCACCCACGAGTGTGGGCACAACATGGGCTGCCACCACGACATCAACAATGCGTCGGGCACGCCTGCGTTCCCCTACAGCTACGGCTATCGCACGCCGGACAACGCCTACCGCACGATCATGGCCTACGCGCCGGGAACGCGCGTCAACCGCTGGTCGAGCCCGAACGTGCTGTACCAGGGCTACACCATGGGTGTTGCCGGCAGCGCCGACAACGTGCTGTCGATCACCAACACGTGTTCTACGGTGGCGTTGTTCCGCGCCACGCAGGCGCCGCGGTGGTGCCAGCTCGGCGGCGGCATCGCCGGCGCGAACGGCAAGCCGACGCTGGTCGGGGCGGGCACGATCAACCAGGTCGCGGCCCTCGAGCTGACGATCGGCAACTACGGCAGCCTCGGCGTCGGCGTGCTGGTCCTCGGCCTGCAGGCGGTCGACGTGCCGCTGTTCGGCGGCACGCTGGTGCCGTCGCTCGACCTGCTGGTGACGCTGGTCGGCGGCGGGGCGCCGTTGCAGCACGACGCCAGCTGGCTCGTGCCGATGCCACCGGGCACGCTGGTGTGGTGCCAGGCCGCGTTCCTCGACGCGACGGCGCCGCAGGGCATGTCGTTGAGCGACGGCGTGCGCGTGACGCGGCCGTGAACCGGAGCCCGGCTGGGGATGGCCTGTAGCCAGGAGCCCGCGCGCGCCGATAGCGCCGATGCGATGGGCTCCTTGCTGCCGTTTGTGACCATGCTGCTCTGCCTCGTCCCGGCTGCGGCGCAGGCCGATACGCGGCTGCGGCCGCCGGCGCCGCCGTTGCCCGAGGTGGTGCTGACCGACGCCGAGGCGCCGACCGCAGCCGACTACGGCCTCGGTGACGGCGGCGTGAACAGGGTTCCCGGCGACCTGCAGTTCGGCGATGGCGACGCGGTGCGCACGCCCGGTGGCGTGCTCGTCGAGTGCCGCGCCGTCGGCGTCAAGTTGACCTTCCCGTCGCGGCGCGAATTGCTGGTCGCCGCCGACGGCTTCGTGCACCTGCGCTCGCAGGAGGGCGCCGGGCCGTTCCCGAGCGGGATCGAGCTGCGGCTCGGCGATGGCGCGCTGGTGCGCATCACGCTGGCGCCGTCGTCGCGGCAGCGGGTGCAGGAGGTGGTCGTCGTCGCCGGCGAACAGGCGCTGCAGCCCTGGCGCAACGGTGGCCCGGCATCGTTGACGCGGCGCCCGGATGGCTGGGCCGGCCCGCGCCTCGCCTGTTGTGGTGATGGCGGCGACCTCTATCGCCCGATCGCGCTCGGCCCGCTGCTCGTGCTCGACCGGGCACTGGTGGCGGCGGACCGCGCCGAGCTGGCGCCGCGCGAGCGGCTGGTGGTGCTGACGGCGCCGCTGCTGCGGTCGCTGACCGTGATGCAGCGCCAACACCGCGAGGCGAACGCCGAGGTGCGGCGCGCCATGACCGCGGTGGCGGCGGTCGCCGATCGTGGCCGCGCGCTGTTCCCGGCCGGGGCGGCGCTGGCGCGCGCCGAGGCCGATCGCCTGCGCTGGCTGTTGCCGGGCGGGGCCGAGCTCGAACTCGACCTCGACGCCGACCCGACCCCCCGGCTGCAGCTGTTCGCCGGTTCGGCGGCGCGGCCGATGATCGAATGGACCCTGCGCGCCGACGCGGCGGCGTTCCTGGCCAATCCGCGCAGCGATCAGCCCGACAAGCGCTGGCACGGCAACGGCACGCGGCTCGATCCGGCCCAGCCGGACCTGCAGGCGCGGCAGCAGCTGTTCGAGTTCGGGCACGCCCGCCAGGTGATCGAGCGCCTGCGTCGCCCGGCGCGGTGAGGGGCGGGCGACCGGCAGATCGGCGTTTTCGCCGGCGGCCTGGTCGGCTACCTTCTCCGCCTTCGAAGGAGCCCCTGACATGAAGTTCACGATTCTCTCTCTCGCTCTGTTCGCCGCGGTGTCGCTGACGTCGTGCAAGTCCACGTGCGGCGACGACTGCAGCTCGCACCAGGCCGCCGTCGAGGCGGTCGCCAAGGACCACCCTGACTGCACGCGCCTGACGCTGCACTGCACGCCCGCCGGCGGCGGCGGCGCCAAGGCCTGCGCCAGCACGCTGCCGAGCAAGCTCGGCAAGCCGTCCGATCCCGAGGACCTCAAGGCGATGCAGAACGGGGAGACCGTGACGCTCGACGAGGGCGACGCGCTCGACGTGACGGTGCCGATCTGCGCCAAGGACGGCAAGTTCCTGGCCGCCTGCGGGGTCACGCTGAAGAAGTCGGCGGCGGCGTCGAAGGAGCAGCTGGTCGAGCAGGCCACGGCGATCGCCAAGGCGGTCGAAGGCCGCCTCGCCCAAGCCGGCGGCTGCTGCGACGGCGGCTGCGCCAGCGGTTGCTGCAGCGGCGACCTGAAGTGATCGCCGTCGGGCGCGGCGGCCGCGGCTACTTGCGGCGGCCGACCGCGTCCTGCGCCGCGCGCCAGGCGCGGTGCTCGCGCAGGGCGGCCTCGACGGCCTTGTCGCCCTGATCCATACGCTGCAGCGCCGCCAGCGCGGCCTTCGTATTGGTGGCGCCGATCGCCAGCAGCGTCGCCGCGCGATCGTGGGCGTCGCCGAGGTTCTGCAGGCGGGCTTCGAGCCGGTTGGTGGCCTGTTCGCCGTGCAGCAGCCGGCCGATGCGGCCGACGGCGCGCGCGAATTCCGGGTCCTGCACGGGGCCCAGCGACACCGCCAGCGCGTCGAGCAGGCCGTCGAGGCGCTGTTCGGCGCACAGCTCGGCGAGCGCGATCTTGTAGGGCACGTCGTCGACTTCGCCGCAGGCCCTGGTCATGAGCCGGCTCCACGACACCGGGCCGAGCTGCGCGCGCAGGTCTTCGCGGCCGAGCAGGAAGCGCACGGCCTCTTGGCGGATGCCTGGCTCGCCATCGAGCGCCATCGTGCACAACGCGGCGGCGGTGGTGGCTGGCGGGGCGCCGGCCTCGCTGGCGGCGAGCACGCGCGCGAAGGCGAGGTTGGCGTCGCGGTCGAGGTCGCTGCCGATCAGCGGGTTGCTGCCCGGCCAGCCGACCATGCGGTAGTAGGGGCCGTCGTTGGCGGGCAGACCGAGCTTCGCCGCGGTGACGCTGGCGTCCTGCAGGCAGTAGAGGCGCGATTGGCGCGGGCTCGGCCGCAGGTGCAGGCCGAGCTTGGGCCAGTCGAGCACGGTGACGGCGGTGTCGGCGCCGGCGCCGCGCACGTCGTGCAGCACCTGCACGCGGTGCAGCACGAGGTCGTCGCCGAACGGCTTCTTGCCGACCTGGCGGGCCACCACGACGACGTCGGCGTCGACGAGACCGCGGCCCAGATCCTGGCCGGTCGCGAACGGGAGCAGGCTCAGTGAGCCCAGCAGGGTGAGGAGGCGCATGTCAGTTGCCGTAGAAGACCTGCTCGCGCAGGTAGGCCAGGTTGAGGGAGTTGAAGTGCGTGCCGGCGTTGGTCGCCGAGCTGAACGACAGCTGCGGGCTCATCACGTTGATGGCGCCGCCCGAGAACAGGCTCTGGTTGCTGATGTGGCCGTCGCTGGAGCCGGGGAAGTTCGTGGTGTCGTCGCCGTAGAGCCCGGTCGGCATGGCGCCGTTCATCACCAGCCCGACCGAATGGCCACACTCGTGGCCGGTCACCACCGCGGTGAAGCGCGCCAGCGCGGCGATGGCGGCGGTGATGTCGTCGGCGCGCGCGTCGGTGTTGGTGCCGTTCAGGCGGTCGTCGTCGGCGTTGTCCTCGCCGATCGGGACGCCGCCGTGCACCGCGGCGAAGGTGTCGAAGACGAGCCGGAACGACGAGCTCGCGCCCGAGGCGAGCCCGGCGTCGGCGATCGTGTGCAGGAAGACGCCGAGCCGGGTGCCCGAGTAGTCGGTGCGCGTGTCGTCGTCCTGGGTGGTGTTGTTGGGGTCGAAGATGGCGATGCCGAGCACGCCGTTGAGGTCGGAGGAGCCGGCGATGGCGATCTGTGAGTAACCGAACGAGCCGTAGCTGACGCTGGTGTTGCTGCCGAAGCTGCCGCTCGGCTGCGTCAGCGTGAAGGTGACGTTGGCGCCGTCGTAGAGCGCTTCGAGCTGCTGCACGAGCTCGTCCTTGAAGCGCGCGTTGACGACCGCGTTGCTGTCGAGGCCACCCTGCACGTTGGCGATCGGGGTCGCCGAGTTGAGGCCGACGATACGCAGGATGTCTTCGAAGTCGCTGCGGCCGTTGGCGCCGGCGACGATGTCGACGCGGACGCCGGTGCCGCTGCCGCTGGTGGTGAACGACTCGATGTCGCGGCCGAAGTCGAGGTACCAGACCTGGCTCGTGTTGACGTTCGTCTCGAACGGCCGCAGCAGGTCGGTGAAGGCGCGCACGGTGGCGACGAACGTCGCCGGGCTCGACGCCAGGCCGGAGACGTCGGCGACGACCGCGGTCAGCGTCAGGGCCCCGTTCGGGAACGTGACCGTCGACGGCACGCGGTAGCTGGCGGTGGTGTTGGTGGCGCTGACCGTGGTCAGGAACGGCACCAGGTTGGTGCCCGGCGGCTGCGCCCCCGACGAGGTGCTGACGCTGACGCTGGCGGTGATGCTCGTCTGCGCGGTGGCGATGGCGCTGTTGTCGGTGTAGCCGAGGTCGATCGTCCAGCCGTTCGCGGGCACCTGCAGCGTGCCGCCGGCGGCGCCGGTGCCGTTGAGCTCGGCGTCGATCGCCGCCAGCGTGAAGTCCGCGATCACGGGCGCGGCGCCGTCGCTGCTGCCGATCACGACCGGGGTGCCGCCGGTGCCGAGCTTGCCTCCGCCGTCGACGACGACGTCGTTGTCGGCCGCCAGCACGATCGTGGTCGAGTCGCCGACGACGCTCACGCCGGCACCGAAGACGATCACCAAGGTGTTGGCCGCCGGCTGCGTCGGCGCGGCCGCCACCGCGCCGAGCGAAGCGCCGCCCGACAGCGTCACGTCGGCGTCGGTCAGCAGCTTGCCACCGACGGCGGTGACGTTCTCGGAGAAGGTCAGCACCAGCGTGTCGCCGACCACGGGGCTGCCGCCGGCGCCGACGAACGACGCCGAGATCAGCACCGGCGGGGCGTCAGGGATGTTGCCGCCGCCGCCGCCACCGCCACAGGCGGCCGCGAGCAGGGCGAAGGTGAGGATCGCCGGAAAGCGCTGATGTGATGGGGGGGAGCTGCCGATCATGAGGTGATGTCGAAGTGGGCGTTCTTGACGGCCTTGGGCCGTTTGGCCCCGGGAGCGGCCACCGCGCGCACGCACGGCGCCGACGGCCGGCCGTTGCTGCGGCCCTGGCGCGTGCCGAGGGCCAGCGCCGTGGCGACCGCGCGGGCGGTGCGTGCCGGGCGCCCGCAGCCGGCCTGGCCGCGACTCGTGGGGTTGTGCTGCATCGGGATCGCCGTGTGTGCTGCCACGGCGCCGGTCGCGCCGCTGCCATCGCTGGTTCAGGCATCTACATCGACCAGATACCAGGGCAACCTGCAACCACCGGCCACGATCCAGCCGCGCGGCGTCGCCGACCGCGTGCCGGCCGTGTTCGCCTGGAGCCGCGTGGCGGGGACCTGGGCCCCGGCGCGCGTCGCGCTGCTCGACGAAGGCTACCGTGAGCTCGCCTTCGTCGACGGCATCGCCGCTTCGCAGCTGATGACGCCACCCCAGTTCGCCCAGCACCTCGCGCGCGGCGGCACCTTCCACTGGACGGTCACCCTCGGCGACGGCCCGCGGGCGGTCGTCAGTCGGCTGCAGACCTTCACGATCCGCTGAACCAGAACAGCCCTTGTCATCGTCGCCACATCGCTATCGAATGCCATAACTCAACTCTGACAAAGGGGATACCGAAAACAGTGCGACCGGAGGCCGAGCTGGCAGCCGGCACCGCAACTGGGACGCACTGGATGATGAAGCTTGCCGTTGGCGAGGTGATCGAGGGCTACCGGATCACCCGGTTCCTGGGCAGGGGTGGCTTCGCCACCGTCTACCTGGCCCAACACGAACAAACCGGGAACAAGGTCGCCCTCAAGGTCGGCGGCGCCGCTGGCGGCGGTCGCCAGGTCACCCGGCTGCTGGAGGTGACTTCCCGGCGCACGCCGGAGGGCATCAGCCCGGACGAACTGCCGGCCGAGGCGATCTTCTTCGAACCGCGCGGCGTGCGCGTCGACCTGTTCGACGAACAGGAGGTGCAGGCGATGCTGCGGGCGGAGGGCGACCTGCTCGCCAACTGCCAGCACGAGAACCTCGTCGCGCTGCAGGACCGCCTGATCGTCGACGGCAACCCGGTGCTCGTGCTCGAGTACGTTCGCGGCAAGACGCTGCGCGAGAAGATCCGCAGCCTCGAGGGCATCCACCTCAACTGGTTCCTCGCCATCGTGCGGGCGCTGATCACCCTCAAGCAGGGCGACACGCTGCCCTACCACGGCGACCTGAAGCCGGAGAACGTCATCATCAAGCCGAGCGGCAAGGTGGTGCTGATCGACCCGGCGATGCGGCTGCCGGACCGCGCCGTCGTCACCACGACGCCGCACTACAACCCGATGCTGCTCACGGACAGCAAGGCTGACGTGATGGCGATCGGCATCATGATCTACGAGATCCTGACCGGCACGCTGCCGTTCGACGAGGTGCCGTGGGAGTTCGCCGGCCGCCAGAGCGGTGGCGAGACGCAGCGGCTGTCGCTGAGCTACTTCTTCAGCTACACGCCGCCGCACGTGCTCAACCCGAAGACGCCCGAGGAGCTGGAGCGCATCGTCTACCGCTGCATCACGGTGCAGAACTACGGGCTCAACGAGCTGCGCGCGGACCTCGAGACCTTCATCAGCAAGGCCTGAGCGCGGGCGTCGCCGGCCGGCGCGCGGCGATCAGTGCCGCACGCCGCCGCCGAAGCGGTGTTCGCGGCTGATGCCGAGCACACCGGCGACCAGGATCGCCACCAGCGCGCCGACGCCGATGGCGACGCGCACGTCGGTCTCGCCGATGCGCCCCGTGCTGGCGAACAACAGCAGCTCGGCGCCGACCGCGATCAGCGGGGAACGGAAGCGGCCGGCGTCGGTGACGTGCCAGACGAAGCCGGTCAGCACGCTGGCGGCGAGGCCGCGCCCGAGCAGGTCCGCCGTCCAGCCAGCGATGGCGGCGTGGCTGCCGACGACGGCGACGAACACCGTCGCGGCGGCGAGCACGGCAAGGGTGATCTCGCGGCCGGCCGAAGGTGCTGGCGCCGGCACTGCCGCGGCGCCTCGCGGCACCGGCGACCGGGCGGTTGGGTCCGCTTCCGGCTGCGGTGACCGTTGTGCTGGCGCGGCCGCCGTCGTTTCGCTGCCGAGGTGGCGTTCGAAGGCGGCGAGGTCAGGATCCCCGGGCCCGAACGGCGGCCGGCCGGTAGGCGCAGGGGCCCCGACCCGCTTGCCGCCGGGCGCTGGCTCTTGCCAGTCCGACGGGGGCGGCACGTCGCGCTTCGGCCGCTTCTTGCTCTTTCTCAGCCGCGGCGGCGGTGCCTGCAGCTCGCGCAGCAGCTCCTGTACCTTGGGGTCGACGAACTGCGCCTGCGGGTCCCGCCAGGGCCCGTCGCCGTCGGCGCGCTGGATCGCCTGTTCGAGGCGGTCGTCGTCGAACTCGTCGAGAATGTCGCCATCCGTGCCCATCGCGTGCCCCTATCGGCCCATTGGGGTGCTCCCGATCAGGGATTCCCGACGCGGTGCGGCCGGGTGTGGCGCCCTGGTTGTGGACATCCTGCCCAGGCCCGGGAAGATGCCGCGCGCGGCGGCGGTCTCAGCCGCCCGCTGTCGCGTCCGTGGCCGCCCGGCCACCCACGGCCCCCCATGAAGTACCTGCGCCTCCTCCCTGCCCTCTTGCTCGCCGCCTGCGCCACCCAGTCCGTGCTGCAGGAGAGTGACCACTTCCTGGCCTTGGCCGACTACGAGAACGCTTGGCGCGTGCTGGACAGGGCCGCGACCGACCAGGCGAATGGTGGCGGCAGCGTGAGTCCCGAGCTCGAGCAGGAGCGGCAGCGGGTGCTGCGGCTGATGCTGCGCGACCGCGCCCGCCGCGAGATCTTCGCCGAGCGTGAAGACGACGCCCTGGCGACGCTCGCCCGCCTCACCGCCATCGAGCCGGACTACCCGGGGGCCGATGACCTGCGCGACTGGGCGACCTGGAAGAAGGCCCGTCGCATCGCCCAGCGCGGCGACGAATTCCTCGCCCGCAAGGACCTCAACGGGGCGATGGAGCAGTACATGCAGGCGGAGAAGCTGTGCCCCGGCCTCGAAGAGACCCAGGCCGGCCTCGAAGCGGTCAAGGTGCGCATGAAGGCGATGTCGACGCGCGCCCAGCAGCAGTTCCTCGAGGCGCTGCGCAAGATGCCGGAGTTCCGCTACGTGGAGGTGATGTGGCACACCGGCAACGTGATCGCCAATTCACCCAGTAGTGATGAAGCGGTGGGCCTGCAGCAGAAGGCGCGCCGGCAGAGCGCGCTGAAGGCCGTCGAACGCGCGCGCGCCTGCACCAAGCAGGACCAGTACGGCGCCGCGCTGATCGAGTATCGCGAGGCGATGCGCTACGACCCCGACATCGGCGTCGAGCAGGAGATGCAGCAGGTCGAGCAGGAGCTCGCCGTGCTGGCGACGCTCGACAAGGCGCAGAAGGAGATGCGCAGCGGCCGTTATGCCGAGGCGCGCGAGATGCTGCAGGGCGCCTTCGAGAAGTCGGTGATGGCGCGCGGCCACGTCAGCGAGGCGATGGTGCTGCTGCGCAAGCTCGAAGGGGAAGCGAAGTACCACGTCGCCCACGACCTCGAGCTGGTCGGTGACAAGGCCGCGGCGCTGGCGGCCTACGAGGTGCTCCACAAGGACTGGCCCGAAGGGGTCAAGGACGAGGCGGCGCGCGTCGACGCGCTGCGCATCGACATCGAAGGTGCGACCAAGGAGTGGCAGGCGGCCGAACAGGCCGAGGCCGAAGGCAACCTGCCCGCGGCGCTCGAGCACTACCAGAGCGTGGAGACGTGGTACCCGGGCTGGCAGGACGTGCGCGCGCGCATCGAGCGCCTGAAGGCGGCGACGGCGCAGCCGGCTGGTGAGCAAGCTCCCGCCGGCGCAGCCGCTGGTGGTGAGGCGCCGGCGAACGGCGGCTGAGCGGGGTCGTGCCCGGCTGCAGGGGGACAGGGTGACTGCCGCGTGGCGGTTGCGGCCGTTCCGCCGCAGCGCCCGCCAGCGTGCCGCTGCATAATCCCGCCGGTGCGTTCGATCTCGCTGGCAAGCCGGTTCCTGGTGACCCTCGTGGTCTCGGCCGTGCTGCCGCTCCTGCTCTACGGCTGGTTCTCGCTGCGCGGCATGCGCGAGCAGATCGACGAGCAGGTGTTTCGCGTCTTCCTGCCGCAGCTCGCGGCGGATCACGCGCAGAAGATCGAGGCGCAGCTCGAACGTGCCGACCAGGCCTGTGCGATCGTGCGGGAGATCGCGCGGCGCGCGCTGCAGGACGAGACGCCGGCGGAGCTCCTTGCCTTCGAGGAGCAGGTCGAACTGGTGCCGGACCTGCTCGACAACTGCCTCGACCTGCTGCTGCTCGCCGACGCCGATGGCCGCGTCGTCTACTGGCAGGACGGCCAGCGGCTCGACCCGGACACCCACGGCCGCCGCGCGGCGATGATCCCGCCCTCGGTCGCCGACCAGGTGTGGTTCCGCGAAGCGCAGCAGAAGCGCGGCGCGCAGTTCCTGCCGTGGGGGCGTTCGCCATTGCTGTTCCACGACGGCAGCTATCGCTCGATGGACCCCGGGTGCCACCACCTCGGCCTCGCGCTCGACGTGCCGAAGCCGGACGGGGCGCCGGGTGTGCTGTTCGCGCTGTTGCGGTGGTCGGAGGTGCAGCTCGTGCTCGACCGCGCCCGCGAGGTGCTCGTCGATCGTGCGGCCTTGCCGTCGGCGCGCGTGTTCCTCGTCGATCGCACCGGCACCATCGTCGCCCACACCAACCGCGCGCGCTACGGCACCTCGCTCGGCCCGTCGCCGCTGGCATCGCAGCTCGTCACCGCCGACCACATGCAGCGCTTCGCCTACGTCGACGCCGATGGGCGGGCGTGGCGCATCGGCTGCGCCCCGTGCGGCTCCGGCGCGGCCCGCTCCTTCGTGGTCGGGGTCGCCGTGCCGGAAGCGGAGCTGTTCGCCGCCAGCGACGCCTTCGAACGCGTGCTGCTGGTCGCCATCGTGGTGTCGATCCTGGTGCTGATGGTGTGGTCGTTGGTGGCGTCGCGCGCGATCACGGCGCCGGTCAAGGCGCTGGTCGCGGCGACGCGCCGCATCGCCGCCGGCGACCTCGCGGTGTCGGTGCCCGCGCGCGGCGGTCCGGAGCTCAGCGAGCTGGCCGGCTCCTTCAACCAGATGGCCTTCGAGCTCGTGCTCGGTCGGCAGAAGCTCGCCCACGCCGAACGGGATCAGGCCTGGGCGGAGATGGCGCGCCAGGTCGCGCACGAGGTCAAGAACCCGCTGCAGCCGATGCGCATGGCCGCCCAGTTGCTGCAGCGTGCGCGCGCCGAAGGTGACGAACGCGCCGAGCTGGTCGCCGATCGCCTCGCCCGCACCGTGCTCGAGCAGACCGACGCGCTCGATCGTATCGCCAGCGACTTCCGCGCCTTCGCCGGCGTGGCGCCGCAGCAACAGGTGCCGGTGGTGGTCGACGACTGGCTGGCCGAGGTGCGCGGGCAGGGTGCTGGCCTGTTCGCCGGCAAGCCGGTGGTGGTGAACACGGCGCCGGGGGCACCGGGGGCGCGCTTCGTCATCGACCAGAAGGCGATGGCGCGCGTGCTGCTCAACCTGCTGCAGAACGCCCATGAAGCGGCGCCGGCCGGGGTCGTGGTCGCGCTGGCCACGGCGCAGGCCGGCGACCGCATCGAGATCCGCGTCACCGACGACGGCCCCGGCGTGCCGGACGCCGTGCGCGGCCGCCTGTTCGAGCCCTACTTCACCACCAAGTCGTCGGGCACCGGCCTCGGCCTCGCCATCTGCCGCCGCCTGGTCGAGGCGCACGGCGGCCACATCCGCCTCGACAGCTCGGTGCCCGGCCACACGGTGTTCGTGCTCGACCTGCCCGCCGCCCGCTGAACGATTCGCCTCGCGCACCGCCGCCGGCGACAATGCGGCGTCCCCGCCGGGCCACGTGCCGCCAATGCACGGCCGCGCCCCCGGCCGGCGTCCCTTCATGCAGAATCGCCCCATCGTCGTGCTCGCCACCGTGCTGTTGGCGGCGTTGCTCGTGCTCGGCATGCTCTTCCTGCGCGGCGATACCGCCCCGCCGGCACCGCCCACCGCCGGCGGCTCCGCCACCGCCTCCCCGGCCGATGCGGAGCGCGGCGAGCTCGGCGGCGCCGGCGCCGCGACCGCTGCTCCGGGCGAGACCACGAGGCGTGAAGTGCTCGCCGGCGGCGGCCCACCGACCGGCGTGCGCGGCGTCGTCGTCGACGCCAAGACCGGCCGGCCGCTCGGCGGCGTCGAGGTCGTCGCCATCAAGGACGCGCCGTCGATCGAGCCGCTGGTGGCGCGCTTCCGCGGCCTGTTCACCGATGGCATGTTCGCGTCGACGCGCGCGCCGCGTCGCGAACTCGGCCGCACCGTCAGCAACGCCGACGGCAGCTTCGAGCTGCTCGGCCTGTTGCCGGGCCGCGTCTTCCTCGACGCCCGCAGCGACGGCTGGTTCGTGCGCACGCCCGGCACGGCGCGGCTGGCCGGCGGCCAGATCCAGGAAGGCATCGAGCTGCGGGCGGTCGCCGGCGGCCGCGTGCGCGGCATCGTGCTCGGCGCCGACGGCGGCCCGGCCAAGGGCGCCCGCGTCAGCCTGCGGCCTGGCCTCAACGCGTTCTTCGGCCAGATCACCGAACGGCAGTACCGCTGGCTCGAGACCGAGACCGACGCCGATGGCCGCTTCGACCTGCCCGGCGTGCCGGCCGGCCTCGGCTACACGGTGGCGGCGAGCTCGTCGCAGTTCGCGCTCGAAGAGCAACACGGTGTCGACGTGCTCGTCGGCCAGGTCCGTGAGGTCGCGCTGCGCGGCCACGCCGGGGCTACGATCGAAGGCCAGGTGCTCGATGAGCAGGGAGCGCCGGTCGCGGCAGCGCAGGTGGCGATGGTCTACCTCGACATCAGCCGCGTGTTGTTCTCGGCCGACGGCCGCGACGAGCCGATCGTCAGCGATGCCAAGGGCCACTTCCGCATCGAACACGTCGCCGCCGGCCGGGTCGCCTTCGTGGCCGTCGCCGACCAGCAGGCGCCGAGCAACATCGCCGAGCTCGCCGTCGTCGACGGCGGCGTCTACCCGGACCTCGTGCTGCAGCTCGGCATCGGCGCGACGGTGCGCGGTCGCGTCGTCGACGACCAGCAGCAGCCGGTGGCCGGCGTCGCCGTCGAGCTGCGCCCGTTCGAGCGGCCGAACGACCCGCAGTTCCTGAAGATGATGCTGAAGGTGCGGCGCGTCGACGCCGTCACCGACGGCGCCGGGGAATTCGTGGCCAGGGGCCTCACCGGCGAACGGCTGTTCGTGCAGGCCAGCAAGGCCGGCTACACGACCACGGTCAAGACCGGCGTCAAGCTCGACGAACCCGTGCTGATCGAGATCGAGCGCGGTGTCACCGTGCGCGGCAAGGTGCTCGCCGGGGACCAGCCGCTGCCGCGCTTCCGGGTCGATACACGCAGCCGCGACATCCCCAAACCCGGTGACGCCAGCGCGCGTCGCGATCGCGACGGGGGGCGCGACGACGACGGCCCCGGTGGCGGTCCACCGTGGCTGCGGCGTGGTCAGCGCGAGCAGACGCGTCAGCTCGCCGAAGGCCAGACCATGATGGACCGCGGCCTCGCCGGCCTCGACGGCAACTGGCAGGAGATCCAGTCCGCCGACGGCAGCTTCGAGCTGCACGGCGTGCCGCCGGGCCGCGTCCGGGTGCGGGTTCGCGCCGACGGCTACCTCGACGCCGCCAGCCAGGAAGTGGACCTCGCGCCGGCAGCGACGAGCGAGCTGCTGACCTTCGTGATGGCGCCCGGGCTGCAGGTCAGCGGCACCGTCGTCGACGACGCCGGCGCCCCGGTCAGTGACGCGCAGGTCACCGCCTATCGCCAGGACGACACGCGCCGGCGCGGCCCGTTCAACTTCCAGATCGACCCCGAGGACTTCGACTTCCTGGCGCTGTCCTCGTCGGTCAACCACCGCAGCGCGATCACCGACAGCGCGGGCCGCTTCGTGGTGCAGGCGCTCGAACCGGGCAAGTTCCGCTTCACGGCGCGCCACCCGGACCTCGCCAAGTCGTCGACCAAGGACGTCGAGCTCGTCGCCGGCAAGCCGACGCCCCTGGTGGAGATCGTGCTCGACGCGGGCGGCGGCGTCGAAGGCGACGTCACCGGGCTCGGCGGCCGTCCGCTCGCCGACGCGCTGATCGTGGCCTTCAGCATCTCGGCCGGTTCGGTGCGCAGCTCGACGACCGACAAGCGCGGCTACTACCGCATCGACGGGCTGTCGCCGGGCCAGTTCATGGTCTTCAAGTCGCGCCTCGACGAACGCGCCGACAACATCCCGCTCGAACTGCTCAGCAACATGCGGCTCAAGGCGGTGACCGTTCGCCAGGGCAAGTTCACGCGCGTCGACGTACACGACGACAGCGAGGACGGGGTGCACGTCTTCGGCGTCGTGCGCGAAGGCGGCAAGCCGGTGCCGCGCGCGCTGGTCTCGCTGCTCGGCAGCGACCGCGACGGTCTGCTCGGCATGGGCGTTCGCGCCGCCGCCGCCGACCTCACCGGTCGTTATGACCTGCCCGGCATCAAGCCCGGCAATTATGTGATGCAGGTGACGCGCTTCCTCGGTCAGCCGGTGCAGACGACCTTCGAGGTCGAGATCGGCGAGCAGCTGCGCGAGTTCGTCTATGACATCGACCTGCCGACGGCGAGCATCCACGGCGTCGTCATCGATTCGCGGGGCAACGCGGTCGCCGGCATGCAGGTGACGCTCGGCAGCAGCGGCGGGGCGCTGGCCGGTGCCGACGGACTGCTCGGGCTGATCGCCCAGAACGGGCTCAGCCAGGCGCGCAGCAACGACAAGGGGGAGTTCACGATGCGCTCGGTCTCGCCGGGCACCTACAAGCTGACGGCGGGCAGCGCGTTCGGCCCGCCGCGGCGCGGCGGTGGCGAATCGCAGCAGCGCTACGGCGAAGCCTGCCTCGACGGCGTGGTGGTGGCGCCGGCCGCCGACGTCACCGGCATCGTCATCACGGTGCCGCTGGCGGGGCGCATCACGGGCGTCGTGCTCGACGGATCGGGCGCGCCGGTGGTCGGCTCGGAGATCACCTACGTCGAGACCTCGGCGAAGCGGCGCAGCAAGGCCGGCAACCCATTGCTCGACCTGCTCGGGTCACAGCGGCGGCCGGTGCGCAGCGGCAGCGACGGTCGCTTCGAGATCCCGGGCCTGACGCCGGGCGTCTACGACCTGCGGGTCGAAGGTGAGGCGCTGCAGGCCGGCCGCGTCGACGACGTCACGGTCACCGAGGACGGCACCAGTGACGTGACGCTGCGCGTGGTGCGCGGTGCGACGCTGCGCGTGCGCGCGACCAACGTCGACCGGAAGCAGCTGCCGATCGGCACGATCACGCTCGTCGACAGCCGCGGCAAGCCGGTCGTCAATCGCATGTCGACGCTCTCGGTGATGAAGCGGCTGATGGGCAATCGTGAGGAGGTCGACGATTCGGGGTGGTACACGTTCGGCAGTGTGCCGCCGGATACCTACACGGCGATCTTGACGGAGCCGGGCAAGGAAGAGCTGCGGGTGACGCGCACGATCGCCGATGGGGAGTTGGTGGAGTGGGATATCGACGTGGCGGTGGAGCTGGCCGGGCGCGAGAAGAGCAAGCAGTGACGGGCGGGCGGGGCTGGGCCCTCGGGGTGGGCGGGGGCTGGGGCGGGTCAGGCTCGGTTGCGGTTTGTTGGGGTCGCTGGACTCCGCAGTTCGGAGCCCGGAGCGCTCGGATCTTGTCCCTTGGGCCCCTGCCGCAACTCGTCGGCCACGATAAGGTAGGGTCCGGAAACGCTGGATCTCGTCGATCCGGTTGGGGTCGAAGGCAGGAGCGCGCCGCGAGTGAGGGCAAGCCATGAACCCCAACACGCAGAAGGCAGAAGGCAGAAGGCCAGTTGCGCCCCGCGCTGACGTGAGAGCATACGCGCATGAGTAGGAACCGCACCGCCGGCAAGGCGCCAGCCTGGGAGCTGTGGGCGCCGCTCGCTGCCGTCATCTGCGCCTTGACGTGGCTACTGCTTCGTGGATGCGAGCCTGAAGCGAGCGAATCGTCAGGTGCCCGGCGCAGCACGAGGTGCAGGGTGCATTGTTGGGTAAGCGGAACACCCGGTCTGGAGGCGACGGCAGATCGTGAAACTGCCGGAGGTGCTAAGCCACAGTGGAATGTGCCGCGCCGGTGGCGCCTCGTGCCAACGAGTGCTTGCCGGATCGAGTGGTCCGGGGCCGTTGCCTATGCTCCGCCCCGCCTGGCGATCCCGTCGTTCGCCTTCCTTGGCAGCAGAACAGCCTCGCTGGGCGTCGCGGGCCGTTCGACGCCTCGCTCCCACCCGTAGTCTGACCTCGGCCAACTGGTCTCGTAGCGTCGCCGGGTCCGCTGCTCAACGGCCCCCGCCACCTACCCCAGTGCCGCGAGCCAGCGATTGGGCCGCCGCGCCGCGGGGGGCAGCGTGCGGTCGACGCGCCAGAAGCCCTTCGCGAGCTCGGGCGCCGGTCGGTGCCGCACCAGCCGTTCGGCCGGCAGCTCGCAGCCGCGCACCATCCACGCCACGTCCGCTCGCGTGAGACCGAAGGCTCGCCCGACCAGCACGTCGATGCGCGTGGTGAGCAGCGCCCGCGTCGCCGCATCGAGCGCCGGAGCCGCGTCGCCGCACCAGCCCTCCTGCTGAGCCAGTTGCCACAACGGCCCGTGCCACGGCAGCACTGCGCACATCGCCAGCGCGAGCCGCGCCAGCTCGTCGGTGGTCGCTTCGTCGAGGGCAGGCAAGACACAGTCCATCAGGACGAAGCGGTTGAGGTTGGTGCCGCCGAGGCGGATGCGCAGCGCCCAATCGAAGGCGAGCGACGACAGCGCCGCGGTGCCGGCGGCGAGCTGGCGCAGCGGCGTCGTGGTGGGGGCGCGGTTGGTCAGCACCCCGAGCGAATTGCCGCACGGCACCGGCGGCAACAGGCAGGCGATCGCCGTGCGCGCGTTGGTCGCGTTCGACAGCGCGCGCAGCGCGAGGCGCGGACCGGCGGCGGTGGTGGTGGCGGCGAAGGTGCTGGCCGGCACCAGGTAGAGCGGCTGCAGCCGGTCCGGCCGCGGTTTCTGCCATCGCGTGCCGTGCCCGTGGCCGGCGGCGTGGGCAGCGGCGTTCGGTTGCAGGTCGTCGATCATCGCGCCCTGGTAGAGCGGCAGCAGGTCGATGGCGCCCGCGCGGCGCCAGACGCCGTCGGCGTCGGGCGCGTAGCCGTCGTGTTCGGCATGGGCGCGCTCGACGAAGCAGCCACGATCGGCCGTCATGTTGAAGTCGCCCTGCCGCCACTCGAAGGCGCCGTGCGGACCGAGCAACGGGGTGCCGCTCGCGTGCAGGCGGGCCAGCAGGTCGAGGTCGCGGCGGTGCGTGACCTCGACGAACGTGCCCGAAAGCGGACTGCAGCGGCGCAGTTCGTCGCGTTCGTAGCGCACGTGCGGCGGTGCTGCGGCGGCCCATTCGGCGACGTCGGTGCGGCCGAAGGCGACCTGCACCGCGCGCGTGCGGCCGCCCTTCTCGGCGACGATCACGGCGAAGCGGTAGCGGCTGTCGATCGGGAACACCTTGTCGCGGTTCTCGAAGCCGAACAACCACTGCCAATCGGTGTGGTCGAGCAGCAGCCGGCGCAGCGGTTCGGCGTCGCGGTCGAACCAGAGGCTGGCGGGCACGATCAGCCCGAGGCGGCCGCCGGGGCGCAGCAGCGTGAACGCGCGTTCGACGAAGAGGCGGTAAGTCTGCAGCTTGCCGTGGCCCTGGTGGGAGAAGTGGGGCCGCAGCGTGCGGGTGCGGGAGGCGGCGTCGGGGCCCGCCTGCAGCGTCTCCCACGGCGGATTGGTGAGCACGGCGTCGAAGCTGCCGGGCTCGAGGTCGAGCAGGCCATCACCCTGCCGGAGGTCGAGCGTGTCGGCGGCGGCGCCGCTGGCTTCGGCGACTGCATCGGCGGCGAGTCGGGCGGCGGTGGCGTCGAGGTCGCGGCCGCAGAGCCAGCTGGCGGCGTGGGGTGCCGGCAGGCCGGCGGCGACGAGCACCTCCAGGGCGGCGAGCAGGAACGTGCCGCCGCCGACGGCGGGATCGACGATGCGCAGCGGTCGGTCGCGCCGCAGCAGCGGCGCCAGCGTGCGCTGCGCCGTCGGTTGCGCCAGCGAACGCGGCGTGAACCAGGCGCCGCGGCGCTTGCGTTCGGCGGGCGGCAGGCGCTCCGGGTAGGCCGCGGCGGCGGCGGCGAACGGCGGCAGGGGTTCGCCGGCGGCGGTCATCGCTGGCTACATCGTGATCGCCGGGAAGCCGGCTTCGCCGAGGGTGTGCAGGATGCGCTCGACGTGGGCGGCGCCCTTCGTCTCCATGACGACGTCGAGTTCGGCCTGGCGCGGCGCCAGGTTGTTGAACAGGCGCTGGTGCTCGATGTCGATGACATCGGCCCCGGAGGCGCCGATCAGCTGCGTCACGCGCGACAGCACGCCGGGCACGTCGTGGATCGAGATGCGCAGCTTGGCGATCTTGCCGTCGCGCTTGAGCCCGCGCAGCAGCACCGTCGACAGCATGCGGCGATCGATGTTGCCGCCGCAGACCATGACGCCGACGTCGTGGCCGCGGAACAGGCCGGCGTGGTGCAGCACGGCGGCGACGCCGGCGGCGCCGGCACCTTCGGCGACGACCTTCTGTTGCGCGGCGAGCACCTGCACCGCGTTCTCGATGTCGACCTCGTCGACCAGCAGCACGTCCTCGAGGTGATCGGCGAGGATGGCGGCCGGGATCTCGCCGGGCGTCTTCACCGCGATGCCGTCGGCGAGCGTGTGCGTGCGCAGGACCGGGATCGTCTCGCCGCGCAGCCGGGCGCGCATCGGCGCGCACATGGCCGTCTGCACGCCGAAGATGCGGATGCGCGGGTTGACGTGCTTGGCCCAGAGCGCGGTGCCGGCGGCGAGCCCGCCGCCGCCGATCGGCACGACGATGGTGTCGAGCTGCGGCTGGTCTTCGAGCAGTTCGATCGCGGCCGTGCCCTGGCCGGCGACGACCAGCGGATCGTCGTACGGGTGCACGAAGGCCAGGCCCTTCGTGGCGGCCGTCGCGCGCGCGTGCACGGTGCACTCGGCTACCGATTCGCCATGGAGCTCGACGTGCGCGCCGAGCCCCTCGGTGCGTTCGATCTTCGAGAACGGCGTCGTGATCGGCATCACGATCGTCGCCGGCAGGCCGAGCCGTCGGGCGTGGTAGGCGACGCCTTGTGCGTGGTTGCCGGCCGAGGCGGCGATGACGCCGCTCGGCCGCGGCGAGGCGGCGGCGAGGTGCTGCAGCTTGAGGCAGCTGCCGCGGTCCTTGAACGAGCCGGTGTACTGCAGGTTGTCGAGCTTGAGGAACAGCCGCACGCCGATCGGCTCGCCGAGGCGCGGCGCGGCAACGGTCGGCGTGCGCACGATGTGCGGTCGGATCGCGGCGTGCGCCGTGGCGACGTCGTTGGCGGTCAGCTGCATGCGGCGGGCAGCTTAGCCGGGGCGCCGGCGATTACCGCCTTGCCGCGCCGCCGGCCTGCCTCGCATCATGCCGGCATGTTGCCAGTCGTCTGGATCGGCGTGCTGCTGATGAACGTGCTCACCATCGCCGTGTTCGGATTCGACAAGTGGCGCGCACGCCGAAATGGCCGCCGCGTACCCGAACGAACGCTGCTGTTGCTGGTGTTCTGGTTCGGCTGGCTCGGCGCCTGGCTGGCGATGGCGTGGTTCCGCCACAAGACCGTGAAGGTGTCGTTCCGCCGTCTCGCGGCGCTCTACACGGTGCTCAATCCGTTCTGGGTGCTCTTGTGGTGGACGCTGACGCCGACGCGGGCGTGAGCCGGCTCCGCCTCACAGGCGCAGGCTGACCTTGGCCTGTTCGCGGGCGTGGAACAGCCGCTCTTCCTGCATCGCGCGCCGCATCACCTGCTTGATGTCGGGGATCGCCGCGTCGGTGAACAGCACGAACACCTGTTGGCTGAAGTCGACGCGCCGGACGATGTGCCAGCCGTACTGGGTCTCGACCACGTCGCTGACCTCGCCGTCGCGCAGGCTCCACGCCGCGCGGCACAGCCCCGCCGGCAGACGGTCGTCGAACCGGTGCACGCCGTCGAGCTTGCCGCCCTCACGCCCGGTGCGGGTGTCGTCCGAGAACTGCCGCGCGATGTCGGCGAAGTTGGAGCCGTCGGGCCGCAGGCGGGCCTTGATGTCGGCGAGGCGCGTATTGGCGCGCGCGATGCCGGCGTCGGCGAGCAGGATGCCGGTGCCGCCGTCGCGGTGCTGCACCAGGATGTGCTCGATGTTGACCTGGCCGCCGAACGCGCGCGCGTTGGCCAGGAAGAACTCACGCAGCTGCGGCGTCGTGTAGTCGCCCGGTTCGAGGTAGTCGAGCAGGCCCTGCAGCTCACAGCCGAGGCCGTGGCGCAGCTGCCAGTCGGCCAGCAGCGAGTTGACGCGCCGCTGCGACAGGTCGGTGGGCAGGCCACGCTGGCGCAGGTCGGCGACGTAGGTGTCGAGGAAGCCCTGGAAGCCCTGGCGCAGCGCTTCGCTCTGCGCCGCCTTCAGCTTGTCCTCGTCGATCGGCGGCTCGACGAAGGTCTGTCGCAGCGCGTCGAGGTCGGCGAACTGGCGCACCCACGGCGCGATCAGGTCCGACTGCAGGTAGGCGCGCATGCCCGGCATGGAGTCGAGCGCCTTGCCAAAGCCCGGGTAGTGGCGGGCGTCGAGGTGCTCGACCAGCTCGCCGAGCGTGATCGTGTGGGCGCCGACCACGGCGACCGGCGTGCCGCGGTCCTTGGGCCACGTGCGCACCAGGAACGGCGGCTCCGGCGACGGCGCCAGCGCTGGTCGGGGCGGCGTCTCCTGCGACAGGGCCGGTGGCACGGCGGACACGGCGACGAGGGCGACGGCGAACGCGGAACGGAGCATCGGGGGCATCATCGGATCGGGCGGGGGCGCGGCGTGATAGCACGTGCCGCCGGCGACGTTACTCCGATGTGGCCGGCGGCTTGAACGGGAACCGGCGAGGCATTCCGATGCCCGGGCGGTGCCCTGCGCCGCCGAACCCGCCATGACCGCGCCGCCACGTTCTCCCGTGCACCAGACCGTCGTGGCCCGCTTCCGGGAGGAATTCGGCGCCGAACCACGCTGCTTCTTCGCCCCCGGGCGCATCAACCTCGTCGGCGCCCATCTCGACTACAGCGGCGGCGATGTGCTGCCCATGGCCGTCGACCGCGGCATCTTCGTGGCGATCCGCCCGCGTGATGACGACGTCATCCGGCTGCGCAGCCTCGACCTGCCGCAGCGCGTCGAGGTGCGCAGCGGCGAGATCGGTTCGCGTACGCGGCCGGAGTGGGGCTGGGCCGGTTATCCGCTCGGCGTCTGGCACCTGTTCGAGCAGGGCACCGGCAAGGGCGGCGGCTTCGACGCCTGGTTCGGCGGCGACCTGCCGATGGCGTCGGGGTTGTCGTCGTCGGCGGCGATCGAGGTGGTGACCGCGATCGCGCTCGACGCGCTGTTCGCCACCCGGCTCGAACGGCAGCAGATCGCGCTGCTCGCGCACCGCGCCGAGACCGGCTTCATCGGCGTGCGCTGCGGCATCATGGACCAGTTCGCGTCGGCGCTCGGCCGCTCCGGGCAGGTGCTGTTGCTGCACTGCGCCGGGCCGCGCTGGGAGCACGTGCCGTTCGATCCGGCGGCGTGTGAGGTGCTCGTGCTCGACACCAAGAAGCCGCGCCACCTGTCGAAGAGCGGGTTCAACGAACGCGTCGCCCAGTGCGCCAACGTGCACGAGATCCTGCGCACGCACGTGCGCGACCTGCCGCACCTCGCCGCCTACACGATGGACGACCTCGAGCAGAGCCGCGACGCGATGGACGAGGTGTTGTTCCGCCGGGCCCGGCACGTGATCGGCGAGATGGAGCGCATCCGCACCGGCGCCGCCGCGCTGCGCCGCCACGACTACGAGACGCTCGGCAAGATGCTCGACCAGAGCCACGAGTCGACGCGCGTCGACTACGAGGTCAGCTGTGACGAGCTCGACGTCATCACCGACGCCGCGCGCGGTTGTGACGGCGTTTTCGGCGCCCGCCTGACCGGGGCCGGCTTCGGCGGCTGCGCCATCGCGCTGGTACGACCGGGCGCGTCGAGCGCCGTCGGCCGCCGCGTCGCCGAGGTGTTCCGCCGGCGCTTCGCCGTCGTGCCGGGATTCGACCTGCTGCGCGTCGGCTCCGGCCCGGGCGAGGTAGGCTGACGTGGTGCACCGCGAATTCGACGCCTACGATTACCGCAGCGATGGCAGCTTCGTGCCCGCGCACTACGCCTTCGACGGCGATGGCGGGCGTGGCTTCACGGTGCGCCGCGACGGTCGCGTCGTGCTCGAACTCGGCCCGGGCTACCGCCTGCTGCGCGTGCGCGAGTGTGGCATCTGTTCGACCGACCTCGCCCGGCACCACCTGCCGTTCCCGCTGCCGCAGGTGATCGGCCACGAGGTGCTCGCCGTCGGCGACGATGGCCGCCGCTACGTCGTCGAGATCAACGCCTCGCACGCGGCGCGCGGCGTGGCCCACGATTGTGCGTTCTGTCGCGCCGGCCTGCCGACGCACTGCCCCGAGCGCGTCACGCTCGGCATCCACGACCTGCCGGGTGGTTTCGGGCCGTGGATCCTGGCGCCGATCGCCGCCTGCCTGCCCGTGCCGGACGCGGTGCCCGACGCCGCCGCCGTGCTGGTCGAGCCGCTCGCCGCCGCCTTGCACGCGGTGCGCACCGTGGCGCCCCGCGCCGGCGAACGCATCGCCGTGCTCGGCGCACGCCGCCTCGGCATGCTCGTCGTCGCCGCGCTGGCCGCGGTGCGCGACCGTTCGGCGCCGGGGCAGCGCTTCCACGTCGCCGCGATCGTGCGCGATGGCCGGCTCGACGCCTTGGCCAAGGCGCTCGGCGCCGACGAAGTGCACGTGGCGCCGTTCGCGGGGCCGACGCCGGCCTTCGACGTCGTCATCGACACCACCGGCGCGCCGTCGGGCCTCGACGAAGCGGTGCGCCTCGCGCGCCGCGAAGTGCACCTCAAGTCGACGCACGGGCAGCCTGCCGGCGGGCTCCTGCACCTGACGGAGCTCGTCGTCGACGAGCTCGCGATCGCGCCGCTCGGCGACCCGATGGCGTGGCGCGGCCGCCGCGTCGCCTGGCTCGCCGCGGCGCCACCGCCGCCGCCGCTGGTCGCCGCTGCCGAGGTCGTGGGTGCCGACGCCGGCACTGCCGCCGCCCACTTCGCCAGGGCCCGCACCGGTCTGCCGCGCGCCGACGTCGCCGTGGTCGACAGCTGCGCGCAGATCGACGCCGCCATCCGGCCGTTCGCCGATCGCCACGACCCGCTGGTGGCGCCGCGCGGCCGCATCCTGCTGCACCCGCGCTTCGCCGCACCGGCGTGCTCGCCGCTGCTGCAGGCGGTCGTCGGCCGCGGCCTGCGATTGACGAGCTCGCGCTGCGGCGACTTCCACGACGCGCTGCAGCTGCTCGTCGCCGAACCGGCGTTGCGGGGCGTCGGCGACCACCTGGTCTCGCACCGCTTCCCGGCGGCATCGTTGCCGCACGCATTCGCCGCCGCCGGCCGCCGCGACTGCATCAAGGCCGTGGTCGTGCATGGCGACGCCGATGGTTGACGCCTCTGGCGCGTCAGGGCGGCGCCCAGCGATTCTCGCGCTGCGTGGGCTCGTGCTCGCCGCACTGGGCTGGCAGGCAGGTGCTGCGGCCCTGCAGCTCGGCGAGCGCGCCGTCGCGCAGGCGCAGGTGCCGTGGCAGCAACGGCTGCTCGACAGCACCGACGACAAGCTGCGCCGTGCGCTCGGCGCCGACGCCGAGCTGCTGTTCGCCTTGCGCACCGAGGTGCCGCCCGGCTCGCTGCTGGTGACGCAGAAGGTCACCGGCGGCAAGGAGGACATCGAACGTGTGCAGAAGGACCCGGCGCTGCTGGCGACGCTGTCGGCGCGCAACGGGCTGCTCGTGCAACTCACGACGCTCCTGTATCCCGACCCGTTCCTCTACGCGGCGCCCGACCCGATCCTGTTCGTCGAACAGCTCGTCGCGGGTGGCAACGACGCGCTCCTGTGCGTGCTGCCCGGCGACCGTTCCCCCGCCGGCCGGGCCGGCTGGACACGGCTCGTCGACAAACCTGGCTTCCAGACATGGCGCTTCCAGAAGGGCTGACGACGTGGGTGTGGGTCGCCACCATGTCGGTGGCCGCGCCGGGGCTGTTCGGCTGCGGGCTCGTGCGCTGGCTCGGGCTGGCGCCGGCTCACGGCCGCGCCTTCGCGCTCGGCGTTGGCTACCTCGTCGGTCACTACGTGCTCGCGCACGCCACGCTGCTGTGGCTGTGGCGCGGACAACCGTTGCCCGGGTGGCTCCTGCCGATCGCCGCCGCCACCACCGGCGCCTGGCTCTGGCGACGGGCCGCGCGCCGCCCGCCAACCGCCGTCGCTGTGCCTGCCGACACGGCCGCTGCTGCGTCGTGGTCGTGGTTGCCGGTGCTGGTGCTGACGCTGCTGCTGCTCGACACCTTCACGGCGACCGGCGCCCAGCTCGTGCGCTACAGCGACGAGGCCGTCAACTTCGCGGCCAAGGCCAAGCTGCTCTACTGCGCGCCGGGCTTCGACCTCGGCGCCGGCCTCGGCGGCTTCGTCGAACACCCGGACTACCCGCTGTTCAACCCGCTGACGCAGGTGCTCACCTTCGCCAGCGCCGGGCGCGTGCTGCACGCCGAGAATCGCCTGCCGGTGCAGTTCTTCGCCGTGGCGCTGCTGTGCATGCTGTCGGCGGCGCTGCATCGCCGCGCCCACCCGCTCGTCGCCACGCTGGTGCTGGTCGCGTTCGCCGGCACCTCGTTCACCTCGATGGCACCGACGGCCTACGCCGACGTCATGCTCGCCGCCGCGACGCTGGCCGCCGCCGAGTCGCTGCTGCGCTGGCGGGAGACCGGCGAACGCGCCCTGCTGGGCCTCGCGGGCCTGGCGATGGGGGCGATGGTCGCGACCAAGAACGAAGGCGCGATGCTGGTGCTGGCGCTGCTCGGGCCGTTGGTGGTCGAGCGGGTCTGGTGGTGGTGGCGGTCGCCGACGCGGCCGGCGCTGTGGTGGCCCGCGGCGGCGTGGCTGCTGGTGCCGCTCAGCGCGCTGCTGTTCCAGCGCGCGTTCAATCGCCACTACGGGCTGCAGAACGACCTCGTGCTGTTCGGGCGCATCGCCGACCAGTTCGCGAGCCATGGGCCGCGGCTGCTCGACTACTACTGGGGTCTGTTGACCGATCCGGCCCTGCACCGGTTGCTGCCGCTGACGTTCCTGGTCGCCGCGCCGATCACCTGCCTGCTGCGCGGCCGCGAGGTGGTCGCCGGGGCACTGCTGTTCGCCAGCTTCCTCTTGGCCATGGGTGCTTACTCGCTGGTGTTCCTGGGCACCGTCTACGACCTGCAGTGGCACCTCGACGTCGCCGCCGACCGCTGCGTGCTGCACGTGCTGCCGTTGGTGGCGTCGGGTCTCGCCGCGATGACCTGGCCGCGCCGCGATCCGCTGGGTGCGCGCTGACGAGTGGCGTCGAGGATCGGGTGGGAAAGGCCCGCAGCGGCGGCTACGCTGCGCCCTCCGCGCACCCGTAGTTCAGCGGAAGAACATCGGTCTTCGGAACCGAGGGTCACAGGTTCGAATCCTGTCGGGTGTGCCACTGCGCGCGAAGCGCGCTGTGGCATCCCCGACAGGATCCGGGGATGTCGCGACGCGCGGCTGCGCCGCGCGGCGCTACACCGGCGAATCCGCCGCGGGGCGGGGCGATTGGGCGGCGAAGCGCGCGGTGGCATCCCCGACAGGATCCGGGGATGTCGCGACGCGCGGCTGCGCCGCGCGGCGCTCCACCGGCGAATCCGCCACGGGGCAGGGCGATTGGGCGGCGAGGCGCGCGGTGGCATGCGCAGGCGGCTCTCTCGACCCGTGCGGCGCGCCTACCGCTTCCGCGCGATCACCTCGTAGACCGTCGGGCACTGCACGAAGTCGTCTTCGCCGTCGCGGATCGCGGTCAGGTCGGCGAGCAGTTCGGCGCAGTCGGCGGCGGCGAGCAGGCCCATCGTCACGAGCTTGGGCGCGAACGTGCGCCACCAAGTGTCGAGCCAGGCGAACATGGTGTCGCCGCCGCGGGCGACACGCTGGTGGGCTTCGAGGTGTTCGATCTCGCAGCCGTGTGCACGCAGCAGGGCGGGCAGACGGCCGACGATGTCGGGGTCTCCACCGCGGGCGCGCCACGAACGAATGGTCGCGGCGACGGCGAGGTCGTGGCTCCTGCGGCGCGGCGCGGTCGTCATGGCGCCGTAGTTGAAGTAGTCGTGCACCACGAAGCGGCCGCCGGGGCGCAGGTGGTCGACGACGCCTTGCACGACGGCGCCGGGGTCGCGTACGAAGCACAGCACCCAACGGGCATAGGCGAGGTCGAACGGCGGTTCTCCGCCGAGGGCCGCGTCGAGGTCGTGTACATCGCCGACCGCGAAGCGCAGCTGCGGCAGGCCGCGGCGTTGCGCCTCGTAGCCGCCGTAGGTGACGAAGTTCGTGGACTCGTCGATCCCGACGACGGCGCCGCTCGGCGTCGCGAGCTGGGCGAGGTCGAAGGCGGCGAAGCCCGGGCCGCAGCCGACGTCGAGCACACGCTGGCCGGGCGTGAGGCGCGCGCGGCGCCACGCGGCGACGGCAGCGTCCGACCACAGACGGTGCTGCTGGCCGAGGCGGGCGAGCTCGTCGGCGCCGGTGCCGAGCACATATTCACGTTCGCTCATGGCGGGCATTGAGGCGACGCGGACAGGTGGGCGCCAGCCCGGCGTGGGGGAAGTGTCGCGCCGCGGCGTCGGATTCGGCCAACGCACAGGGGTGCAGAGCCGTAGATTCCGGCCATGCCTCGTCCGACCCGCCGTTCCTTCCTGACCTCGTTGGCGGCAGCCGGCGCCGCTGCCCCCTTGCTGGCGCGCAGCGGCTGGCCGCGTGCGACCGAGCCGCAGCGAATGCTCGTGCTCGGCGGCACCGGCTTCCTCGGCCCGCACTTCGTGCGCGCGGCGCTGGCGAACGGCCATACGGTGACCTTGTTCAACCGCGGCAAGACCGCGCCGGGCCTGTTCCCGGACCTGGAGCAGCTGCGTGGTGATCGTGAGAAGGGCGACCTGACGGCGCTGCAAGGCCGCACCTTCGATGCCGTCATCGACACCTCGGGTTATGTGCCGGCGCACGTCGAGGCGACGGCGAAGCTGTTCGCGGGCAAGGCGAAGCACTACCAGTTCATCAGCTCGGTGTCGGTCTACCGGGACTTCGGCCAGCGTGGGGACGAGATCGACGAGAGCGCGGCGGTCGGTGAGGTCGCCGACGACAAGGTCGGCGACGTGCAGACCATCCGCCAGTCGATGCCGTTCTATGGGCCGCTGAAGGCGCGCTGCGAGGCGGCGGCCATGGCGGCGATGCCGGGCAAGGTGGCGACGATCCGGCCGGGCCTCATCGTCGGGCCGGGCGACACCAGCGATCGCTTCACTTGGTGGCCGGTGCGCATCGATCGCGGCGGCGCGGTGCTGGCGCCGGCGGATCCCGATGGCGAGGTGCAGTTCGTCGATGTGCGCGATCTCGCGGCGTGGATGCTGCATTGTGTCGAACACGCGGTCGCCGGCGTCTTCAACTGCACGGGCTTCGCCGGGCGGGTGTCGATGGGCGACCTGCTGTCGGCGTGCAAGTGCGCGACGGCGCAGCCGGTGGAGCTGGTGTGGGCGAGTGAGCAGTTCCTGCTCGAGAACGAAGTGCGGCCGTGGATGCAGATGCCGCTGTGGATCGCCAAGGGTGGCCGCGGCCACGTCGCCAACGCGCGGGCCCTCGCCAATGGCATGAGCTTCCGGCCGATCGCCGACACCGTGCGCGACACGCTGTCGTGGGCGAAGAGCGAGCGCGGCGACATGCCGTTCGATCGCACTGGCGTGCCGGCGGCGCGGGAGGCCGAGCTGATCGAGAAGTGGCGACAGCAGCAGGGAGGCCGGTGATGACGGTGCGCCTGTCCGCCGTGGTCTTGTGCGCCGCCCTGCCGCTGCTGCGGGCGCAGGACGAGCTCGGGCTCGGCAAGATGTGGACGTTCGAACGGCCGCCGCTCGCCTACCTGCAGCAGGAGTACGGCTTCCGGCCCGACGAGGCGTGGTGGAACCGCATGCGGCTGGCGTCGCTGCGCTTCGGCCGCGGTTGTTCGGCGTCGTTCGTGTCATCGCGCGGGCTGATCCTGACCAACCACCACTGCGCCCGGGATGCCATCGCCAAGGTGCAAGGGGCCGCCGACTGGGTGCGCGACGGTTTCGTCGCCGCGACGATGGCGGACGAGGTGAAGCTGCCGGGCCTGACGGTGCAGCAGCTCGTGCGCATGCGCGACGTCACCGCCGAGGTGATGGCTGGTGTCGCCGCGGCCGCCGATGCCGGGGCCGCCGCGGCGGTGCGCGAGCAGAACCGCGAACGGCTGCTCGCGGCGGCGCGGGCCGCCGATCCCGGGCTGGAGCCGCAGCTCGTCGACCTGTTCCACGGCGGTGTCTGGCAGCTCTATCAGTACCGCGTCTTCGACGACGTCCGGCTGGTCATGGCGCCGCACCTGCAGGTCGCGCACTTCGGTGGCGACCCCGACAACTTCGTCTTCCCGCGCTACGCGATCGACTTCGCCTTCTGCCGCGCCTATGTCGGCGGTGAGCCAGCGGACACCACGGCATCTCACTTCGAGTGGGGCGACGGGCCGCAGGAAGGCGAGCTCGTGTTCCTGACCGGCAATCCCGGCGGCACGCAGCGGCTGCTGACGGCGGCGCAGCTCGGCTATCAGCGCGAGGCCAGGTACCCGCGCGTGCGGGAGCTGATCGACAACCGCCTGGCGATCCTGCGCCGGTTCGCCGCGGCCGATGCGAAGGCGGAGAAGACCCTGCGCACGTCGATCCTGGGGCTCGAGAACGCGCAGAAGCTCTATCGCGGCGAGCTGGCGGCGTTGACCGACCCGACCTTCCAGGCCCGCAAGGCGGCGGCGGAGCACGCCTTCCAGACTCGCGTCGAACGCAGCGGCCGCGGCGGGGAGATCGAGGTCTGGCGTCAGCTCGAGCGGCTGATGCAGGAGAAGAAGGCGCTCGATGCGCCGCTCAACTTCCAGACCACCGGTGGTCTGCCGCTGCTGCTGCGGGCGGCGGCTTTGCTCGACTTCGCGGCCAGCGGTGAGCAGGCCGAGGCGCAGAAGGCGAAGGACGCCGTGTGTGCGCGCGACGCGCTGCAGGAGGCGTTGTTCGCCGATCACCTGCTGCGGGCGCAGCGGCGGCTGCCGGCCGATGACCCCTACCTGCACGAGCTGCTCGCCGGGGCGGCGCCGGTGGCGGCGGTGCAGCGGCTGGTCGAGGGTTCGCGGCTCGGCGACGATGCGGTGCTGGCGGCGCTGCTCGAAGGTGGCGCCCAGGCGATCGCGGTGGCCACCGACCCGGCGCTGCTGGCGGCGCGGGCGATCCGGCGGCTCGGCCACGAAAACCAGCGGCAGCAGCGCGCCATCGAGGCGAAGGAGGCGGCGCTGACCGAACGGCTCGCCAGGCTGTTGTTCGCCGTCTACGGCAACGACGTCTCACCGGACGCCACCTTCACCCTGCGTTGGAGCGATGGTCGCGTCGCCGGCTATCCGTACAACGGCACGCTGGCGCCGTGGCGAACGGTGCTGCACGGCCTGTTCGCGCGGGCGGCGGAGTTCGACGGGGTGCACCCGTTCGACCTGCCGCAGGACTGGCTGCTGGCGAAGGACCGCCTCGACATGACGACCCCGGTCGACTTCGTCTGCACGGTCGACTCGACCGGCGGCAACTCGGGCAGCCCGATCGTCGATCGCGACCTGCGGCTCGCCGGGTTGTTGTTCGACGGCAACATGGAGTCGCTCGCCAACGAGTTCCTCTACGGCGAGCGCGTCGAGCGCAGCGTCTGCGTGCATCCGCAGGCGATCGTCGAGGCGCTGCGCAAGGTGTATCGCGCGACGCGGTTGCTGCGCGAACTCGGGCGCTGACCGCGGCGCCGCCGGCGATCAGCCGCCGGCGTTCTGCGCGATGCCGCCGACGTAGAGCGGCGCGGCGGTCACCTCCGGCATCTCGCCGATCGCCGGGTCCTGGTACGGCGTGGCTTCCGGCTCGGTGATCGTGGTGCCGTCGATGTCGAAGCCCTGCGCGGTGTAGACCGTGTTCGGGCTGCCGACCTCGACCATCATCTGCTCGCCTTCGAGCTGCTTGATCTTGTAGGTCGTGCTGGCGGCGGTCACCTCGGTGCCGGTCGGGATGTTGAGCAGCGGGTACCAGTTGCCGGAGCCGGAGTCCTGTTCGTAGGGCAGGCCCTGCAGGTTGGAGCCATCCCACTCCAGGAAGAACGTGCGGCCGTCGTAGGACGAGCCGTTCTCCGCGTGCACGTAGGTGAAGCGCGTCGGCGGGTCGAAGGTGACGAAGTCCTCGTTGGCGTCCTTCAGCGTGCGCAGCTGGTTCCACGAGTTGCTGCCGAACGACCAGCGGTAGGTGACGGTCTGCGAGGAGATGTCGCCGAACGAGCTCAGCGCGGTGGCGAACAGCGGGCCGCAGTCGAGCCCGAACATGCCGGGGCCCTGCGTGATGGTGACGCCGTTGGCGAGGTTCACGTCGGTGCCGCCGAGCTGCAGCATCAGCGTCTCCTTGTCGAAGACGTAGGTCTGGTTGCCGCTGCTGGTGCTGCTGGCGTCCGGCAGGTACGGCGACTCGCTGTTCTGGAAGTTGGCCTGATCGCTGGTGATGCCGGCGCGCAGCATGTGGAAGTAGCCGTGCAGCGTGAGGTCGCCGCCGGCGAGCTCGGCCGAGTCGGCGTTGAGCGTGGTATGCGACCACACGTAGGCCGGCGTCGAGGTCGACAGCGAGGCGGGCCAGCTGAATTCGACGTTGCCGCGGGCCTGGCTCCAGAAGCTGCACCATTGTCCGGTGGTGAAGCCGCTGCTGATGCTGACCGGGGTGTTCTCGATCTGCCATTCACCATTGCTCATGGTGGCGACGCGCACGAGGTCGGTGCCGGTGAAGCGCACCTTGGTCTGGCCGCCGCCGTTCGGATCGAAGAACTCCATGTCCTCGCCCTCGATGTCGCCGAGGGTGATCGAGTCACGCGTGTTCTTCTCCAGCTTGCCGGGCGCGATGACGAGCGTGTAGGGCGTCGTCGAGTTGTCCTGGAAGCTGCGGCGGTAGAGCGTCTGGCCGTTGCTGAGGGTCACGTTCTCGGGGAACCAGATGCCGTGGAAACCGGCCCAGCCGTTGGCGCCGTTGCTGTCCTGCACCGGGAAGCCCGAGAGTTGGTCGACGCGCGCCTCGGTGGTGCCGTCGTAGACGCCGTAGCGGTAGACGCGGGTCTCGAAGTCGTTGCGGTCGAGCACGCTGAGGGTGTTGCCGTTGGCCACGTCGCGGCGGGCGACGTAGTCGGCGTTGAACTGCAGCTGGTACTCACCCTCTTCGCTGTAGGTGCTGCCGCCGTGGTTCTGGATGTAGCGGCGTTCGGTGTAGGCGCGCCCGCTCTGCTCGAGCGGGTTGCCGAGCAGGTGCATACGCTCACGCTGCGCGTAGTCGCCGCTGGCGACGGTGCCCTCGACGTCGCCGTGCGCCATGTAGAACTCGACCTCGGTCTGGGCGTCGTTGCGCGCGATCGTGCGCATGTAGCCCTCGAACATCGTATTCGTGCTGGTCGCGGGCTCGCCGACCGGCAGGCTCTTGAAGTAGAGCGTGAACATGCCCAACGGCTGCGCGTCCGACGGCTCCTCGGTCACCGTCAGCTTGCCGTAGATGACCGACTCCTCGCCCTGTTCGACGCCCTTGATCCAGAAGCTGGCGATCTGGGGCGCGCTGTTGCTCGCGCGCGTCGAGTCGACGATCCACTCCTCGTAGACCGGGCCGGTGTTGCCACGTTCGCCGCCGCCGTTGCGTTCGTCCTGCTGCACCAGGGCGCGGTACGGGCCGTTGTTGGTCTGCTCCCAGTACTGCGTCTCGGTGAGGCTGCGCAGGATCATGTTGACGGTGTCGAGCGCGCTGAGCGAGTTGTCGCGGATCCAGAAGCGCGTGGCGTCGGTCTGATAGTCACTGCCGGCGACCGCTCGCAGATGGCGCGGCAGACGAACGGTGTTGTTCGAGCCGCCGCTGGCCTCGATGACCGACACCTGCTGTGGGCCCTGCAGGCTCTGGATCGAACCGGTGTCGGTGGCGTCGCCGCCGCCGCACGCGGCCAGCAACGGGAGCAGATAGACGGGGAGCGGGAACTTGCGCATGGGCTTTCGGACTTCTCCTCTCTTCGGAAGTGATGACCGTCGGGCGGCCGTGAGTCAGCAGGATCGGCTGTCGGCACGGCGGCGGTTGAGTCCGGCCCGGGTGCGTTGCGGCAGGCGGTCAGCGTGGCGGCGCCGAGCGCGGGTTGTCCCTGCCGGCACCTGTGCGGGGGTCAAGTCCCGATGCCAACGACGCCGATGCGATCGCCATGGCCCATCTCCGCACTGTTGCGCTGTTCGCCAGCGCCGTCCTCCTCGCCGTTCCCCTCGCCGCGCAGAACACGACCTGGTACGTATCTGCCGCCAACGGCAAGGGTCGCAAGGGCACCAAGGAGGAGCCCGTGCGCGACCTCTCCGTGATCGCGCCCAACCTCAAGAACGGCGACACCGTGCTGATCGCCGGCGGCGTCTACACCGGGCGCGCCGACTGTGGGTCCGACCAGATCAAGGTCACCTGCAAGATCCTCGGCGGCTTCGACGACACCTTCACGACGCGCGATCCGTGGGGCGCCCACCGCACGGTGCTCAGCGGCGACAACAAGAGCAAGAACTGGAACTCCAACGCGCGGCTGTGGTTCGACTGTCGTGGCCAGAAGGAGCCGGGCGAGATCGTGGTCGACGGCCTCATCGTCGACAACGGCGCCCGCAACCACTACCGCAAGGGCGAGGACCTGGAGATCGTGCGCAAGGCCAATCCGGCCACCGGCAACAACGCGACGCCGGAGTCGCCCGGCATCTTCGTCGACACGCCGCGCCGCGGCACCGCCACCATCACCAATTGTGTGGTGATGAACACCGGGCCCACCGGCGGCACCGGCGCGATCTACGCCTTCGGCCATGAGAATGCGACGCTGACGATCAAGAACAACCTCGTCGTCAACAACACCGGCAGCGCCATCAACTGTGTGTCCTGCTGGCACCCGAAGGACGGCAAGGGCATCCCGACGTTCACGGTCGCCGACAACACCGTGCTGTTCAGCTGGAAGTACGACGCCTTCGCCACGCACGGCGGTTCGTCGCTCAAGATGGACGGCGACACCGTCTGCAGCGTGGTCGGCAACGTGTTCGCCTTCAACGACTACTTCTGCGTCGACAACGTCAAGCAGTCGAAGGGCCTGTTGCTGAAGGACAATCTGTTCGGCCCGGCGCTGATGGGCGACTACCAGGAATTCAGCACCGTGCTGTCGCTGCAGCAGATGGAGGAGAGCGCGCAGCTGCTGCACGCGGACACGGCCGGCAACGTCCACGAGAAGTTCGAGCTGCAGCTCGAACCGAAGTGGGCCAACGACTTCGCTGCCCGCACCGTCATCGATCGCAACAAGGCCGAAGCCGACGTGCAGGTGAAGGACGATCGCCAGAACGAGCTGCGCCGCATGCTCGGGCTCAACCTGGTGGGCAACGACATCAACGCCAGCAGCGCGGTCTGGCTGCACCGCATGGCCATCGACGACGCCGTGCGCTGCGGCATGCAGAAGGTCGCCGGCAAGTACGGCTGCCAGAACCCGTTCGTCGGCGAGGCCGCGCCGGCCAAGTGATCACCGCGGCGCGCCGGACAGGGCGCGCCGGTGGCCCGCGCCTCACGCCGAGGCGCCGACCTCTTCGTAGACCGTCGTGCGCTGCACCGGCTCGTAGCCCGCCTCGCGGATCAGGTTGGTGAGCTGCGCCTCGTCGAGCGCCTGCGGCTCGGTGGTGCCGGCGTCGTGCGTGATCTTCTCCTCGGTGACGGTGCCGTCGATGTCGTTGGCGCCGAAGCTGAGCGCGGTCTGCGCCGACTCCTGGGTCAGCATGATCCAGTAGGCCTTGATGTGCGGGAAGTTGTCGAGCATCAGGCGGCCGATCGCGATCGAGCGTTGGTCGAGGAAGCCGGTGGTGACGTGGCCGTAGTTGGCGAGGTCGGTGTGATAGGGCCAGAACGCCAGCGGGATGTAGGCCATGAAGCCGCCGCACTCGTCCTGCAGCTCGCGCAGCTTGATCAGGTGGGTGACGCGCTCGTCGACCTTCTCGATGTGGCCGTAGAGCATCGTCGCGTTCATCTTGAAGCCGTGCTGCTGCACCTTGCGCGCGGTGTCGAGCCAGCCCTGCGGGCCCTGCTTCTCGCGGAACACGGCCTTGTGCACACGGTCGACGAGCACCTCGGCGCCACCGCCGGGGCACGAGCCGAGCCCGGCCTCACGCAGGTCGGCGAACACCTGGTCCTCGCTCTTGCCGGAGATCTTCAGGATGTGGTCGATCTCGACCATCGTGAACGCCTTGACGTGGATGTCCGGGCGGGCGCGTTTGGCCGCGCGCACGACATCGAGGTAGTAGTCGTAGCCCATCTGCGGGTGGATGCCCGCCACCATGTGCACCTCGGTGACCGGTCGGTGCAGCTGCTCCTTCACCTTCTGCTCGACGATCGCCGGCGTCATCAGGTAGCCGCGCTGCTCGCCCTCTTTGGCCGCGAACGCGCAGAACTTGCACGAGTAGACGCAGATGTTGGTGTAGTTGACGTGCTGGTTGATGTTGAAGTAGGTCTTCTTGCCGTGCCGCTGGGTGCGCACGCGGTGCGCCATCAGGCCGACCGCGGCGAGGTGCGGCGTCTCGTAGAGCCGCACGCCGTCCGCGAACGACAGCCGTTCGCCAGAGCGCACCTTGGCGTCGATGTCGCCGAGTCCGGCGCGGTCGATCAGCTTCTTGGCGAGGGAGTCGTCGAGAGAGGCGTACTGGAAGGCGGTCATGGTGCGGGGCGGGAAGGCTAGGGCGTGGCCGCGGGCGGGTGAAGGGCGACGGTCCTGGGTGGGGCGAATTGCCGGCCCGGGCCAGGCCGGCGCCACTCGTCGTGCGGGCGCGCGGCCCTGCGCGCCGTCGAGTCGAGGCGGTATCCTGCCCGGCCGCAATGGCGTCCCTCCCTGACCCTCGCCCCGAGCGTCCTGACGAGGCCGCCGCACTGTTGCGGGCGTGGTTCGAGCGCCGCGAGAGGTCGGCGCTGGATCGGCTGTTGGCCGAGAACATGGATTACCTGCGTCGGTATGCGAGCGGCAAGCTGCACGACAACGTGCGTGCCAAGGAAGACACCGGCGACGTCGTGCAGGACGCCGTGATCGAGTTCCTGCGTTACTCGCCATCGTTCGTGGTGGCGACCACGGCCCAGCTGCGTGGTCTGTTGTGCCGGATCGTCGATGGGGTGCTCGCTGGTCACCACCGTTGGTTCCAACGGCTGCGCCGGCAGGTGGCGAAGGAGAAGCCGCTGCCGGCAGGGACATCGGTCGTACTGCAGCCGTTCGTGGCTCGCGACCCGACACCGAGCGCCGCGGTCAGCGGTGGCGAACGTGAGGCCGCGGTGCGGCTCGCGATCGCCACCCTCGAACCACTCGATCAGCGCATCGTCATGATGCGGGTCTGGCAGGAGATGCCGTTTCCGGCCATCGGCGCCGAGATCGGTATGAAGGAGGATTCGGTGCGTGTGCGCTGCAACCGGGCCATCTCCAAGCTGTCCAAGAAGCTGCTGGCGGCGCAGAGCGGCGACTTCGACGGCTTCCTCGCCTGACGTCGAGCCGGCGTCAGCAGTAGGTGCGCCAGATGAAGACGGGCGGACCGCCGTCGCCGGGATGGAACCACAGTTCGACCCAGAGGAACTCGCTGGTGGTGTCCGTCATCGTGTCCTTCTCATAGAGAGTGCTGTCGCGACCGTCGTAGGCGTAGCTGTTCAGGGGCTTGCTCAGCTTGCCGCCAGGCAGGCGATAGTGCATGGCGAAGGTGCCCGTCGGGTGGGCGCCAGAACTCGGCAGCGGCGGCAGCTTGACGTTGACCTCGAAGCGATGGTCCTTGTCGTCGAACACGCCGACGGTCTTCGTGTCGCCGCCGAACAACGGCACACTCGACAGCGCGGTGAGACCCAGCGAGCCGAGGTCGCTGCTCGAGAACGGCAAACCGGTGGACGGGTCGAGCCCGAAGCCCTGCTCGGCCAGCTCGATGGTCGAGAAGCCGGCCGGGATGTTGATCGTGATGCAGGCGGTGCCGGCCGCATCGCAGATGGCGACCGCGGTAGTCAGCACCGAGCTCAACAGCAGCGGGCCGGTGAACAGGGCCGGCAGGCTGACGCCGGCGGAGGGTGGCGTCGCCGAGAAGGCGAACAGGGCGATGCCGAAGGGAGGGCCGTTCTTGACGCAGACCGTCACCGTGGTGCCGCTGGCATCGACGTGCTGCTCGATGTCGACGAAGGACTGGCCCGGGGTCTCCGCCGCGATGTTGGCGACCATGGTGGTGCCAGCCCCTGTGCCGTCGGTTGCCCACAACTCGGTGCCGTGGGTCGCGTCCTCGGCGCTGAAGAAGACCGGGGAGGCCGCGAACAGGTTGGTGTTGCGCACGAGGTTGCTCGGGCCGCTGCGGAACGCCGCGACCGGCGAGGCTCCCGCTGCCGACGCGTCGGTGACCCACAAGGAGCCCTTCGTATCGGTGAACACCATCTGGCCGGCGGTCAGGGTGCTCGTGAGCTGTTGCGGTTCTGACCCCGCGGGCAAGGAGGTCCGCAGCGTGGGCGCGGTGGCGGCGGCCGTGGTGGTCCAGAGCTGTCGGTTCGCGGGTGCGTTCTCCGCCACGAACCAGATGTCGGTCACCGCCTTGACCACGATGTCGTCGGGGTTCGAACTGTCGGGGCCCGGTGCGAGGTCGGCGACCATCACCGTGCCGGCGGTCGTGCCGTCGCTGGTCCACAGCTCGCGCCCGTTCGTGGTGGTCGTCGCGGCGAAGAAGCTGCGCAGCAGCCACGTGACGGGGCCCGGCGCACTGCCGAGCAAGCCGGGCTCGATGTCCTTGACGAGCACCGTACCGGCGAGTGTGCCATTGCTGCGCCATGGTTCGGCGCCGTGGGTGCCGTCGTCGGCGACGAACAGCAGGTACGGCGGCGCCGAGACGAGGTTGCGCGGCCCTGAACCCTGGCCGCCGGGCCGGATGTCCTTGAGCATCGTGGTGCCGGCGCCCGTGCCGTCGCTTCGCCACAGCTCCCTGCCGTTGCTGCCATCGTTGGCGGTGAAGTACAGGGTGCCCGCGGACTCGCAGAGCTGCGCGGGCGCCGAATCCCCGGCGCCGGTCACGATGTCCTTGACGAGTGTGGTGGTCGTGCCGTCGTAGGACCACAGCTCCTCGCCGTGGCTGCCGTCGTTGGCGACGAAGAACAGGCGAGAGCCGACCACCGTCAGGGAGTGTGGGTAGGAGCTGGTGGCGGTGTTGATGTCGAGCACCATCGTGGTCCCTGCCACGGTGCCGTTGCTGCGCCAGAGTTCGACGCCGTGTGTGCCATCGTTGGCGACGAGGACATAGCCGCCGAGGAACACGGTCAGCTCGCGCGGGTGCGAACCGGTTCCACCGGGCGCGATGTCCCGCGCGAGCACCACGGTGTTCGTGCCTTGGTCGAGACGCCAAAGCTCCATGCCGACGATGTGGTCGTTGGCGCTGAACAGCGCGTAGCCGAGGCCGGTAGCCGAGCAGAAGCCGCCGGCGTTCGAGCACCCGGGCAGGTGCTGCGCGCGGGTGGACGCCACGGTCAGCAGCAGCGTCGCCGCGATCGTCGAGTGGAAGCGTGTGTTCATGGTGTCAGGCCAGCAGGTCAGTGAGTCGTCAATGGTCGGGCTGGGCGCAGGCCGATGGTGTCCTTCTGGTCCATCGCGTACGAGTTGTTGCGCATGCTGCTGCGCGCCAGCTGCGCGTCGCCGTTGTAGGCGCCGCCGCGGATCGAGCGCTGCAGGCCGTTCGAGGCGCCGGAGCGCAGCCCGTCCCCGTCGCGGCTCTTCGACTCGTCGGCGAACGGATCGGCGCACCACTCCTCGACGTTGCCGTGCATGTGGTGCAGGCCCCAGGGGTTGGCCGCGCCCGAGTAGACCGGCCAGCGGTCGTAGTCCTGGCGCGCCACGGCGACCCGTTCCTGATCGCGCAGGGAGCTCGCCTCCTTGCCCGTCCACCAAGGGGTGTCGGTCCGGGCCCGACAGGCGTGTTCCCACTGGGTCTCCGTCGGCATGGCGAGACCGTTGGCGCGGCACAGCCGGTTGCAGTCGGTCCAGGTCACCCGCGTGATCGGCTTCACCCCGAAGCCGGGACGGCCTTCCACCCAGGCAGCCTGGTGGTGGATCCCGAGGCCGGTGGCGAGTCGGGTCCATTGCGCGTGGCTGAGTTCGAATTTGGCGAGCAAGAACGCATCGAGGTGCACGACCTGCGGCGGGTACTCGTTGCGTTGCGTCGCCCGGTCGAAGTGCGCGGCCGAGCTGTCGACCGGCTGGCTGCCGACGATCGTCTCGCCGCCGGGGATGAGCACGAAGACGATCGCCGAGTCCTCGTCGAGCTGCAGCTTGCCGTCGCGGTCACGTTGCGGCACCTCTCCGGACAGCTCGTGGGCGAACTCGAGCAGCCCCGACTGCGGGTCCGCGCCAAGAGGCACCAGCCACGGCTGCGGCACCAGGTCCAGGCCCTGGTAGGCGGGGACGCGCCGAGCCTGGTCGGCGGCGGCCTGCCACGCGGTGGCGCGTGCCGCCGACAGCGGCCCGCCAGCCGCAGCTGCGCGCGCGGCCCGCGTGCGCAGTTCGGGAAGCTGCGCGCACTGGAGCCACTCGATTTCGGCGATCATGTCCTCGACGGTGTCGTGCAGGTACTCACTCTCCTGGTCCACGAAGGCGAAGTGGCGCCGGTCCTGCACCAGCGCGTCGAGCCGCGCGGCTTCGGCCTCCATCGTCGCCAGCCGCTGCGCCACCTGCGCGTCCCATTCCGGAGTCGACAGCTCCTCGTCTTGCAGGCGCTGCAGACGGGCGGCGATCAGTTTGCCATCGCGACGCAACTGTTGCAGCGGCTCCACCGCCGGATGCTCGGCGAGCAGCCGGCTCGATGGCGGGGCCGCCTCCGGGACTGCGGACCGGCGCAGTTCGTCGCGCACCACCCGCAGCGCCGGCAGCTCAGTGACCAGGTGCTCACCCATCGCGACGACGGCGCCGAGCTGCGCCGCGTGTTCCGGCATCGGCCCCTCTGCATCGAGCAGCGCGCGCTTGAACAACCTGACGTCACGCTCGACCTTCATGCTCCGGAACTGCACGAGGCGTTCGCTGGCGAGGTCGCCCTGGCGCTGCAGGTCGAGCGCCAGCAGCGTCACCACGGCGAGGCCGGCGCAGGCGGTGGTCAGGAACGCCGCCGCGACCGGGTTGCGGCGGCACCAGCGCCAGCTGCGCGCCGTCCGGCTGAGCGTGCGCGCCAACACCGGCCGCCCGTCGCGCCAGCGGCGCAGGTCGTCGGCGAATGCGGCCGCCGACGGGTAGCGCTTCGCCGGGTCCTTCTCCAGCGCCTGCAGCACGATGGCATCGAGGTCGCGTGAGATGGTGCTGTCGAACCGCGATGGTGCCGGCGGGTCGTACCGCTCGATGCGCTCGCGCACCTCGCCGACGGTGTCCGCGTCGAACGGTCGCGCCAGCGTCAGCGATTCGTAGAGGGTCGCACCCAGCGAGAAGAGGTCGGTGCGGTGGTCGATCGCGTCGGGCTGGCCGCGCAGCTGCTCGGGCGAGCAGTAGCTCGGGGTGCCGGCGAAGTCGCCGGTGCGGGTCACCGTGATGGCGTCGTCGCCGCGGGCGATGCCGAAGTCGCTGAGCTTCGCCGTGCCATCGGCGCGCACCAGCACGTTGCCGGGCTTGACGTCGCGGTGCACGACGCCGGCCGCGTGGGCACAAGCCAGGGCGTCGGCGATCTGGATCACGAGGTCGACGGCGAGGTCGATGCGGCGCGGCAGCGGTGCATGTGGCTGCGCCGTGCGGGTGGTGACGAGCGGGGCCAGGAACGCGTCCGCGCTGCGCGACCGCGGCGGCAACGACCGCAGGTGCTGGAGCAGCGTCGACAGCGGCAGGCCGTCGACCAGCTCCATCGCGAACCAGTGCTGGCCGTCGTGCTCGCCGCTGCCGAAGACCCTGGTGATCGCCGGGTGATCGAGGCTCGCGGCCAGGCGTGCCTCGCGCCGGAAGCGAGCCACGGCCCGCGCATCCAGCGTGGCATGGGGAGGCAGCAGCTTCAGCGCGACGCGCCGGCCCAAGGAGAGCTGTTCGGCGGCCCAAACCACTCCCATGGCGCCGCGACCCAGTTCGTGTTCGATCCGGAAGTCACCGAAGATGGGTGGCTCCACCGACGCGTCCACGGGCGGCTCGTCGCCAAGCAGCGGCTCGAGCAGATCGCGCAGGTCCGAGTTCTGCTCGAGCAGTTGCTCGGCGTTGTTGCCACCCTCGGCCAGGAACCGGTGGTGGATCTCGATGGCCCGTAGCAACCGGTCGCCGGCATCACGAGGTGGGGTGTTCATCGGGCGAGTCCAGGGCGGTTCGACGTTGGCCTGGCGGGTTGGGTTCGTCCCGGGGAATTGCCGGTCGGCGAGGCGACCGGACAGTATGCCCAGGAATCCCGGGCGCGGTTGGTGGGGAGGCGCCCGGTGGCTGGCGGTCGCCACCGGGGAGTCCGCCTTCAGCTGCCGATGCGCACCTGCAGACCATTGCTGGTCACGATGCCGGCGGGGTTGAGCGTGCCGGCCATCACCAACCCGACCACCTGGGCGTAGATCGTCGTGCCCGCAGACACCCCGGCGGGGAGCACGAACGGCAGCGACAAGGTCGGCGTGGTGCCGATCATCGTCAGCGTCAGGTCGAGGCTGCCGACGCTCAGCGCGCAGCCCGGCGCACCGAGGAAGCCGAGGTCGAGCCCAGGGCCAGGCATCGAGCTCGTGCTGAGCACGAGCAGGCCGAGATGCAGGCCCGAACCCGGCACCGCTGCCGGCACATTCTCCGCGGTCAGCGTCATGGTCGTGCCGGCGACCGGCGACGTCGCCGTGAGGTGCAGCGGGAACATCCCGGTGCCGGTCGGCGTGCCGGCGAGCGTGGTCAGGTCGACGTTGCCGCCGTCGACCGACGCGCCGCCCGGCGAGTAGCCGACGAGGTAGCCGGAGCCGAACGCGCTCGTGCC
Source organism: Planctomycetota bacterium (assembly GCA_016793265.1). Taxonomy (GTDB): domain Bacteria; phylum Planctomycetota; class UBA1135; order UBA1135; family UBA2386; genus JAEUHT01. The sequence continues at coordinate 66,646 of JAEUHT010000166.1, forward strand.
GTTGGCGTCGATGGTCGGCCAGACGATCGTCACGTCGCCGGTCGAGAGGTCGAACTGGAACTGCTGCCAGGTCGGATTCTGGACGCCGTTCGGGTAGCTCTCGACGCCCATCCAGGTCACCAAGGCGAGGTTGCCGACGGACTCGAAGGTGATCGCGCCGCTGCCGGGCTCGGACTGGTTGAAGTCGTGCCACGACCAGAAGCCAGTGCCGGGGGCCGCCAACATCACCGTGGGGCTTGGCGTGTAGTCGTCCGGCGTCAGCGTGTAGGTGTTGTCGTCGAACCAGACGTTGCCGTTGCTGTGCACGTGGAGTGAGCTGGCGATGCCGCCTGGGTACGGCAGCGGCGACGGCAACATGACCACGACGGTGCCGTCGTCGGCGTTCGGCACGAACCCGGTCAGCGGCGTGGCCGCGCCGCTCGGCGCCACGAAGGTGCCGCCGCCCCAGATCGCCAGGTAGTCGCCGCCCGCGAACACGAACCGCAGGGACTGGCCCGACAGTACGCTCGCTGCTGCGGCAGCGTCGGCGAAGTGCGAGTAGAGGGAATCGGTCTTCGCATAGCAGCCGGTGCCGTAGCTCGTCACGGCGCCCGGATGCTGCGGGACCGAGGCGACTTCGAAGGCGAAGCCGCCCTGCAGCGCGCGGTTGGCTTGCACCGCCCCGAACGGCCAGTTGGTGATCATCGCGCCGCATTGCATCACGAAGTCGCCGGCATCGAACACGAGGTTCGCCGGGGCAGCGGGGGTGGCGTCGAGCGAGACGCCGACGCCGCGCAACAGCAGCGCGCTGGTGCCGGCCGGCAATACGACCGGTGCGCTGAGCACGACCGAAGTCTCGTTGCCGGGTCCTGCCGCGATGACGTTGCCCGAACCGACCAGCGTCCAGGCCGCCGGGTTGGACTCGATGCCGACGAACGACGTCCCGAGCGCCGCGTAGACCTCGAGCGTGCCCGCGGTGCCCAGCGGCTCCCCGAAGTGGACCTCGAACACCTCGAAGCGCATCGGCTGCAACAGGCTCAGGTCGAACGCGACGGCAGTGTTCGCGCCGGTCAACGCGCCCCCGGGCAGACCGGTGCTGAACCACTTGCCGAGCTTGCCATTCGTGCTCAGGCGTTCGGCGAGCATCGCGCTGGGGTAGGCGTTGGTGTCGGCGAAGTCGTAGTTGTCGCCCCAGGCGACCATGAAGCCCGCCGTGGTGCCGGTGCGGGCGTGCACGTGGGGCCAGCGCGGAGCAACGGCGCCGAACTGGATCGAGCCGTTGTTCGGGTCATTGACCCAGACCTGGTTGCCGTTCCAGGCCGAGGTGCCGTCGGTCTTGAAGGCGATCGCGAGCACGTCGGCGTCGGAGGTCGAGACGATGCAGACGGTGTTGCCGAGCAGGGCCGAAGCCGCGTCGTCATGCTCTTCGTTGGCGATCGACGCACCACGCACGAAGCGCGTCCAGCCCATGCTCAGCCCGGCCGACGCGTTGAACTCGATGCAGCGGATGCCCGAGGCCGTCGTCAGGTCGCGATAGGTGAGCAGCGCATGCTGGTTGGGCAACGCCACCATCGACAATGCGCGCACCCGGTTCGTGTGGCCGCCTGGCCCGCCACCTTGGCTGGAGTTCCACAGCGGTAGTGTCGTGGCCACGCCGGCCGCGGTCAGGCGCGACGCGATCAGCTGGGTGTTGGCCCAGTCGGAGGCGAAGCCATAGACGGCGCCGCCGCTGCCGTCCCGCGCCACGCAGCAGCGGGTGACGGACTCCCGCTGGGTGAGGCCTTCCTGCTGCCCCGGCACCAGGATCGGCCCGAAGCGGTAGGTGGCTGACGGGGCGGACGATTGCGCCAGCTTGGCCGTCCAGTGCTGCAGCAGACCACCCTGCCGCTTGTGGTAGGTCACGACGGCTTCGCCGTCGTCGGTGCTGACCACCGTTGGGGGCTCGGCAACGTCGCCGGCCGTGCCGAGGTCGGTGGCGTCCGCGGGCACTCCCGAAGGGAACCCCGACCAGACCAGGCCGCCGGTGAGGCTCACGCCCTGTTGGAACAGGTGCTCGGCGCCCGTCGACTTGTCCGTCACCTGCCAGGCGATGATCGCGCCGTCGACGACGCCGGCGTTCGTGCTCGTGCCGATTGCCAGCTTCGAGGCCAACCCAAGCTGCAGGGTCTTCGGGAAACCCGGCATCAGGTCCAGTTGGTCGGTGTTCGGATTCCAGAACACGCGGGCGACCCGGATGGCATTCGGGGTCGTCGTCAGGCTGCCCTGGTAGGCGAGCACGTTGTAGGCGACGAAGAACTCGCGCGGCCCCGTCTTGCACGTCGCGCAGTCGCTCATCACGTGCTGCTTCCACCACGGACCGAGCACCCCGGGGTATTGCGGATCCTGGATCGCCAGCGAGCTGTCCGGCTCACCTTTGCCGTCGGTGCGCTCGACGTAGATGCCGCCGTGGCCACCGGACAGCACGAATGCGCAGCCGTCCAATTCGAGGCGGCAGCGATCACGGGCTGGGATGTCGTGGTTCCAGGTCACGATCGGGTTCGTCTTCCACTGGGCGAGCAGGGCGCCGCTGGTCGCCAAGGCGATGGTGGCGGTCGCGACGAGGCGGGTGAGGATGGTGTTCTGTGGGCGTGTCATCGGTCGGTCTCTTGGGCGTTGTCACGGCCGGGAAGTGGCCGCAGTCCCTGATGACCGGATCTGCCCCGGACCGGACGGCAATCTGCTGGAAGTGCTGCGGCCGCGGCGCCGGCTACCGGCCGCCGAGCTGCCGGCGCACCTGGCCGAGGCAGCGGTCGCAGTAGCTGGCGGCCTTCAGGTCGATGCCCTCGACGTAGTTCGAGCTCGCCATCACGCACGAGCTGCGCTGGCAGTGCACGAGGCCGAACAGGTGCCCGAGTTCGTGCACGGACTCCTTCACCAGCCGCTCGAAGCAGAGGGCCGGGTCCGGCGGCAGGCCGTAGAGCTCGTTCTCGAGCCGGAACGTGGACACGATCGCGGCGCGGCCGCCGAGCTCGGCTTCGCCGAAGACGAAGGTCAGCACCGGGATGAACAGGTCGACCGCGGTGAGGCCCAGCAAGCGCGGCGCCTTCGGGTCGGCGTGCTGGAGCAGGCGGGCGAGCAACACCCGGGTGTTGTACTGGCCGCGGTCGACGTCGAACGCGACCTCGGCGTCGAAGGTCGCTTCGTGCACCACGACTTCGAGCCCGAGCAGCGCCGCCAGCCGCGCGCCGAGCGGGGCGACCAGGCCGGCCTGCTGGCCGCAGAAGATCGGGACGAGCTGCAGAGACGCCATGGCCGGTGTCGGCGACCTACTTCTGGGCCAGGCCGTACTTCTTGATCTTGTTGTAGACGGTCACGCGATCGACCTCGAGCAGCTCGGCGGCGCGGGTGATGTTCCAGCCGGTGCGTTCGAGCATCGCGGCGACGTGCCGCCGCTCGACCGCGGCGAGCGAATCCCGTGGCGGTTCGGCTGGGGCGACCCCGCCCGCGTGGCGCAGCAGGGCCAGGTCCTCGCCGCGCAACACCGGCGGCCGGCAGACCACCATCGCGCGCTCGATCGTGTTCGACAACTCGCGCACATTGCCGGGCCAGTCGAGCGCCTGCAGCATCACCATCACCTCGGGGGCGATCTCGGTGACGGGCTTCTGCATGCGCATGGCGAATTGGTCGACGAAGTGCCGCACCAGCAGCGGGATGTCCTCGCGCCGGTCGCGCAGCGGCGGGACCTCGATCGGGAAGACGTCGATGCGGTAGAGGAAGTCCTCGCGGAAGCGGCCTTCGGCGACGGCGCGGCGCAGATCGTCGTTGGTGGCGCAGACGACGCGGAAGTCCGAACGTGACGGCCGGCTGGCGCCGACGCGCGTGAACTCGTGCGTCTCCAGCACCCGCAGCAGGTCGACCTGCATCTTGCGCGGGATCGTGCCGACCTCGTCGAGGAACAACGTGCCGCCGTCGGCCATCTCCAATCGCCCCTTGCGGCGCTGGCGCGCGCCGGTGAAGGCGCCCTTCTCGTGGCCGAAGAGCTCGCTCTCGAGCAGGTCCTCCGGCAGGCTGCCGCAGTTGACCGGGATGAGCGGGAAGTAGCGGCGGGCGCTCTGGGCGTGGATCGCGCGGGCGACCAGCTCCTTGCCGGTGCCGCTCTCGCCCCGGATCAGCACGGTGGCCTCGGTCTTGGCGACCGATCGGATCAGCTGCTGCAGGCGCTGCATCGCCGGGCTGTCGCCGACGATCGCCTCGTCGGCCCCGGTCAGTTCGTCGATCGTCGACCGCAGCTGCCGGTTCTCGTCGCGCAGGCGCTGCTGTTCGAGCGCCCGGCGCACCAGGTGGCTGAGTTCGTCAGGGTCGATCGGCTTCGTCACGTAGTCGAAGGCGCCTTGCTTCAGCGCCCGCACCGCGGTCTCCACCGAGGCGAACGCGGTCAGCATGATCACCGGCATCTGCGGGTCGAGGTGATGCACCCGCTCCTGCAGCTCGATGCCGTCGATGCCGGGCATCTTGATGTCGAAGACGCCGACCGCGTACTTGCGCGCCTCGAGCGCCCGCAGCGCCGCGGCCGCGCTCTCCACCGCGAGCACCTCGTAGCCGTCCTTCTTGAACCAGCTCGTCAACGAATCGCGCACCGAGAACTCGTCGTCGACGACCAGGATGCTCACCGTGCTCTGCGACATGATTCAGCCTCTCTCCGCCTGCCCACGCGGCTGGCGGGGCAGGTGCAGGTGGAACGTGGTGCCCTGTCCGGGCGTCGATTCGAGGTCGATGCGGCCACCGTGGCGTTGCACGATGCCGAAGACGACCGCGAGACCGAGGCCGACGCCGCTCTCCTCGTTCTTGGTGGAGAAGAACGGCTCGAAGATCTGCGGCAGGATGTCCGGTGGGATGCCGACGCCGGTGTCGCCGACGTCGATGCAGACCTCGTCGGCGTCGCCGGTGACGCGCACCAACAGCTCGCCACCATCCAGCCCCGGCCCGCGCATCGCCTCGATGGCGTTCATCAGCAGCGCCAGCAGCCCCTGCTGGATCTGACGGGCGGCGGCGACCATGGGGGGGTCGCCGACGAGCGGCTGGTGGCGCACCTGCACGTTGCTGATCGCGAAGTGGTGGCGCACCAGCATCAGGGCGCGGTCGACGATCTCGTTGACGTCGCACGGCGCCATCGCGGCGCCGTGGTGGCGCGCGAACAGCAACAGGTTCTTGACGATGTCGCCACAGCGCACACACTCCTTCTGGATCAGCGACAGGTAGCGCTGCAGCTCGGCGCGTACGTCGTCGGCGAGCGGTTGGTCACAGAGCTCGCGGTCGACGAGCCGGGCGTAGGTCAGCACCCCCGTGAGCGGGTTGTTGAGCTCGTGCGCGACCGTCGCCGACAGCTTGCCGAGCGAGGCCATCTTCTCCATGTGCAGCACCTGTCGGTGCGCCCGCTGCAGCTCCGCCGTCTTGGCGACGACCTTCATCTCGAGCGAACGCGACCATTGCTGCAGCTCGGCTCGCGCGGCACCGAGGTCCTCGGCCATGCGATTGAACGCGGCGCCGAGTTCGGCGATCTCGTGGCGGCCGTGCACGGGGATGCGGGTGCCGAGGTCGCCGGCGGCGATGCGCAGCGTGCCGGCGCGCAGCAGCGCCACCGGGGTGTGCACGAGCCGTCGCACGAACGCCGTCGCGACGAGGCCGATCACGACCAGCAGCACGACGGTCGCCAGCACGAACTGGCGCTGTGCCGCCGCCACCGTCGCCTCGACGCGGGCCATCGACATCTCGATGTCGAGCACCCCGAGCACGGGGGCCTCGGCGACCGGGTCGTGGCAGCCGCGGCCGCCACACGTCGCCTCGTTGGGGATCACCACGAGGTGGCGCAGCACCTCGTTGCCGTCCTGGCGCGGCATCTGGAGCTGCTCCAGCCGCGCGGTCGACATCGGCGCCTCCGAGCGGTGGCAGCTCAGGCACGGCTCGGCCGCGATGTCGATGCAGGTGCCGATCTCGGCATGGGTGGCCGACATCACGATGGTGCCGCGCTTGTCGAAGATGCGCAGGGCGGCGACGTCTGGCGCTTCGGCGAGCCGTTCGATGGTCGTCTGCACCTCGTCGAGCCGGTTCTGCAGCATGCCGTCGTGGGTGGCCTTCTGCACCAGGCTCGACGACCGCTTCACCTCCTCCTGGACGAGCAGCATGAAGTGCGTGCGGGTCGCATCGAGGCTCAACAGGGCGTGCACCGCGAGCACGGCTCCGACGGTGAGGAACAGCGGCACCAGCAGGCGGAAGCCCAGCGAGTGCACGAGGGACACGAGGCGTGTGCCCATATCGCACGCAGAGGGGGAGGTCGCGTCGAAGGCGACGCACCATGCAGAGTAGATGGCGCGCCAGCCCGGTCCATGCGCCGCGCTGGGCAGTTGGCGCCGAACTTGGGCGTGCGGGCACCGGCGCAGAGGAACTCGACAGCGCCGTTGAGGACTGCAACGCCGACGCCGGTGCCACCAGGCGCGACTCACGCCGCGCCGGCAGACCGTAGTCGCTGCAGCGGCGGCACCTGCGGCACCCACCGGGGCGACCGATGGGCACTGGCGCAGCGCTTGCGAAGTGCGCGCGGGCGCTTGTGCGCCCAGGACTCCCGAGGTGGCAAATGACCCAGACTGAACGCAGCGACGTCCCGTGGTTCCAGGTGAGCGCCATCGTACTCACCTTCCTGGTGGTGCTGCCGCTGCTCGCCGCAGTGGCGTTCTTCGCCCGCTTCGTGCTGCTCGGCGCGGTCGCGGTGGCGATGTGCGGCGGCCTCGCGCTCTACCTGACCAGCGCCCGCTTCCGCGCTTGGCTGCCCGAGGTCGCCGGCCAGGACCTCGACTACAAGGGGCTGCGCCTCGCCGGGGATGTGGCGCTGTCGCCGCAACACGTCTGGGCGCGCCGCGATCGCGACAGCGTCATCGTCGGCAGCGACGACGTGGCGCCGACGGTGCTCGGGCCGGTGTCGTGCGTCGCCCTGCCCGAGGTCGGTCGGCGCGTGCGCCGCGGCGAACCGCTGGCGGAGCTGTTCCGCGGTGGTCGCAGCGTCGCCGTGCGGGCGCCGGTCGACGGCGTCGTGGTGGCCCGCAACGAAGCGCTGCGGCGGCGCCCCGAGCTCGTCAACGTCGAGCCCTACGCCGATGGCTGGATCGCGCGCGTGCGCAGCGACAGCCGCGGCCGCGACGCCACGCTGCAGCGTGGCCGCCACGCGCGGGCGTGGTTCCGCACCGAGGTCGACCGGCTGGTGCAGACGCTGACCGGCACCGGCCATCAGGTCGTGATGGCCGACGGCGGCCAGCTCATGGCGCAGCTGCACCGCGAGATCGACGACGAGCTGTGGCAGCGCGTGTCGCATGGCTTCTTCGCCGGCCCGCCGGACGCGAACGCGCCGTCGCCGGCGACCAACCCCAACCCACTGGAGGAAGTGTGATGAACGCCCCTGCTCCCGACCACCGTTGCGAAGGTCCCGGCCCCGACCGGCGCAGCTTCCTGCGCGCGCTCGGCGTGATCGGCGCCGGCCTGGCGCTGAGCCCGCAAGCGCTGGCGCAGGCCGAGGCGGAAGGGGATCCCTACGGTGTGCTGGTCGATACCACGCTGTGTGTCGGCTGCCGCACCTGCACGCGGGTCTGCGCCGAAGGCCACGGCCTGCCGGTGCCGCCCGACCAGTGCCGCGAGACGACCTCGCCGACGCAGTTGACCGTCGTCGACGGCCGCCAGCTCGACGACCCCAAGGTCGAGCTCGGCGTCGTGTTCGTCAAGCGCCAGTGCCTGCACTGCCTGCAGCCGGCCTGCGCGTCGGCGTGCCTGACGCGCGCGATGCACAAGACCGAGTCGGGTCCGGTGACCTGGGACAAGGGCAAGTGCATGGGCTGCCGCTACTGCATGGTGTGCTGCCCGTTCGACGTGCCGAAGTTCGAGTACGACAGCCCGACGCCGCAGATCCGCAAGTGTGATCTGTGTGTCGACCGGCTGCAGCGTGGCGAGCCGCCGCGCTGCGTCGCCAACTGCGAGGCGGGGGCGCTGACGTTCGGCCGCCGCAGCGAACTGCTGCGCGAAGCGCACAAGCGCCTGGCGACCAACCCCGACGGCTACCACCAGCACATCTTCGGCGAGCACGAGGCCGGCGGCACGTCGTGGCTCTACCTCGCCGCGGTGCCGTTCGACCGGCTCGGCTTCCCCAAGGACCTCGAGCAGCAGAGCTACCCGAGCCTGACCAAGGAGTTCCTCTACGGCGTCCCGGTGGTGCTGACGCTGGTGCCGCCGCTGCTGCTCGGCATCAGCAAGGCCGTGCACCACAACCAGGCGAATGGAGGCGACCATGTCGGCCACTGACAAGCTCTCCCCGACCCCGGTGCAGAAGGAGCTCGCGCGCGTCCTCGCCTTCCTCAAGCACGAACTGCGGCCGCGCGGCAAGCTGCTGACGCCGTTCAACCTGGTCACCGGCGGCATCGTGCTCGCCACCGCGGTGATCCTGTGCTTCCGCTTCGCCTGCGGCATCGGCGCGGTCACCAACCTGGACCAGCAGTACCCGTGGGGGCTGTGGATCGGCTTCGACGTCGTCACCGGCGTCGCCTTCGCCGGGGGCGCCTACGTGCTGGTCTTCATGGTGCACGTGCTCGGCATGGAGCGTTACCGGCCGATCGTGCGCGTGACCGTGCTCAACGGCTTCCTCGCCTACGTCTTCTACGCCGGCGCCCTGGTGCTCGACCTCGGCCGGCCGTGGAACGTGATCAACCCGATCATCGGCAACTCGTTCGGCGTCAGCTCGGTGCTGTTCCTCGTCGCCTGGCACTTCATGCTCTACATGTTCGCCCAGCTGATCGAGTTCTCGCCGGCGATCGCGGAGTGGCTCGGCCTCGACCGCGTGCGCCGGCTGCTCGAACGGCTGACGCTCGGCGCCGTCATCCTCGGCATCTCGCTGTCGCTGCTGCACCAGTCGGGTCTCGGCGCGCTCTACCTGATGGCGAAGGGCAAGATCCAGCCGCTCTGGTACTCGGAGTTCATCCCGATCCAGTTCCTGGTCACCAGCGTGTTCGCCGGCCTCGCCATGGTGATCTTCGAGGGCACGATCAGCGCCCGCGTCTTCCACCACCGCGCCAGCGCCGCGTTCCACTTCGCCCAGGAACGCATCGTCATCGGCCTCTCGCGCATCTGTGCCGGGGCCATGTTCGTCTACCTGTTCCTGCAGGCGCTGGTGTTCGTGCACGGCCGCGACTGGCTGGCCATGACGCCCGGCTGGGGTGCCTGGTACCTGCTCGAGAACGTCGGCTTCGTCGCCGTTCCGTGTGTGCTGTTCGCGCTGGCGTGGCGCCACCGCAGCACCCTGCTCTCCCGCATCGCCGCGATCGGCGCCATGCTCGGCGTGATCCTGAACCGCCTCAACGTGTCGGTGATCGCGTTCCAGCCCAACGCGGCCGTGCGCTACGTGCCGACCTGGATGGAGGTCGTGGTGACGCTCGGCGTCATCTCGGCGGAGATCTGGGTCTTCCGTTGGATCGTGAACCGCATGCCGGTGCTGCGCGAAGACACGGTGCCGGCGACCGTGACCGTCGCGGCCCCGACGCCGGCCCAGCCGTCGCCGCGGCGCAAGGAGGCTTGAGATGAACGACCCACTGCCGATCGACCTGTTCATGACGAAGGCCGCCGAGTACCTGCTCGTGATCGGCTTCCTCGCCACCCTCGTCGCCGCCTGGCGCGTGCTCGCGCGCCGGCCGGCCGTCGCCGCCACGCCGCTGCCGAGCGGCCCGCGAGCGCTGACCCCGGCCGGCTGGTTCGGGCTGCCGCTCGAACGCTTCTACCACCTCGGCCACGCCTGGGCCCGGCCCACCGCCGATGGCCTGGTCGAGATCGGGGTCGATGACTTCGCCCAGAAGCTGGTCGGCCGCGCCGATGCGATCACGCTGCCGCAGGCCGGGGCCCGGCTGGTGCAGGGCAGGCCGCTGTCGCGACTCAACATCGGTGCCCGCGGCGTCGACCTGCGTTCACCCGTCGACGGCGAGGTGGTGGCGCGGAACGAAGCGCTCGGCGCGCGACCGCAGCTCGTCAACGACGACCCCTACGGCGACGGCTGGCTCGTGCGTGTGCGCCCGAGCTGCTGGAACGTCGACGCCGAGGACCTGCTGCAGGGTGACGAGGCGCGGCGCTGGATGGCCGCCAGCGAAGACGCGCTGCAGCGCCGCATGTCGCCGGGCTTCGGGCTGCTGCTGCAGGATGGTGGTGTGCCGGTGGCCGGCATCGCCCGCGTGCTCGCCGGCGAGGATTGGGACCAGCTGGCCCGGGAGTTCCTGCACGAGTGAAGGCTGGCCCGGCAGCCGGCGGCGCCCGGCGCGGCCGGCCCTGTTCACCGCGGCGGCATGCGCTCGGCGAGGGCCTGCGCGAACAGGCGATTGCCGGCCGCGTTCAGGTGGTCGTCGTGCTGCCAGAACAGCTGCTGGTAGGTGAGCTGCGCGCCGGCCAGCAGGCGTTCCATGTCGGGCACCACGTCGACCACGGCGAACGGCTGCAGCGCGTACGCGGGCAGGTTCTGGGTCAGCACCTTCATGCTGCCCATCGCATCGTGGCGCGCCGGCACCGGCACCACCAAGACGCGGAAGCCATGGCGCTGGGCCAGCGTCGCGAGGTCGCGGCAGGCCTGTTCGAGAGGCGCCTGTGGCGCCCGGTGACGGACCTCGAGCCCGACCTGCCCGGGCCAGACGAAGTTGCTGCGCAACAGGGTGCTGCCGCCGAACGTGTTGCACAGCGCGCGCACCAGCAGGCTCGACCGATAGGCGGCGGCGAGCCACGCCGACGGGCGATGGGCGGCCAACCACTGCAGCATCGTGCTGCGCTGCGCTTCGTCCTGATAGGTGACCACGTAGCCGTCGACGACCTCGCGATACAGCGGCCCCAGGGCGACGTCCTCGACGTCATTGCCGTAGAAGGCCAGGATCACCGTGTCGAACCGCTGCCCCCGCGCGAGCGCGGCGGCGAGCAGGCGCACCTGCACGTCGGTGCCGGTGCCATCGAGGCCGAGGTTGTGCACCTCGCCCGGCGCGCCGCGGCGGCGGCCGAGTTCGTGTTCGAGCTGCTGGGTCCAGCCGTCGGCGATCGGCACGTGCAGGCACGCCGTGAACGAGTCGCCGATCGCGGCCACGCGGAAGGCGCTCGCCGCGCCCGCCGCACGTTCGACGTCGTGGCAGCCATCGGCGTTGATCTGCACGACCGTGTCCATCTCGAAGAAGCGCTGCATGCGATCCCGGCTGCCCGGCACGTAGGCGAAGCCGGTCCCGGCGTCGCGCCGGTAGATGCACGGCTGGTGGCTGATGCCGACGGCAATGGGCGCGAACAGGCGCAGCCCCAGCTCGGCGAGCACGCAGGCCACGACGAGGGCTCCGGACAGCAGCAACAGCTTCTTCGGGAACGAAGCCATCGAGGATCGTGCGATGGTCGGCGAGCCAGACGATCGGCGTCAAGCTCCGCTGCGACGAAGCGCCGGGGGGCGAAACGGCCGGTGACCACTTCGACCGCCGGAGCCGGCAGCACCCGATGCCGCGGACGGCGCCGGGCCGGGGCGGCGTGATGCACCGGCTGCCCGGAGGACCTGGATCAAGGCCTGCTGCGTGCTTGGCTGGCGCCAGTCGGGAAGTGACGCTTCAGCTCCAGCCAGTGCTTCTCGAACAGGTGCCAGCTGACGATTGCCACGGCCGTTGTCGCCACAACGACGATGACGAAGAAGCACAGCACGATCACCGTGTTGCTGCCGAGCGGCACCAGCAGGCGGCGGAGCGGCCCGGCGTGTTGGTGGTCACCGAGCAGGTGCGTGATGGCCTGCTCGGTGACCAAGATGTGCAGCAAGTAGATCGCATAGCTGTACTTCCCGAGCGTGCGCAGCGGCGGGATCCGGCAACACCGCGCCACGAGCCCCCCGCGCAGGGCAGCCGCAACGAGGCCGGCCATGAGCAGGGCGACCGCCGACAAGCCGAACGTGCGCATGCCATCGGATTCGACGAGTGGCCCGTACCGGACGCTGATGATGCCGACCACGGTGACGGCTGCGACGAGACATGCCCGCGCGAGCGCGACCGGCGGCGCCGGCATGATGGCCAGCGCGGCGCCGAGCGCGAGCGCATCGAGGCGGCATGGCGTCAAGAGCGACGCGGCGACGACGTCGACGAGAAGGCAGCGCATGACCAGCGACAGGCCGAACAGGAGCGCGCAGACGATGGGCAACCACCGCCGCTTGCACCAGAACACCACCGCTGGCCAGACCAGGTAGAACTGCTCTTCGATGGCCAGCGACCAGGTCACGCCCTTGGCTGCATCGTGGTAGGCGGTCCAGCCGAACCCGTAGGAGAGGTTCTGGTAGTACAGCAGGTGCGCAGTCAGCTGGCCGTTGCTCGCCGGTGGACGCGGCAGCACGAAGAACAGCAGCACGGTCACCAAGTAGTAGAGCGGGAAGATGCGCAGCGAGCGGCGTGCGTAGAAGTTCCGGAAGTAGTGGGGTGAGTCGCGACTCTCCAGCAGGATGCGCGTGATCAGGAACCCGCTGAGTGCGAAGAACAGGTCGACCCCGGCCCAGCCGAGACAGGATAGGTGCACCACGAATTGGTCCACCGCTGTGAGTGGGCCGACGGCCAGCATCGGGTTCATGCAGTGGAGCAGCATCACCGCGAGCACGGCGAGGCCGCGTACGCCGTCCAGTGCGGCGATACGATCGTGCTGGGCTGCGTGGCCAGGAGGAGACATCGGCGGCGGACAATACACGCGTAGGCCGACCCGGGGCACATGGGCGCGACAAGAAGGCGATCCGGCGATTCCCGGCGGCTGCGGTGTGGTGCCCGGCGGCGTTGGATGGAGCTGAAGGCCGCACGATGGCGACCGCGAGCCGCGCAGGGTGCGGCGCGTCGGGCCGGTTCGACAGCTGGCGGCAATGCCGAGCGCGGCGATCGTGATCGATGGCTGGCCATCGTGTCGGCGGGGAGCGCTGGCGCGAAAGGGCATCCTGGTGCCGGCGAAGGGCACCTGCCAGCGTGCGGTTCACGGCAGCCAGGTGCCACCCGTCCCAGGACGTGCGACGATGCCGCGCCGTCGCCGTAGATGGCTGGCATGACCAACGACACGCTTCCCGACACCCCGTCCAGGACCAAGGTCCTGCTGTGCGCCACCGCCTTCTGGCTCAGCCTCGGCTTGTGCTCGGCGATCCTCACCTACACCCAGGAGACCCCTGATTCTCCAATGACCTGGCGCCCGCTGTATCACCTGAAGCCGGCGCTCAACTTCCTCGCCTTCGTGCCGGCGTCGATGTGGTTGTGGTTCGCGAGCCGGCCGCTCGCCAGCGAAGGCCTGCGGGGACATTGGCGCCGGCTGACCGGCATCCTGCTGCTGACGAGCCTCTTGGTGGTGGGGTGGCAGGCGTGGCTCTGGCGCCTCACCGGCGCCGCCTTGTTCGGCAGCTTGGTGTTCGGCGCGATGCAACTCGTAGCGGTGTTGGCCGTCGGCACCGGCTATCACGCCATGGCCCTGGCCCATCGCCGCCAGCACGAGCTGCTCGAAGCCCAGCTGCGCAACCTGCGCGGCCAGCTGCAGCCGCACGCGCTGTTCAACACGCTGCAGGCGATCGGCAGCACCGCCGAACGTGACGGCGCCACCGCCGCGCGCATGATCAGCCTGCTCGGCGACATGCTGCGCCACAGCCTCGAGCAGAAGGGCTCGGACCTGGTGGCCCTCGGGGAGGAGCTGGTGATGCTCGACCCGTACCTGCAGCTGCAGCAGCTGCGCTTCGCCGACCGGCTCCGCATCGACATCGACGTGCCGGACTCGCTGCGCCGCGCCCAGGTGCCCGACCTGCTGCTGCAGCCGCTGGTCGAGAACGCGCTGCAGCACGGCATCGAGCGGCGCCCCGGCGCCGGCAGCATCCAGATCCGCGCCCATCGCGAGGGGGGGCTGCTGCACCTCGAGGTCGCCGACGACGGCGTGCCCAGCACCCCGGCGGAAGCCGAGTTCGGCACCGGCCTGCACAACACCGCGGCCCGGCTGCGCACGCTGTTCGGCGAGCGCGCGTCGCTGCAGGTGCAGCAGAACGGCCGCGGCGGCACCACCGCGCGCCTGCGGCTGCCGTACCACGAGGTGGGTGATGCCGCCTGAACCGACGGTCCTGGTCGTCGACGACGAGCCGCACGCGCGCGAGTCGGTGCTCGCCGCGCTGGCCACGCGCCCCGACGTGCGCGTGGTCGGCAGCGCCCCAGACGGCCTCGCCGCCCTCGCCGCGATCGAAGAACTGCAGCCGGACCTGCTCTTCCTCGACGTGCAGATGCCGGGCCTCGACGGTTTCGCCGTGCTCGAGCACCTGGCCCCCGAACGCCGCCCGACCGTGGTGTTCGCCACCGCCTTCGAGCAGTACGCGTTGCGCGCCTTCGCCGCCCACGCGATCGACTACCTGCTCAAGCCGTTCGACCGCGGCCGCATCCTCGCTGCGCTCGACCGCGCGCTGACCTGGCGCGCCGCCGCGAGCCAGCCGGCGCAGCTCGCCGGGGTGCTCGCGGACCTGGGCCGGCAACGTCCGCGCGACCGCTTCGCCGTCAAACACGCCGGCCGCATGCGGCTGGTGCCGGCGAGCGAGCTGCACTGGATCGAGGCCGCCGGCAACTACGTGCACCTGCACACCGCGCAGGACAGCTTCCTCTTGCGCGAGACCGTCACCAACCTCGCCGGCCAGCTCTCCCCTGGGCACTTCCTGCGCGTGCACCGCTCCGCCATCGTTGCGCTCGGCGAGGTGCTCGCCAGCGAACGGCTGCCTTCCGGCGACTACGAACTGCACCTGCGCAGCGGCGCCCGCGTGCCGATGAGCCGCAGCCACCGCGCCGACTTCCTCGCCCGCTGGACCGCGCCACGATCCTGACGCCGGTGATGGGCGCCAAGCACCGGCAGAGGGTGTCGTGCGCCAGCGCGGCGACGCGAGCTCACCAGGCCGAGACGGTGTAGCCCGCGGTGGTGCCCAGGCGGAACGGCGTCGACAGCACCACCGCCTGGGTCCAGAAGGTGAGCGGGCGCGCGTTCGGCGGGATCGGCAGCACGAGCGTGGTGCCGCTCGGCGCCAACTGCACGTGGTCGATGGTGGGCAGCAAGAGGCACGGCATCGCCGTGCCCGGATCGAGCACCACCGGCTGCCAGCCGAGCCCGAACACCGCGATCGCGAGCTGCTGCGGCGCCGTCGACACGGTCACGGCGAGATCACCGGCGAAGGTGGGCACGGCCGTGCAGGTGGCGAGATCGCAGCCGCCGACGGCGAAGGTCGCGGTCGTCCGGTCGTCGGGCAGCACGCGCAGCTGCAGGTCGGCGAGGACCGCCGCCGGGGCCAGCACGTCGGCGCTGAGCACCACCCGGATGCGCAGCGGGGTCGGCGACAACGTTCTTGGCGTCGAGCCGTCCGGCGAGAACTCGGTGCACTCGAAGTAGCCATCGTCGTCGACGTCGACGCGCAGCACCGGCGCCGGCGCGCCAGCCGTCAACTGCAGGGTCTTCTGCATGACGATCGTCACCGGGGTGGGCGTGGCGGCGACGAGTTCGAGCAGGAACTGCCCCGGCAGCACGCTCGCTGCGCCGAAGCCCGGGCCGGCGCCGTCGGCCAGGCACTGCAACGAACCGGCGAAGCCGAGCTCGGTGGCGTCGGCGAAGGTCTGCCACGCGAGCCGGGCGGACGGCGTCGGCGCGCTCGGGCTGGTGCGGGCGAACACGCTGCCGCTCGGCGGCAGCGGTCCGCTGGCCTGGGTCTGCGTCTGCGTCGACGAGTAGTAGGTCGCCGCGGCGGTGATGTCCGCGGGCGCCGACAGGCTGAGGCTCTGTGCCGTCGCCGCGGCGACGAGGCCGAAGCAGGCCGTCAGGTGCTTGGTCGACATCGGTGGATCCTCGACGACCAGTGTGGCACCTGGGCGACGACGGTGCGCCCGCTGCACTGGGCAGGTGTCGGCGGAACTGTGGGCAGGTTGCCGGCCATCGAATCGCCGAGCGTGCGCGGCCGCTGCCCCGGCGCTGGCCCGACCTCAGCAGCACCGCGCGGCGGCGGGCCGGCGCGCTTCGATGTCGAGGCTGACGACGTAGTCGCCGACCTTGGCGCCGGCCGGCAGCCCGGCGGCGACGCGCTGGTAGAGCGGGTCCTCGGCGTTGAGCATCGCCTCGACGTACTGCGGCTTCTTGGTCAGGGTGAGGTCGCTGAGGCCGGCGGCGGCGACCGCCGCGCGCAGGTCGTCGACCAGCTGCGCGCCGGCGATGCAGCCGACCAGCGCCTCGAGGTCGTCGCGCACGCTGGCCGGCAGTGGCCGCAGCAGCGCGAGGTCCGACACGGCGACGCGGCCGCCCGGGCGCAGCACGCGGCCGATCTCGCGCCACACCTGCGGTTTGTCCGGCGACAGGTTGATGACGCAGTTGGACAACACCACGTCGACCGACGCGTCGGCGACCGGCAGGTGTTCGATCTCGCCGAGGCGGAACTCGACGTTGTCGAGGCCGCTGCGCTGGCGGTACTTGGCCAGGTTGCCGCGCGCCTTCGCCAGCATCTCGGGCGTCATGTCGACGCCGATCACGCGGCCGGTGGCGCCGACGCGCGGGCCGGCGAGGAAACAGTCGAAGCCGCCGCCGGAGCCGAGGTCGAGCACGACCTCGCCGGGCTGCAGCGACGCCAGCGCGGTCGGGTTGCCGCACGACAGACCGAGGTTGGCACCTTCGGGCAGCGTCTTCAGGTCGGCTTCGGCGTAGCCGACGGCCATCGCCACCTGCTCGGGCGTCAACGACGCCGGCCCGCAGCAGCCGCCACCACCTTGGCTCGGTTCGCAGCAGCCGCCGGCGGCCTGCGCCAGCGCCGACGCCGGGCGAACGCCGGACCACTGTCCGGTCTTGGCGATCTCGGCATAGCCTTCACGAACACGATCGCGCAGCTGGTCGGGCGGCAGCGTCGCGTCGGTGGCCGGAGCAGAACGGTCATGGGGGCTTGGCTCCGGCGCGCAGCGGCCGGGGGCACAACACGGTTGGTCGTCACGGGTCATCTGGATGCTCCTTGGCCACGAGGGGCGCGCAGGGTCGGATCTTCGGGGAACAGGCGGCGGCCGAGGCGCAGCGACACGCTGACCAGGGCGATCAGCACGGGCACCTCGACCAGCGGGCCGACGACGGCGGCGAAGGCGGTGCCGGAGCCGATGCCGAACACGGCGATGGCGACGGCGATCGCCAGTTCGAAGTTGTTGCCGGAGGCGGTGAAGGCGAGCGTCGCGGCGCGTGGGTAGTCGGCGCCGACGCGGCGGGCCATCAGGAAGCTCGCCAGGAACATGACGACGAAGTAGATCGTCAGCGGGACCGCGATGCGCACGATGTCGAGCGGCAGCGAGACGATCTGCTCGCCCTTGAGGCTGAACATGACGACGATCGTGAACAGCAGCGCGACCAGCGTGATCGGGCCGATGCGCGGCAGGAAGCGCTCGCTGTACCAGGCGTCGCCCATGCGCGGCCGCAACCACAGGCTGGTCACCATGCCGGCGAGGAACGGGATGCCGAGGTAGATCAGCACGCTCTCGAACACCTGGGCGATCGAGACGTCGACGATGGCTCCTTCGAGGCCGAACACCGTCGGCAGGAAGGTGATGAACAACCAGGCGTAGGCGCCGAAGAACAGCACCTGGAAGATGCTGTTGAACGCGACCAGGCCGGCGGCGTAGTCGTTGCTGCCGCCGGCGAGGTCGTTCCAGACCAGCACCATGGCGATGCACCGCGCGAGGCCGACCAGGATCAGGCCGACCATGTAGTCGGGGTGGTCGGGCAGCAGCAGCACGGCCAGCGTGAACATGAGCGCTGGGCCGACCAGCCAGTTCTGCACCAGCGACAGCAGCAACACGCGCCAGTCGCGGAAGACCTCCGGCAGCTTCTCGTAGCGCACCTTGGCCAGCGGTGGGTACATCATCAACACCAGGCCGATCGCGATCGGCACGTTGGTGGTGCCGATCGAGACGTGGTCGAGCGCGGCGGCCACGCCGGGCACGAGGCGGCCGAGCAGCACGCCGGTCGCCATGGCGGCGAAGATCCACAGCGTG
>JAEUHT010000066.1 GCA_016793265.1 Planctomycetota bacterium
CCAGGTCACCGATTGGAATCGTGATGGCGACTACGAACGCATCGCGGCCTTGTGGCGCGAGCAGCGGCCGGCGTTCGTGGCCTACGCCATGCTGCATGCCGAGACGGCGGCGTTCGCGGCGACGATCGCCGCGGTGCAGGACGCCGCCGACCGCCCGATGCACGAACGCACCCGCAAGTCGACGCGCGACATGGCCTACAAGATCGCCCGCAAGGAGGACCTGGGCTACCAGCGGCGGCGGGGTTCGTTGGCAGAGCAGTTCGGCGAGCCGGAGCCGCCGGCTTGGTAGAAGTCCGCCCACCACCACCACCACCACCACCTCCTCCTCCCCGTCGACAAAGAAGGAGCAGAGGCCGGGCAGAGCTCGACGAGCCGCATCGGTCTCGAGCCAGCAGCACCAAGATCGGCACGGTGCCCGCATGGAGCTCGGCGACCTCACGCAAACCAGCACTCGGCGGCCATTCCAGGCACCCACCCCGGATGCCGATCCCTCACGCCACGCCGAGCACACTGCGCCACCGCGCATCGAGTTCGACCAGTTCGCGGCCGCCTTGCCACACCCGCGCGCCGGACTGGCTGGCAACGTGATACAGCGACGCCGCCACGCGGCGCAGCGTCGGCCAGTCGTGCGGCAGCCGCGCCACCAACACGGCGTGCGCGAGCCGTTCGTGGTGCTGGTCATTGCGTTCCACCCAGCGGGCCAGGTGCACGGCGCTGGCGAGGTGGTCTTGCTTCTTCTGGTTGCACTCGGCGTGGGCGAGCACGAAGTTGGGTCCGAGATCGCGCGGATAGCGCGACCACGGCAGGAAGTGGTCGACGACGACCTTGCGCATCGGCTGCTGGCAGTAGAAGCACCGACCCGCCTGCAGCGGTTCGAGCACGCGCCGCCACGGCGCCAGGCCCCCGCGTTCCGCCGGGAACAGGAACTGCTCGAGCGAGGCGGCGGGCGTGCCAACGAGGCGCGGGTTGCAGCGCAGCACGAAGCGCAGCCACGCCGAGCGCACCACTTCTTCGATCAACATCGCGAAGCCGTTGAGGCAGGCGACGATGCCGGGCTCGAAGACGAGGTGGTGGTCGTCCGGCCCGCGGCGATAGAGGAACGGGGTGGTGCTGCCGTCGGTGGTGTTGTGCAACTTCCACAATGGCATCGTTCGGATGTGCTGCGCGACCTCCTGCAGCAGGCGGCGTCGACGTTCGTCAGGCAGGTCGTGCACACGATCGGCACCGGCCTGCATCTCGTCGAGGATGCGGCGCAGCACGCGCGGGCGTTGACCGCCACGGTCCTGCACCAGGATCGACGACCACGACGCGCCGAGGCCATAGACAGGAGTTGGCTCGGCGACGGCGCTGGCGGCGGGTTGCCCGCGGCTCGGTTCTGCCACCGCGAACGGCCGCACCTGCGGCCAGTAGATCGAGACGAAGTGCTCCGCCAGTGCATCAACCCGCAGCGGCACCTTCTCGTCATGGTCGGGGTTCTCGACGGCCCAGCGGGTGAGCGCGAGCAGCAGGGCGAACTTGTAGGTGCTGACGAACTCCCCCGCCGTCAACAGATGCTGGAGCTGCACGAAGAAGCGCGCCTGCGATTCGTGGGGTGGAGTACGCGGCATGGGCGGCGGCGTTGGCCGCGGCGAGACGATAGCGGTGGGGCGTGCACACACACCACGAAGACCGTCATGCTCTGCGATCCCGCGGGGCCGGGGTCTACCATGCGTCTCCCATGAAGGCCCCGCAGCACGGCGTCGGGTTCGATCTGGAGCTCGATGGCAGCAATCACCTGAGGGACGTCGGCGCCATCGGCGGCGAGGGCGAGTTCCGCCGCCAGAACCCCGCGGATCCTGCAGCCGCGCTGCGAGACCTCGACGACTTTGCCGCGCTCGGCAGCTTCGTCTACGGCCACAACATCTACTGGCACGACCTGCCGTGGCTTCGGAAGGCCAACCCGCGGCTGGCGCTGCTGCAGCAACCGGCCGTCGACACGTTGGTGTTGTCCAGCATCGCCTTCGCCGAGCATCCGTACCACCACCTGGTGAAGGACTACAAGCTCGTGCGCGCCGCCAGCAGTGACCCCGTCGCCGACAGCCGCCTCGCCGCGACGCTGCTGCAGGATGCGAGCCAGCGACTGCACCAGATCGCGGCGGCCAACCCGCTCTTCCTCCGTGTCGTGCGCTCGCTCGCCGAACGGGGCCTGACCGCGATCAGCCCGGCGGCGGCAGCCGGGGCGCGTCACTTCTTCGGCGACATCAGCGGCCCTTCGCCCGACCTCGACGGCGACCTCACCACTCTGCTCGCGGGCCGGGCCTGCCAGCGGGCCCTGCGCGGGCTGCTGCCCATCGCGGCGCAACCGGCCGAGACGGTGTTGGCCCTGTTGTTCGTCGTGGCCTGGCTGCGCGTAGCGGGCAGCCACGACACGGCGTCACAGTCCGTCGTCATGCCGTGGGTGCGCAGGCAACTGCCGGCCGTCACGAGCCTGCTGCACCAACTGCGCGACGTGCCGTGTGACGAGGCGTCCTGCCGCTGGTGCGTGGCGGTGCACGACCCCGTGCGGCAACTGCAGCGGTGGTTCCAGCACCCCGACTTCCGCCCGCAGCCGACCCTGGTGGGCAGCACGCTGCCCGCCCAGCGGGCGATCGTCGAAGCCGGCTTCCGCAACGAGCCGCTGTTGGCCCTGCTGCCGACGGGCGGCGGCAAGTCGCTGTGCTTCCAACTGCCGGCGATCAACCGCTACCTGCGCCGCGGCCACCTGACGATCGTGATCTCGCCGCTGCAATCGCTGATGCACGACCAGGTCGACAACTTCGCGCAGAAGACCGGGGCGCCACTGGCCAGGGCGCTGACCGGCCGGCTCAGTTTGCCGGAACGGCGCGAAGTGCTCGACGCAGTGAGCTCGGGCCAGGTGGGTCTGCTCTACGTGGCTCCGGAGCAACTGCGCAATTCGACCTTCAAGAAGGTCATCGCGATGCGGGAGATCGGCGCCTGGGTGTTCGACGAGGCCCACTGCCTGTCGAAATGGGGCCATGACTTCCGCCCTGACTACCTCTACGCCGCGCGCTTCGTGCACGAGTTCAGCGACCAGCAGCAGGTGCCGGCGGCGCCGATCGTCTGCGTGACGGCGACCGCGATCCCGGAGGTGCGGGTGGAGATCGTGGAGCACTTCCAGCGCGAACTCGGGCAGCGGCTGCAGGAGTTCGATGGCCACGCGCCGCGCGAGAACCTCACCTTGCGCGTCGAAGTCACCGAGGCGGTGGCCAAGGTGGCACGACTGCGCGAACTGGTCGCCGAAACGCTGGCTCGCTCACTGACCGGCAGCGTGCTCGTCTACACCGCCACGCGCAGCAGCGCGGAGAAGACGGCCCAACTGCTGCGGCAGACCGGGCTCGCCGCCGAGGCGTTCCACGCCGGGCTCACACCGACAGTCAAGAAGGACGTGCAGGGTCGCTTCTTGAGCGGCCAACTGCGGGTGGTCTGCGCCACCAACGCCTTCGGCATGGGCATCGACAAGAGCGATCTCCGCCTCGTCGTGCACTTCGAGATCCCGGGCTCCCTGGAGGCCTACGTGCAGGAGGTCGGCCGCGCCGGTCGCGACGGCCTGCCCGCCGAGGCGGTGCTGCTGTTCGCCCCGGCGGACATCGAGACCCAGTTTCGCCTGGCGGCCAATTCGCGCCTCGACCAACAGGACCTGCAGGGCATCCTGCGGCGCATCCGGCACCTGGCGAGGCTGCCGAAGCAACATGAGGAGGCGGAAGCGATCTGCACGACCGGGGAGATCCTGCGGGATGACGCGGTAGCGGAGCGCATCGATCCCAACGACCGCGGCGCGCCGACCCGGGTCATCACGGCGATCGCGTGGCTCGAACGCGGCAGGTTCTTGCGGCGCGATGAGAACGCGACCGCGATGTTCCAGGGGCGACCGCGCGTGCAGAACTGCGAAGAGGCGCGGCAGCGAATCGAGGCGATCCCTCTGCCGCCCCACAAGGCAAAGGCGTGGCTGCAGATCCTGGAACGCCTCATCAACGCCGAAGCGGATGCCGGGCTCAGCTCGGACGACTTCCTCGACCTGCCGGGAAGGCTCGGCGCCGTGACCACGACGCACGCGGAGGCCGGCCGCATCGTGCTGAGCACGCTCGGCGAGATGCAGAAGGCAGGGCTGCTGACCAGCGGGGTGTTGCTGACGGCCTTCCTACGGCACGGGGTGGCCGAGGCATCGACGACGGTGCTCGATCAAAGCGCTCGGCTGGAGGCGCGCATGCTCGATCTGCTGCGCGCCACGGCGCCCGATGTCGAAGCTGGCCGCGGCTACCCGCTGAGCGTGCGGGAACTGACGCGGCAGGTGCTCGAAGGGCACGCCGACAGCACGCCGACCCGCGTACGTCACGTGCTGTCGGCAATGGCGGACCGTAGCCAGGAAGCGCGACCAACGGCGCCGGGCCTGCGGCTGCAGTTCACGTCGCACGACCATTGCCTCGTCACGGTCAGCGGCACCTGGGACCAGATCGTCGACACCGCGCAGCGCCGGCACCACCTGGCTTCGTTGTGCCTGCAGCGCATGCTCACCAACCTGCTCAGCAACCAGCCGAAGGGCCAGGCGCGTGGCGGTTCGCTGCTGGCCGAGTTCACGCTCGATGAACTGCAGCAGGACATGGCGCAGGACCTGGTGCTGCGCTCGGCGCCGTCGCGCGACCCGGTCGCCGAGCTCGAGTATGCGC
Organism: Planctomycetota bacterium; assembly: GCA_016793265.1. Classification (GTDB taxonomy): domain Bacteria; phylum Planctomycetota; class UBA1135; order UBA1135; family UBA2386; genus JAEUHT01. The sequence continues at coordinate 4,704 of JAEUHT010000066.1, forward strand.
TGCTCTTCTTGCACCGCATCGAGGCCATCGTGCTGCACAAGGGCCTCGCGGTGTTCCGACAGGCAATGGTGCTGCGCGTACCCAGGGAGATGCCACGGCGGCCGTTCACCAAAGAGGACTTCCAAGGGCTCGCCGAGCACCAGGACGAACGCACCGTGCAGATCCACATCATGCACGAGTTCGCGCAGCGGCAAGCGGCATCGCCGACCGAGGGGCTCACCCTGCTCGATGACTACTTCCGGCTGCCGCGGGACGTCTTCCTGTCGCGCCACTTCAAGGGCCGCCGTGAACAGCTCGGTCGCGCCACCGGCCAGGACTCGTGGCGGCGCATCGTCGCCGAGCTCAACCGCAGCCAGCGCCAGATCGTCGAGTCCGCGCTCACCAAGTCCGCGCTGGTGCTCGCCGGGCCGGGCTCCGGCAAGACCCGGGTGGTCGTGCACCGCTGCGCCTACCTGCTGCGCGTCAAGCGGGTGCCGGCCCGCTCCATCCTGGTGCTTTGCTTCAATCGCAGCGCGGCGATCGAACTGCGCCATCGCCTGCAGGCGCTGGTCGGCGACGATGCCCGCGGGGTCTTGGTGCAGACGTACCACGGCATGGCGCTGCGGCTCGTCGGCCGTTCGCCAGTCGAGCTGCTCGAAGACGGCGAAGCCCTGGACGAGGCGTTCCGGAAGCTGATGCGGCAGGCCGCTGCCATGCTCGTGTCGGGGGGGATCGCCTCGGGGGAAGCGGCGGGTGACACGGCGCCGGACGACGTCCGGGACCGCCTGCTGGCCGGGTTCCGCTACATCCTCGTCGACGAGTACCAAGACATCGACGCGGAGCAATACCAACTGGTCTCGGCGATCGCCGGCCGCACGCTGCTCGACGGCGACCGCAAGCTCACCGTGCTCGCCGTGGGCGACGACGACCAGAACATCTACGAGTTCCGCCACGCCAACGTGCAGTTCCTGCGCCAGTTCGAGCAGGACTACGACGCCAGCCGCTTCTCGCTGGTCGAGAACTACCGCTCCACGGCGCACATCATCGCGGCCGCCAATCAGCTGATCGCGAAGAACCCGGAGCGGCTGAAGGTCGGCGCAGCGATCCGCATCGACGAGCGGCGCCAGCAAGAGCCGGCGGGGGGTGCCCTGCACACTTCCGCGCACCCAGCCCGCGGGCGGGTGCAGGTGCTCGAGGTCGGACCACGGGCCGGCCAGGCCATCGCCGTGCGCGACGAGCTGCAGCGGCTGCGACACGTCGTTCGCGAGTTCGACTGGGAACACTGTGCGGTGTTGTCGCCGCGCCACTGGCTGCTCGACGACGTGCGCACCGTACTCGAAGGTGCGGGCATCCCGACGCGCCGCCGGGTCGACCCGGCACGGTCGTTCTCGTTGTTCCGCCTGCGCGAGGTGCAGGCGTTCTTGCGGGCTGTCGAGGCCGAGCAGCCGGAGCTCGATGCGGCGCGCTTGCAGGAGCTGTTGCAGGCCTTGCGGCGCGAGTTCCCGCGCGAACAGAACCTCGATCTCGTCGAACGCACGCTCGCGGCGTTGCTGGTCGAGCATGGCGAACAGGCACTGCCGCGGTCGCTCGTGCGCGAGTTCTTCGGCGAGGTGCTGGCGGAGCAGCGCCGCGAACGCACCGTCGGCAAAGGCGTGATGCTCAGCACGGTGCACGGCAGCAAGGGCTTGGAGTTCGATCACGTGATCCTGCTCGATGGTGGCTGGCAGCCGAGAAACAACGACACGCCGGAGCAACTTCGGCGGCTCTACTACGTGGGCATGACGAGGGCGCGGCAGTCCCTCACGATCATGCAGGTGGCGGGCGGGGCTGCCTGGGTGCGCGCGTTCGCTGGCGACGCGTTCCATCGTTCGCCGGCGTCGGCGACCGCCGGAGCGGCCGAGCATGCCCACCTGCGTTACGAGCTGTTGGGGCTCGGTGGGCTGTGGCTGTCATTCGCTGGCGTGGACGACGAGCACGAGGCGATCGATCGCGCCATGCGCGCCTTGGCCACGGACGATGCGCTGCAGCTGGTGAGCCGTGGCGACCGCCTGTTCCTGGCCGACGCGAGCGGTCGGCGACTCGGCGCCTTCAGCAAGAAGGCCGCCGCCGACTGGAGCACGCGGCTTGAACAGGTCGTAGGCGTGCGGGTGGCGGCGATCCTCGAACGCAGGCGGGAGGACGAAGGGGAGGAGTACCGCGACCATCCGCGACGGGATTCGTGGCAGCTCGTGCTGCCGGAGATCGTGTATCGGGAGGTGGATCGCGGCTAGCCACCCGCCCATTCACCCAGCCCCAACGACCCGCACCACGCCCGCCACGATCTGCCGCACGCCGTTGCGTCCGCGACCGAACACCACCACGCGCGCATGCTCCGCCAGCGCCGCCGGGCAGCGGCCGCGCGGCACACACAGCACGTAGTGCGGTTCGCGTTCGAGCAGGGTGACCTTGCCGGCGAGCGCAGCCGGGTCGCGCAGCCCGGCGAGCTCGATCCACCAGGCCGCGGGTTCGCGTTCGCCAGCCGCGGCGACGCGGCGCAGCAGGAAGTCCGGGAAGGCCAATCCCTGCCCGAGCGGCAGTGGGGCCGGTTCGCGCACGAGCTGGAAACCGACCAGCGCCGCACGCAAACGCGCGGCGACTTCCGCCTCGAGCCGGCTGTCGAACGGCGCCGGCGCCTCCCCCACCGGCAGCGCATCGAGCGAGGTCAGCACCAACGTGCACCGCCGCGCACGCCATCGGCAGGCCGCGCGCAGCACGAAGCGCTGCGCCCATGGCAAGACCGCCATCAACGCCGCGAGACGGCGGCCCGCCCGTTCGTCGCCGGGTGGCGGCGCCCAGGCCAGCCGAGCGCCGTCGACCTCGCTGGCAACGAAGCGGAAGTGCGCGCCGTGCAGCCACGCCGTGCGCAACACAGCTCGGCTCTGACCACTCACCGACAGTTCGGCGCGATCCGCGGTCGCGAGCAAGGCGCGCGCGAAGCGCCCATTCGTCTCCCGCCGCAGCCGATCGACGTCGAGCCCTGCGGGCCAGCACACTCGACGCTGTTCGCCGAGATCGGCGAGCAACGCCGCCGATACGGCCTCGCCCGACAAGCCCGTTGCCGCTGCCCCCGCCGCGAGCGCCTGCTCGCGGGATGCCCCGCCGGCAACCGCGCCGAACACGATCCGCCGCAGGTCACTCGCCAGCAGGCGCGGCCCGTCGGGGCCCTTCGCAGCCCGGCCGCGCCCCGTCGCGCCTTCGGTGGCGCGGGCGACGCCCAACGCTGCCGCAAGGTCCATCGACCGTGCTCGCCGCGGCACCAGCAACTCGCGCAGCGTCGCCAGCACGGGCCGCCACCTCGCGCCGGCCCGCGGCGGCACTTCGCCCCGCTGCCACGACGCCGCCAAGGCCGAGAACGGATGCCCATCGAATGCCGACGCCGCCAACAGCAACTCGCGCAGCCACGGTGCGTCCGCCGCACTGAGCCAGTCGGGCAACAACTCGCCATCGACGATTGAGGCGGGCACCGCATCGGCCGAGCCACGCGTCCGCCACTCCGGCCCCGCAGAACGCATCGGGCCCTGCCCAGGACACGGTCGCGGCGAGCGCCGGGCGCCAGCGTGCAGAACACCTCCGTCCGCGGACGCCCACTCCGGATCCCGCGCCCCAGTCACCGCCCGAGCGCCGCGGCGAAGCGCCGCGCCTGCCCGACCTCGGCCGTGCCCTCGGCGACCAGCTCGTAGACCACCCCGTGCGCGCCGACGCGGTCGAATCGCGCACGCCGATCACCACGGCCGAAGCCACCACCGACGAGGATGCCGACATCCGCCGTGCCGGCGGCGACCCCGAGCTCGAGCAGGCGCGGACCGACCAGCACCCGCAGCTCCCGCCGCGCGAACGCCGCCAGCAGCGCGGCGCGTTCTCCCTTTGGCAGTTCGGCCGTGACCGGCGCAACGAGGTGCTCGCGCGCGATTTCGTAGGCACTGCCACGATCCGGCGTGAACACCAACACCGACTGTCCGCGATGGCGCACCAGCAGCTCGCCGCACGCCGCCGCCTTGGCCGCATTCCACGCGGCGATGGCGCGGGCCCGGTGCCACGCCAGCAACGACGGGCGCCATGCGGGTTCGCGCCGTGCTTCCGCCACGAACGTGCCGAAGCCGGCGTCCGGCCGCAGCGCCGCGAACGCGTCGTAGCCGCACAAGAACTCGTGCCAGGCCGCCTCGTAGGCGGTGCGCTGCTCGGCGCCGAGCGGCAACCGCAGTTCGACCCGCGTCGCACCTTCGCCCCGCGCTGCGAACAGCAGCACCGGGCCAGCCCAGGTGGTCACGGCCAACAGGTCGCTGGTGGCGTGATCGACGAAGGCCAAGACGTGCGCCGTTGCGAGACCGGCGAGCGCCGAAGCCAACGTCGGCGCTGGCATCAGTTCCGGTTGCACCACGACCAACAGATCGTGTCGCGGCCGCGCAGTGGCGAGGGTACGCCCTGCTGCCGCGACGGAGACGACGTCGATCGCTGCCGTGCCCGGTCGTTCGCGCAGCGCCGCCCGCCAGCGCAGCATGGCCCCCGAGTCGCGCACCAGCAGCAGCGTGCGGGCGCCGGTGTGGTGCACCGCGGCGAGCACAAAGTCCACCTGTGCACCATCCCCGAGCCCGACCAACGCCCCGTGACCACCGTGGCGCAGCCAGGACGACAACGCCAACGGGGCCGGCTCGATGCACGCGGGCCGTTCCTGCAAATCCAGAGGCGGCGGCGCGAGCAAGTCGACGAAGGGCGCGCCGGCCGCCTGCAGCATTCGCCGCAAGCGCG
>JAEUHT010000269.1 GCA_016793265.1 Planctomycetota bacterium
CGGCACCACCATCACCAGCGCGATCAGCAGGCCCGGATGGCCCATCCGGGCGTGGCCGACCTCGTGGGCGACGACGCCGTCGAGCGCGTCGGCGTCGAGCGCCGACAACAGCCCGTCGGTCAGGCACAAGCAGCGGCCGAACGGCAGCGGCCCCACCATCATCGCGTTCATCGTGCGCATGCCGGTCGGCAGCAGCAGCACGCGCGAACGGCGGAAGCCGAGCCGAGCCGCGGTGTCGCGCAGGCGCGAACCGAGCGGCTCGGGCAAGCGGGCATCGGTGCCGAAGGCGATGCGGAACCAGGCTGGGAACACCAAGAAGGTCGTGATCAGGAAGCCAATCGTGCCGAGCGTGGTGCCCAGCGAAGTGCCAAGCACGAACGCCTCCACGCGGCGGTCCATCGCCAGCGCGTCGAGCGCGAGGCCGAGCATGGCGAGCGGCAACAGCAGCAGCAGCGGCCAGCCGAAGCGCAGCCGCACCTGCGGCCAGAAGTCGCGCAGCGGCACCGACCACGCCTGCGGTTGGCCGCGGTTGTCGGCGGCGACTTCGATCAGCACCTGGGCGGCCACCGCCCAGACCTGGCGCGGCAGTTCGACCGCGTAGAGCGGCAGCACCCCCAGCAACATGCGACCGACGTTGCTTTGCCAGGCCAGATGGTCGACGACGTCGCCGTAGTCGAGCCCGAGGTGGATGCCGAGCATCGCCAGCGGCGTCGCCAACGCCGACGAGCGCAGGATCGCGCGCGCCGGCACGCGACCAGGGCGGCCGTTCGCCACCTGATGGCGCGCCAGCCGGTGGGCCAGCGCCGCCAGCGCGATCGGCACCAGGAGCGCGAGTCCGGTCAGCAGCAGGGCGTCGGTGCTGCGGCTGCCGGGCACCGACGGTCGCAGCTCGCGGCAACCGAAGATGGCGGCGAGCCCGAACAGGAACGCGAACGGCAAGGTCAAGGTCAGCGACCGCCCGGGGGGTCCACAGCCGCGCCGAAGGCCTTCTCGACGATCGCGGCGAAGCGCGGGTCCTGCCGCAGCAGAGCGAGCTCGGGGTCGTTGTCGAACAACGTGCGCTTGATGCGCAAGGACGTGTCGAGGTGGGGCGACGCCAACAGCGTGGCGCAACGATCGAGGGCGTCGATGCCGCGGTCGACCTCGCCGAGCAGCGCGTGCACACACGCCGCCGCGTAGAGCGCCGCCGGCCGCAGCGGCACGTCGCAGCTCCTCGCCAGCGCCTGCGCCGCACGGTGCGTGGAAGCCGCCGCCTTGTAGTCGCGCAGCAGCACCTGGTAGTCGGCCAGCGCCAAAGTCGCCAGCAGCCGATCCTCGGCTTCGCCCTCGGTCGTCGCCTGCTGCAGCCGCGCGACGACGGCCTTGCCAGCCGCCGGTTCGCCCCACTGCCACAACATCGCCGCCACCAAGCGTCGCAGCGCCTCGGGTTCGACCTCGACGGCGGCGCAGAGCTTCCTTGTGGCGGCGAGGCGATCGGGCTGCGGTGGCTTCGGCTGCAGGTCGCGCAGCGGCGCGATCAGGTGCTCGCGGAACGTCAGCGGATACCAGTCCGGCGTCTCCAGCAACAGCTGGAACAGCAGCTCACCGACGAACGGCTGCAGCCGCGCCAGCGCATCGTACTGGCCGACGAAGACCATCTCGGTCTTGCGCTGCTGCTCGAGGAAGCCGAGCACGAAGTGGGTGGCCAGCGAGGTGACGCCGCGGCCGCGCGGCTCCGTCGGCTTCGCCAGCGCCGCCGGCAGCTCGGCGGCGAGCCAGTCGATGGCGGCGGTGTGGTGCTGCACGAGCACCTTGACCGCGGCCTGTAGCTCACGTTCGGCAACCTGGTCCGAGGTGACCCACGCCACGGCGGCGGCGGCGACCTGTTCGGCCGGTGTCTGCGTGGCGGCCGTAGCGCCACCCAGCAGCATGCAGGCGAGCGACAGGCCGAACGGCAGGCTGCGGATCGGGCGCGGCCAGGACATGGAGCCCCTTGTAGCCTCAGCGCGGCGCCGGCAACAAGGGCCTCACCCGACCCGGGTCGGAGCCAACACGAGCAGGCGTGCCAGCTCGTCGAGCACGGATTCCGCGGTCGGCTGCTGCACACAGTGCACGGCGATCCCGCCGTCGAGAACGTCGAGCTGCAGCTGCTGCGCATAGGCGGCCAGAGCGGCCTTGGCGGCGAGGTGGTTGACACCGGCACCGACGCCGACGGCGGCACCGACGAAGGTGATCACGCCGCGGCGGCGGCGGCGCATGCCCGACAACACGGCGCGACAGACGGTGGCGTTGGCCTGCAGGTTGGCCTCGAGCTGTTCGGCGAGGTCACCTTGCGGTTCGCGGCCGGCCACCCGCTCGCTGCGACTGCCCGCGCAACCGACGAACGCCGTGATCGCACCGAGCGCGTCCTGCGCACCTTTGACGAACCCGGCCGCGGCCTCGGTGTCCTGCGGACCAACGACGCCGACCAGCACGTTCGCCGCGCCGAGCTCCTGCTGCACCTTCGCCACCTGCCAGGGCCGGCGCACCACCGCCGCGACCTTGCCGCCGGCGGCCAATACCCGTCGGGCGAAGGCGCCGCCGATGCGGCCCGTCGCTCCGGTCAACATCACCACCAGTGGATTCGCCGTCGTCACATCGTCACCGACTGCTTGCAGGGAGGCGACGCAGCGGGGCAGGGTGCGCCGATCTCGCGGTTGGTAGACCCCGCGTTGCGGCGTCCCGGCGATCGCTGAGCCGGGTCGCCTTCCGGGCGAGCCGGCTCAGAACGACACCTTGACGTTCTTGCGTTCCTCGGCCGACTCGACCTCCCAGAACGCGCCGCGCTGGAAGTTGGCGAAGCCGGCGATGATCGAGCCCGGGAACATCTCGATGGCGTTGTTGAGGCGCATCACGGCATCGTTGTAGGCCTGGCGCGCGAAGCCGATGCGGTTCTCGGTCGAGGTCAGCTCCTCCTGCAGGCTCAGCATGTTCTGGTTGGCCTTGAGGTCCGGATACTGCTCGGCGACGGCATAGAAGCCGCGCAGCGACTGGGTCAGCGCACCTTCGGCCTTGGCCAGCTCGGCGATGTTGCCGGCCTTCGACAGGTCGACGCAGGTTTGCCGCGCCCGCACGACCGCTTCGAGCGTCTCGCGCTCGTGCTTCATGTAGCCCTTGGCGGTCTCGACGAGGTTCGGGATCAGGTCGTAGCGGCGCTTGAGCTGCACATCGATCTGGCTCCACGAGTTCTTGGACTCATTGCGCCGCGCGACGAGCCCGTTGTAGGTCGCCATCGCCCACAGGAAGAAGATCAGGACGAGCGCGAGCGGGATGATCCAGGCGAGATTGGCCACGAGTTACCTCCGGGAAGGGCGGGAAGGCGCCGTCAGTGCGGCAGCTCGACTTCGCCGTCGAAGACGGTACGGGTCGGTCCGACGAGCGCAAGGGTGCTGGCGCCACACTCCACGCGGAGCGCGCCGCCGCGCAGCGCAACGTGGACGACCTCCGCCTGGATCCGTCGCTGGGCGCGGGCGGCGAGCGCGGCGACGGTGGCGCCGGTGCCGCAGGCCAGCGTCTCGCCGCTGCCGCGCTCGAAGGTGCGCTGCCGCAGGCGGTCCGGACCGTCGACCTGCACGAACTCGACGTTGACGCCGTCGGGGAACGCAGGGTGCTGCTGCAGCAGCGCGCCGAGGCCCGGCACGTCGACGTGCTCGACGTCGGCGACGAACACCACCGCGTGCGGGTTGCCTGCCGAACCACGCGTCAGCTCGAGCCAACCGTCGCCGACGCGCAACCGTTCCGGCGTCTCGACCCGCACTTCGCCCATGCCGGTGCGCACCTCGCCGGCGGCGAGCAGTTCGACCGATCGCAGGCCGGCGTCGGTCTCGACCACGAACCGGCGATCCCGCACGTGGCCGTGCGCGAAGGCGAGCACGGCGAGGCAACGCAGGCCGTTGCCGCACATCGCGCCGCGCGAGCCATCGGCGTTCCACATGTGCATGCGCACCGGCGCCCCTTCGCCGCGGGTGAGCACGATCAGACCATCGCCGCCGATGCCGAAGTGCCGATGCGACCACGCCCGGGCCAGCTCGGCGCCGCGCGCGAGCGGCAGGGCGTCGCGGATGGCATCGACGAACACGTAGTCGTTGCCGCAGCCCTCCATCTTGGTGAAGGGCACCCGTGTCATCGCACCTCGATACGGTCGAACTTGCTCGGCACGTGCACCTCGGCGAAGCCCGCCGAACGCAGTCGGCTGGCGTGGGTCTCGGCCGGTTCGTCCTCGCCGTGCACGACGAACACCTGCTTGCAGCGGTCGGCGAGCGGTCGTTCGGCGGTCATCAGGTCGCGGCTGTCGGCGTGCGCCGAGAAGCCCGGCATCGAACGGACCTTGCAGCGCACTTCGAGCTCCTCGCCGAACACGCGCACGGTCTTCTCGCCGTCGAGCAGGCGGCGGCCGAGCGTGCCGCTCGCCTGGTAGCCGACCATCAGCACGCAGTCCTCCTTGCGGCCGATGCTCTGCGACAGGTGGTGCAGCACCCGGCCCGATTCGCACATGCCGGACGCCGAGATGATGACGCCGGTGCGCAGGTCGTTGAGCGCCTTGCTCTCGGCGACGTCGGCGACGTAGTGCACGCCGTCGAAGAACAGCGGGTTGTGCCCCGACCTCAGCAGCGCCGCCGTCTCGGCGTCGAACAGGTCCGGGTGCTTGGCCATGATGCGCGTCGCCTCGCGGCTCATCGGCGAATCGACGTGGATCGGCAGTCGCGGCAGCACGCCTTCCTTCATCAGCTGGCCGAGGAACAACACCACCGACTGCGTCCTGCCGACGGCGAACGCCGGCACGATGACGCGACCACCGTCGTGCATCTCCTCGGCGATGATGCGCGCCAGCTCCGCCATCATGTCGACCCGCTGGTCGTGCAGGCGGTTGCCGTAGGTCGACTCGGTGATCAGCGCGTCGCACGGCGGGATCACCTCCGGATCGCGCAGGATCGGCAGGTTCTTGCGGCCGAGATCGCCGGTGAACACGATACGGCGCTGCTTCTTGCCGTCGTCGGCATCCATCACCACGATCGCCGATCCGAGGATGTGGCCGGCGTCGAGGAACTCGACGCGCAGCTGCGGGGTGACCTCGAACGGCTGATGGTAGGGCACGGCCCGCACCAGCCGCAGCGTGCGTTCGACGTCGGCTTCGTCGTAGAGCGGCTCGTAGTCGACGCCGCGGCGGCGCAGGTGGCGCGCGTCCTGCGCCTGGATGCCGGCCGAGTCGAGCAGCATCATGCGCAGCATGTCGGCGGTGGCCTCGGTGCACCAGATCGGCCCGTCGTAGCCGTCCTTGACCAGCCGCGGCAGCGCGCCGCAGTGATCGATGTGCGCGTGCGACAACACCAGCGCGTCGACGTCGGCGCCGGCGATCGGCAGCTTCCGGTTCTGCTGTTCGGCGACCTGGCGCGGCCCCTGCACGAGGCCGCAGTCGAGCAACACGCGCGTGGCGTCGATCTCCAGCAGGTGCTTGCTGCCGGTGACATGGCGCGCGGCGCCGAGGAACTGCAGCGCGATGGTCATCGCGGCGCCCTCACGTGCGCACCGTCACGGTGCGCGAGGTCCCGGTCACCGCCAGCAGGAACGGGGACAAGACCAGGTCGACCAGCCCGAAGCGCGTGTCGATCTGGTAGCTGGTCAGATCGCCAGCCATACGCTGGGCGTCGACGTCGTTGACCTGCACGAGCCCGAACAGCAGGTAGTACTGGCGGGCGACGACCTCGCCGGTGCCGGTGGGACCGAGCCCAACGGTGTGTTGGTGCGAGACGCAGCCGCCGAGCGTGGCGGCGGCCAGCACGAGAACGAGGCCGGCGAGGTGGCGGGACGACGACGGTGGAGCCTTCACGGGCGCCTCTTTTACCAGTCAGGGCACGTGCGTCTGCGCGCGCCGATCAGCATTTCCGCGCCGCCGGCTGCGGGTCATGGTGCCTCCCGCGCACCGGGCCGGTCGGTGTCGTCGGGCCAAGCGACCGGCCGCGGCGGCGAATCGAGAAGGGCCGCTTCGGTGGCTGCCAGCGCGGCGGCCCGCTCCGCCGCGGCAGCGGCGGCCGTCGCCTCGCGCCGCCGCATGTGGGCGGCCGCCCGTTCCTCGCTGCGCAGCCGCCGCATCAGCGCCAGCACGAGCACGGGCAACACGGCGACGAGGCAGAGGCTGAAGCAGCTGTCGAGCGCCACGCGCCACGGCGCGCCGGAGCCGTTGACGACGTAGGCCTGCCAGCCCTCCTGCATGTCGAGCGTGCTGCGACCCAACCGATCGCTGAGTGCGGTCTCGAAGGTGCGCAGGTCGTTGCTGGCGCGCACCGCGGCGATCAGGGCATCGACGCCGTGTTGCCGGGCGAGATAGCCGACGAACGAGTAGCTCTGCGCATAGGCCAGGCGCAGTCGTTCGCCCTCCGGCGGGAACGCGCGCCGCAGCTCGTAGAAGGGCAGGAGACCGGTCGTGCCGACGCGCCAGACCAGGTCGTCCTCGCGCACCCCGAGGTAGGTGTCCCCCGCCAACACCTGCGCCAGCCCTTCGTGGAACCAGCGCGGGATCATGGCGCCGTTGGCGCCGGCGAACTGGTCGATCAGCTCGTGCACGATCTCGTGGGCGATGACGGTGTTCGGGTTGGTGCCGAGCCGCCGGATCTCACCGAGCACGAGGTGGATGTGGTGCTGGCCGAGCAACGCGAAGCCGGGGGCATCGTGGTGCAGGTCGGCGACCAGTGCCTCGGCCATGCCGTCGCGGCGCGAATGCACGGTGATGACGAACGGTGCCACCTCGCGGCGACCGAACACCTTGGCCAACCGCGCGCACTGGTTCTCGGCGATCGTGGCGAACATGCGCAGCACGTCCGGTTCCGCCTCGCCGGTGCCCCATTCGACCGCGACCGGGAGGCTGGGCGCGCCCGCCGGCGGCGACGACTCATGCGCACCACCGCAGCCAGCCGCCGACAGGGCGAGCAGCAGCGAAAGCAGGAGTCTGCAGAAGGATGGCAGGAACACGGCGGGGCCCCGTCATAGTTCCACCTGGCCGGCCGGAGAAGGCCGGCTTCGTCTCCCGGAGGCCCTCGTGAAAGTCTGGAAGCTGCTGTTGCCCGTTCCCGTCGTCGCCGCCCTCGCCATGGTCCCGCAGGATCCGTTGTCGCCGGCCGACACCGCCAACCAGGAACAGGTGTCGATCGCCACCATCTCGGAGCTGCAGTACGTCAACTTGCAGGGCGCCGCCGTCTCGGTGCCGGCCCGCAACGTCGTCGAGATCCGCCTGCTCGAGGACATCGACATGCCGATCCGCATCGAGCTGCTCTACGACAATGGCGACTACTCGCTGGTGAACACGCAGGCGTTCCACCTGCTGCGCAACAACGGCACCACGCGCGAGGTGCGCCTGGTGCGTGCGCGCAACGGCAAGATGCGTTTCCCGCGCCTGCCGTGAGCGGCTGACCGCGGTGGCATGGCGGCCTCGGTGCCGCGTTGTGGACCCCTTCACCAGTCGGCGATGCGAGGCCGAAAGGAGCGGGGCAAAGGGTCGATTCGGCGCGCTGCGCATGAGCCAATCGACACCACCACTGCAAGAACACCTGCTGACCCGCTCGGACCTCGCCCGCATGGCGGTCCCAGCGGCGGAGGTGCTGGCATGGCTTGCGAGCGGCGCGCTCGAACAGGTCGGCACGCTGCCGCCCGAGGACGACCGCGGCGAACCGGTGTTCACGGTGTCGACGCCGGAGCTGCAGCGCGAGCTGACGACGCGGCTCGGCCGCATCGGCAAGTCGGCGGTGGTGCTGACGCCGCTGCACGTGCGTTCGTTCTTGATCCGCACGATGCTGCGGGCGCAGCCGGCGGCGCCGGTGAACGGGGACGAGGCGATCGCCGATGGCACCGAGTTGCAGCGAGTGCTGCTCGATGCAGCCCACGAAGTGCTGGCCGACATCGAGGTGATGCAGCACCTGGCCGCCGAGGAAGCACAGCTCGAGGCCGCTGAGCTGGCGCGGCAGCAGCAGGAGGTGACCGCGCTGGCGAACGCGGAGCTCGCCAACCCAGTGGAGCCGGCGGACGAGGAGGCAGGCATGGACGGGGACGTGTTCGATTTTGACGACCTGGCGCAGGCGCTCGACCATCTCGATGGCACGCCATCGAAGCCGGCGGTGGCATCGGCACCGAATGGTGTGGCGGACGCGCAGGGCGGCGAGCGCGAAGCGGCCGGCGGAGGGTCGGGCGCGGAGGTCGCTCACGCACCACCGCCGGACGCAGACCAGGATCGATCGGAGGCCGTCACCGACGGCGAAGCCATGAACGAAGCAGAATCAGCTGCCGAGGACCTCTCGGCGACGATGCCGGGCGAGACGACGGCGGATCCTGTCGTGGTCACCGCGGAGGAAGCCATGGCCATCGCCGGGGAGGCCGTGGCGGCCGTCGAGCCCGCAGCAGCCCAGCCCGCTGCGGCGCCTGCGACCACGACCACGGCTTCGAACGCGGCGACCGCCGGCGAGCCGGAATCGCCAGCGCCGGATGCCATGCCGGCCGAGATCGCGCAGGCGGCCGCGGTCGCGGCTCCGATCGCGGATGCCGAGCTGCTGCAGGCGGCCGTGCAGGCCGCCGCCCACGAGGCCACGGAACAGTCGATGCAGCGCGTCGAGTCGTTCCTCGGCCAGCTCAAGGATGCCCTGGTACAGATGGCGAACCGACCGGCGACACCGAGCCCGGAGTTCTCGTCGTTGGTGACGACGGTGCAGTCGGCGCTGGAGCGCACGCAGCAGCAGGCGGCGGCGCAGCAGGCGACCCTGCAGACGCTCGGCGACAAGCTCAGCGACTTCGGCCAGCGCGTCGAGAACGGCGTGACGCACGGCGTCGCCGCGGTGCTCGAACGAGCGCACGCGCCCGCGGCGCAACCGGCGGCCGTCGAGATCCCGCGCTACGTCGTACACCGCGGCGATCGCTCGTCCGCGGCGCTGATCGCCGTGATGATGCTCGTGCTGTGCTGGTCGCTGCTGTTCTGGTTCAAGACCGAATCGCTGCGACTCGCCGTTTCGACGCTGATCGGCGCCAACGTCATCGGTTGTTGCCTATTGGTCGCGCGCCGCCACAGCAGCGACGGCTGACGCTCAACTCCCGGTCGACGGCGTCACGAGGTTGGCGAGCAGCCGCACGGCGCCCGGGTGCAGCTTCTTGAGCTGGCGCCACAACGCCAATGCGCAGTAGACGTACTCGCCCTGCCCCGTGCGCGCATGGAGCAGCGCGCCGCGCTCGACGGGCTGGCCTGGGTCCTGGATCTCGAGCAGCTCCTCGAACTGCGGCGCATAGAGCGACGGCAGGTAGAGCGCCCGCTCCTGCTCCCAGCCGTCCCAGTCCCCGGGGCGGATCACGTTCGGCTGCCGCAACAGCACGTGTTCGGGCCGCAGCACGCGCACCGGCGCATCGGCGCGGGTGACGCGCGCCTTGCCGACCTGCAGCGGGAATGGCGCGCCGAGGAACGCCTCCCCCGACGGCTGGAACTCGACGTCCTTCTGATAGAAGAGCACGAGTCGGTGCCCGCGACCCTCGGCGAAGTCGAGCAGGCGGCGGAAGCCGCGGCGCGCGGCGGGACGATCGCGCAGCGCACGGATGTCGACGACGATGGTATCGAAGGTGCCGAGGTCGGCGACGGCGAGGTCGGCGTCGGTCAGCTCGGACCAGGCGACGCCGAGGCCGCCGACCCCGAGCACGCTCGGCAGCGTGTCGTCGCGACTGCGCAGCACGCCGACGCGCAGCGACGGCGGCACCACGACATCGACCTTGTGCACCGGCAGGGTGACCTTGGTGGTGCCGAGTCGCACCCGCAGCACGTCGACGCCGGGCCGGCGGTCCGCTGGTGCTTCGACCTCGAAGCTCAGCAGGTCGCTGCGCTGGTCGCGCAGGGACACGCGCTGCCGATCGCGAGCGACGGCGTAGCCGGCGGGGGCCCGCACCTCGAGGTCGCCTTCGACCGGGAACTGCGTATTGCGCTGCACCCCGACGCTGAACTGCACGGCCTTGCGCGCCGACGGCAACAGCAACATGCGCGGCACCAGCGAGACCTCTACCGCGGCGCGCCGTTCGATCGGCAGGGTCACGTCGATTGGCACTTCGAGCTCGGGCAACCCGACGAAGAAGCGCAGGCGCACCGGCGCGACGAAACGATCGCCGCGGAAGCTGCGCGCCATCGCATCGGCGGTCTCTTCGCCCGTCAGCGGTACGCGCACGATGGCCGGCGTGCTCCAGCCTGAAGTCGAGGTCCGCGAGGCCTCCGGCGGCTCGAGTTCGACGTCGATGCCATTGAGGCCCGACGCGCGCAGGCCGACCCGCAGCGGCGCCCCGGTGTGCACCTGCACCGAGGCGACGAACTCCTCGCCGGCGATCGCCGCAGTGCCAGGTGGCACGTCGACCTCGATCTGCACCTGTGACAGCAGCAGCAGCAGGCGCTCGAGGCTGTCGATGCGGCGCACCAGCCGGGAACGCGCGTCGCGTTCGACAGCGCCCGTCGTGAGCATCTGACGCAGTTCGCGCGCGACCGCGGCGATCTCGGGGCGCACGTCCTCACCACCCTGGATGCGGCGCGCGAGGCCCTGTTCGAACCAGGTGGCGAGCGGCTCGCGGCGCGCCGGATCCCCCGGCCAGATCGCCGCGTCGAAGACCGAACCGAGGCCGAAGGGGCGCACACCCCCCGGCGTGATCGGGGTCGGGAACACCGGTTCGAGGCGCAACGACGCTTCGAAGATCGAATCGATCGGCGATGGCGCCCCGGGGCTGACGTGCGCCAGGCGCAGCACGTCGTAGGCGATGCGGCGGAAGGTCTGCCCGCGCACCGGATCGAGGCGGTCCGCATCGACGATGACGGTGGCCGCGGTGTTCGTGCTGGTGGCCCCGGTCAAGAACGCCGTGATGCGATGCGGCTCCCCCACCACGTCGCTGGTCGCGTCGGCGGCAACGGCGATCGCGGCCGGCAACAGCTCCACCAGCGCCAGGTCGTGGCCGTGCAGTTCCTCGCGGTGGTGTGTGGTCATCACCGCGTCTGGCCGAATGGTCCGCAGCAACCGGGCCAGATCGCGCACGGTCTGTTCGCGGCCCCACTCGGCGTACGCCTCCTCGGCGGAGCGGCGATAACCACCATCGGTGCGGTTGAGGTACCAGGCGTCGATGCCGAGCCGCCAGCATCCTGCTTCGGTCTCCAAGGTGCGGATCCTCTCGAGGGCATCGCCGGTCTCGGGACCACTGCTGTTCTGGCCGCCACCGCCGCGGGTCGCCAATAGCACCGCGACACGCAGACCGAAGGTGGCGCGCAGCCAGGCAGCCGGCAGCAGGTAGCGGTCGTCCGGGTGGGCCGCGACCAACAGCACCAGCGAGTCCGCGCGCAGATCCTGGATCGACTGCTGCAGCGCCTCGACGCCGGCCGGCGTGCGACCGCAGGTCTCCGCCCACCGCTGCGCCGGCAGCGCCAGTGTCATCAGCAGCAGCAACAGGAGGGTCTTCATCGGCAACGTCCACCAAGCCCGGTCCGGAGCGACCAGGCTCGCCTCACACGCCGAGTGCGAGCCGGTTCGCCAACACGTCAGGCAAGCCTGCCTCGCGGATCTTCTTCTGCACGGCGACGATGTCGTAGCCGACCCGGCGGATGCCGGCGATCTCCGCCTCGGTATCGACGAAGCCGTACGCCGCGCGCGGGTCTTCATCGCGAGGTTGGCCGACGCTGCCGACGTTCATCAAGACCCGATCGAAGCCACGATAGGAGACTTCTGCCTCCGAGTGTGGCACGACGTGGATGTCGTCTGGATGGTCGTCGCGGCGCAGGTAGATGGCCGGCACGTGGGAATGGCCGACGAAGCAGAGCTGCGTGTCTTGCTGTTCGAGCGAGTCCATCGCCTCGACCGGACTCACGACGTAGCCAAACTGGTCGGGCATGTGCAGCGAGCCGTGCACGACGGTGAACGGCGGCGCCTTCACGACCAAGGGCAGGCTGCGCAAGAAGTCGAGGTCACTCGGGCGCAGGCGGGGCACCGTCCAGTGAATGGCCGCGCGTGCGAAGTTGTTGAAGTAGGAAGTGTCGAGCAGCCCGAGCACCGCGGCGTCGTGGTTACCCAGACAAGTCACGCAGCGGAGTTCGCGGACCAGGTCGATGCAGGCCGACGGTTCAGGCCCATAGCCGACGATGTCCCCCACCTGCACCCACGTCTCGACTCCTTCTGCGCGGGCAGCGGCGATCACCGCGCGCAGCGCCTCGAGGTTGCCGTGGATGTCGCCAAGCACTCCTATCTTCATTTCTTGAAGCCTGTTACGTTTGTCGTGCCGCCTGCGAACAGGAGCAGCAGGGTGGCCGCAGCGGTGCGAACCGACCACCCTTCACACCACAGGGCCGCAGCCAAGGCCAATCCAATGGCGGCGATTGCATACGTAAACAATTTTCTGCAAACGCTTTGCGATCCATCAGCCAGCGCGGGCGCGGCGATCGTGAAGCCGGCTGCCGACGCCGCCAGATAGCACCCGGACCGCCACGCCGAGTCAAGCTCCACCCAACGATGGAGGGCTAGGTCGATGGCGAGGGCCAAGACAGCTTGGGCAACGGCGAGGCCAGCCAGTTGGCAGAGTGCGGCAAGCACCCTGGGCGCCCAACTTCCCCCAACTCGAACAGCCCCCAGCAGTTGGCAATGCAGAGCAAAGGCCATCAACCAGATGCCCTGATAGAGCAGCTCGACCCGGAAGCGCCGGAAGTCCAGTGGCTCCTGTACTCCGCACCAGGTTCCCCAAGCCAAGAGCAGGATCCAAGGCAGCCAGCCGAGCGTGCGCAGGCGGGTGACCACGATCAGGTGGGCTCGACGAACAGCAGGGGCCATGTCCGGAGTGGGGAATCAAAGCGCCCACCCATTGCGCAGTCGAGAATGTGCTTCGCTCTCTTCGATCAGGCAGGTGGATTGGCTAGGATCGTGCACACGAGGTGGCTCCGCACTTGCGTCGAGCCACCCCTCGATCAAGCGGCTCGGTAGGTTGTCCCTTTGCGATCCATCGTCCTGGCGAATCAGAAAGGCGGGGTGGGCAAGACCACTTCGGCGATCCACCTTGCCCACGGACTTGCTCTGACTGGCAAGCGGGTTGCCCTAGTTGATCTGGACCCGCAGGGCAATGCCACGGTCGCTGTGCAGGGGATGGAGGGAGGGGAAGCTGCAGAGGGAGCACTTGGCTTCCTGACACCGATCGACCGAGGACTCTGGTTGCTGCCCTCCAGCGGCAACCCTGCGATCCAGGAGCGCGACGCCAAGATCGACCTTGGCAAGCTGCGAGGCTTGGTGGAGGCGCTGAGCGAGCAGCTCGACTGGCTGGTGATGGACTGCCCTCCTCGGCTGGACGAATGGGGTTGGGCGGGGATCCAGCTGTGTGACGAGGTGCTTGTTCCCGTGCAAGCCGAGTTCTTCTCCATGCATGGGCTCTCGCAGATGATGCAGTCGCTTGAGGTTGCGTCGAAGGACTACCCAGGCAAGGCTCGCCTGCGCGGCATCCTGCCGACCATGGTCGACTTCCGGGAGGCCGTGGCCATCGAGATCCTGGAGGATCTGCGGCGGAACCTGGGTAGCCTCGTCCTTCAGTCCACGATCTTCCGCGATGCTCAGCTGGTCGAAGCTGCGAGTCACGGCAGATCCGCATTCCTTCACTGTCCGTGGTCCAAGGGTGCCCTGTGTTATGCGGGGCTGGTCAGGGAGCTCAGCAATGGTTGATCGTCGTCTTGGTCGAGGTCTCGATTTCTTCTTGTCCGGTGGCCGCACCAACCCGGCGCAGCCTGCTGCCCAAGCTGAAGGCAGTGCTACTGCCGGCTCCCAGGTGGAGCAGGTTGAGGTCAGCAAGCTGGTCCCCAACCCGCATCAGCCGCGAAAGGTGATCTCCGAGGCTGATCTGCAGTCGCTGGCGGACTCGATTCGAGCATCGGGCATCCTGCAACCAATCCTCGCTCGCAAGGACTCCCAAGGTCGCTTTGAGATCGTGGCGGGGGAGCGGCGGTGGCGAGCCGCCCAAATCGCGGGCCTGCAGAAGGTGCCGGTGATCGTACGGGAGCTGAAGGACCAGGACTCGGCGATCTTCGCCCTGGTCGAGAACGTGCAGCGAGAGGACCTGAACGCAATCGAGAAGGCCGAGGGCTTCCAGTTGCTGATGCAGAAGCTGGGCGCCACACAAGAGGAAGTCGCCAAGCAAGTCGGCTTCGAGCGCTCGACCGTCGCGAACTTCTTGCGACTGCTCGACCTTCCCGAGGCAGTCCAGGCGCATGTTTCACGTGGAACACTCTCGATGGGGCATGGCCGAGCTCTGTTGGCGTTGTCGGACCGAGAGGCCATCGAGCTGTGCGCCGAGGAAGCTGTGCGGGCCGGCCTGTCGGTGCGCGCTCTGGAGGCCAAGGTGAAGGAGCTGCTCGAGGTCAGCAAGGGAGACCCAACCAAGGCCAGCGCCGCCTCTGGCAAGAAGGCTCGCCCCGTTTGGCTGAACGAGCTGGAGGAATCGCTGGTTGAGGCGCTTGGAACCCCAGTCTCGATCCGCTATGGCCGCAAGCGCAGCCAGATCATCATCGAGTGTGCTGGGCGCGAGGAGTTCGAGCGCGTCTTCCAGCGGCTCAAGGAAGCCTGAGCTGCCCGGCGCATCAATGCGCTCGCCGCAGCTCGCTGCTTAGGAGCTGCTCAGGGGGAAGGAAGGGGGCCTCGGAGAGCAAGCCCCCAGGTGCGTCACTTGACCAGGTGCGTCACTTGATGACGCTGACCTTGGTGATACGGATGTTCTCGGTCGGACGGCCACGACCCGACTCTTCATCCTGCACCGAGAGCGCGGCATCGCTGATGCGGCTCAGGTTCTCCAGCCCTTCGACGACGTAGCCCACGATGACGCGGGTACCATCGTTGCTCGGAGCATCGTCGATGGAGATCCAGATGCGGTCTGCGCAGGACTTGCCATCGGCCTCAGCCTGCATCGACACAGCGCCCGGGAAGTGGCTCAGCGAGTTCTTCTCCCAGTCGACCAGGTTCTTGCTGGGCTCCGTGGTCAACCACTTGGAGCGGTCATCTTCTGCCTTGGTCGTCTCGTAGCCGAAGTGCAGGGCACGCGGCTGAGAGAAGGACTTGACCGGCCGGTGGATCTCGTCGACCGCGATGTCCTTCCACCACTCGGTCTCGGCCAGCTTGAGCATGGCTTCGCGATGCAGAGGTGACTCGGGCATCAAAGCGATCACACATTCGCCGTAGCCGCTCGAGAACTCGAACTTGACCTTCGGCGCATCAGCAGGAGGAACAACCTTCTTGAACTGCTCCGGCTGGCTGTAGGCCTTCTCGAGCTCGATGCGGGAGCGCAGCGCTGCAACCGCGCTACCTTCAACCGCAGGCTGCAGCTCCACCTTGGGCTTCTGGTTCGGATTCGGCTTGGCCTCATCCTTCTTGATCTCGTCCTGGACCTGCACCGGGTGCTTGGTCTTGACCACCAAGCTGTGTTGCGGGTAGCCGGACTCCAACTCCTTCAGCGCCTTCTCGGCGCGGTCCCAGTCCTTGGCCACAACTGCCCGGTTGGCCAAAGCCCACAGCAAGAAGGCCTTCGGCTCCTTTGGCGCTGCAGCGACCGCCTTCTCCAGTTCGCCGATGTCGACTGAGGAGAGGCTCTCGATCAACCCACCGCTCATCTTCGTGCGATCATTGTAGTCGCCATAAGCATCGTTGGCATGCATGCTTGCGACGATCGACGACCAAGACGCGTCGGTCTGCTTCTGGTTGTAATACTTGATGCCGTAATTGACACCGATGGCGCCGATCGCCACCGCCACAACCGTGAAGATCAGGGACCGATACCGGTGCCAGAGCATCTCGATCGGGCTGATGGCCTGGGTGCCCTGCAGGGAGGAGGGGGGGGTAGCGCTCATGAGTCTCTCGAATCAGCGACGGCTGTAGTCAGTGCGGTAGTCGACGACCATCTGGGTGACGCCCTCCCGCCGCTCGAAGGTGTATTCCGCCGAGTAGATGCCGCGGGCGAACTGTAGCCTGCAGCCTGGCGGCTCGAGGTTCACGCTGCCCGTCACCTCCCAGTTGTGCTGCGGCATGCGTTGGCGAACGTAGGCGATCGCATCCTCGATGCGGGTGTCGCCCTGGTAGACGAACCGGCCCTGCCGCCACCCCGCGACCTCTCTCGACGCACTCTCGTGGGAACCATCGATCAGGCGCAGACCCGACGGCACGACCACGTCCTGGAACTGCACCGCCGAGACACCATCTTCACCGCCGCCCTCGGTCGCCCGGCAGGCGGCGGTGCTGAACGGCAGCACCAGGCACACGAGCGCGGCACCGAGTCCGCGCAGGCGGAACATGGGGGCGGCTGGTTGGCGCGAAGCGATGAAGCTCATGGATCACTCCTGGTGACGAATCGGATCGAGGGGCGCGAAGCCCGGGCCATCGGCTGACACCGCAAGGCCCACCGACAGGTGTGTACGGAGTCGTCGGGCGACGGAAAAGGGGCGGGAAGACTATCTGCCCACTGTCGGGCCTGCAACGCCTCCAGGGTGTCGAAACGACCTCCGGCCACATCGGGTGCTCGCTCGGCCCGCGGAACCGGGGACCACGCCGGCTGGGCATTCCCCGTTCGCACCACGGAATCTAGACTCTGCGCGCCGTCGGGCGGGTCCATCGACCTGGCCCCCGGCGGAGTTGGCGATGCTGCCATGTGAACCCGCACGACGAACGAACCTGCTGGACCGGGCCACCCTGGTTCTCAATCGTTCGTGGAGCCCGGTGCACGTGACCACGGTCCGGCGCGCCCTCTGCATGGTCTTCCGCGAAGCCGCGCGCATCGTCTCGCCCGAGAGCCTGATGACGTTCACCTTCGACGAATGGGTCCAGCAGCCGGCACCATCGGAGGATGCGCACACCATCCGTTCGCCGAGCGTGCGCATCACCGCCCCCGAGGTGATCCTGCTCAATCACTACGACCGGGTGCCCTGCCACGAAGCGCCGTTCACACGGCGCAATCTCTTCCTGCGCGACGACTTCACCTGCCAGTACTGCGGGAGGCGCACGGCGACCGACCGCCTGAGTGTCGACCACATCATGCCGCGCTCGCGGGGCGGCACGACGACGTGGGAGAATTGCGTGCTGGCCTGCGTGGCCTGCAATGCCCGCAAGGCGGATCGCTCGCTGAAGGAATCCGGACTGCGGCTCTTGCGCCCACCGGTGCGCCCGCGCTGGACTCCCTACCTGAACCTGCGACCGAGTCAGCGAATGGACTCCTGGTCGCGGTTCTCCCCCGAACACCATCGCCGCTCGGCGCGACACGGCTGAGCCGCTGCCAGCGGCGAACGAACCGACCGAGACCCATGAAGCACACACCGAGGCTGATCCTCTCCCTGCTGACCCTGCTCACGCCGGCATTGGCGCAGAGCCCCGCCCAACTGAAGGCGGAGCTGAAGAAGCGGGAGGCCGCCGCCAAGAAGAACCCCGACGCCCTCGTCGAGGTCGGCAAGTGGGCGGCGACGCACGCGCTCACGGCCGACGCCAAGCGCCTGTTCCAGGCCGCGCTGAAGGCCAAGCCCGACCACGCCGGCGCCAACGAAGCGCTCGGCAACGAACTCGTCGAGGGCAAGTGGCTGCCGAAGAAGGAGGCCGAGGCGCTGCGCATGAAGGCACTCGCGACCGAGTTCGCGGCCAAGGGCCTCGTCGAAGTCGACGGCGTCTGGGTCGAGAAGGACAAGGTCGACGACGCCAAGAAGGGCATCTACCACCACGACGGCGAGGTCGTGAACCGCGAGGAGAAGGTCGGCCTGCTCTCCGGCAAGGTGCGGCACCCGGTCACCGGTCTGCTCATCGATGCCAAGGACCTGGAGAAGGCGCAGGGTCGCTACTTCCCCATCGGCGGCGACCGCTGGGTCGACGAGAAGGAGGCCAACACGTTCCACAGCGACTTCAAGAAGCCGTGGATCGTGCGCGGTCACCACATCACGCTGCTCACCACGATGCCGATCGCCAAGGTCGAGCCGCTGCTGTCGCAGTCCGACATCGGCTTCGAACGGGTCGCCCCGCTGCTCGGCGGCAAGGCCCCGGCGCCGACGCGGCGCCCGGTCGTCTGGCTCGCGGAGTCCAATGGCCAGTACACCGAACTCGGGGCAGCCTTCGGCGATGGCTCCGACGCCGCCGGCATCTTCCTTGGCATGCCCGAGCGTGTTCTCGGGGTGCCGACCGTGGGGGAGGTGCGGCCCGTGTTCTGCCGCTTCGAGAAGGACTGGCTGGAGCGCGACGTGCGCCACGCCACGGCGATGGCCTACGCGGCATCGATCGCCGAAGAGGCTGGCGCCGACCTGCCGCTGTGGCTGCTGCAGGGGTTCGGCAGCTACACCTCGCGCTTCGAGAACGACAGCGACGCCGCCTGGTTTGCCAAGCAGCACATGGCCAGGGGCGGCGTACGCAGCGTCAAGAGCTGGTTCTCGGCCTTCGCCATCAGCGGGGAGTCCGAGTCGGCCGACATCGCCGGCAACCTCTTCCAGGCCGGTCTGATGTTGCGCTTTGCGGCTGGCGGCGGCGATGCTGGCGTTACCGAGGCCATGCAGGCCCTGACCGCCTTGCTCTCAGGTCAGGCCAAGGGCAGTGCCGACAAGGCCATCTCCAAGCTCGAAGCAGCGCTGGTGGCGGCGGAACCGGCGATCGCCAAGCTCTGCCAGGAGCTGGCGGCCAAGAGCCAGTGATCCCCGCGACAGATCCGCGACAAGATCCGTCCACCTTGGCGGCCGCCCCGACGGACGGCCTGCCGACCGTTCTTCTCTCCTGACTGCATACCCATGAAGTTCCACACCCTCTCCTCTCTGGCGTCGATCGCCCTGCTGGCCCTGCCAGTGGCCGCTCAGGGCTCGGTGATGCCCTACCTGCCCAAGGACACGATCTTCGCCGCGTCCACCCCGGACCTGACCACCACGGTCGCCGACTTCGCGAAGATGCCGCTCGCCAAGATGTGGGCAGAAGAGGAGGTCCAGAATTTCCTCGCCGACGTCAAGGAGCTGGCGAAGAAGCAGTGGGAACAGGGCATGCAGCAGGCCAAGCAGATGCACGAACAAGGTGCGCTGCCGTTCGACCCCGAGCAGTTGGCCAGCCTCCGGGTCACCGGCGGCACGGTCGCGCTGACCACCTTGTCGCTGGCGATGGGGGACCACGGTCCCGACCCGCGCATCGGTGTACTGGTGCACCTCGACTTCGGCAGCTCCGCAACGACCTGGAAGTCGCTGATCCAGATGGGACTGGGCATGCTCCAGTCGGAGGCCGGTCGCCAGATCACGCTGGAGGAGACCATGGTCGGCGACGTCAAGCTGACCACCTTCAAGCCCTCCCGCCAGAAGATCGAGATGGGTCTGTCGGTGGCGGTGCTGCCGAGCGGCGTGCTGATCGGGACGCTCGCGTCCGACGTCAGCAGCGTGATCGAGAACATGCAGAAGAAGACGCCGGTGCTCGCCGCTTCGGCGCACTACCAGGCCGCCGCCAAGCACCTCGATCAAGGCGGCGTCGAGTTCGAGATGTACATGCGGCCGGACCCGGCGATCGACTTCGCCTTGCAGGGTCTGCGCATGGCAGCCCAGTTCAACGATGACTTCGCCGAAGTCGACATGGACGGCGTCGAACGCGCCCTGAAGGCCATGGGCCTGCGCGACCTCGGCACCATCGCCGGCACCAGCACCTACGTCGAGGGCAAGTCGGTCACGCGCGGCGTGCACGTCAGCGGGGACGCTGCCGGCACCGCGGCGGCGCCGAGGAGCATCGACATGGCCTTCCTGAAGTGGGTGCCCAAGGACGCCGTCAGCTTCGAGGCCGGCACGATGGACATCAGCAGCTACTACGACGCGATCGTGCGGGGCCTCGAGGCCTACGACGCCGACCTCGCCAAGCAGGTGCTCGGCCAGCTCGAACAGATGGAGCAGCAGCTCGGCTTCAGCGTGAGCAAGGACCTCTTCGGGTCGATCGGCAACCAGTACATCTCGTGGTCGATGCCGATGGCGCAGATGGCGACGCCAGAGGTCGCCATGCTGCTCGAGGTCAAGGACGAGGCCAAGCTCGTCAACGCGCTGAAGAAGATGGCCGACCTGTCGCAGGGTGCGGTCGAGATCGAGGAAGGCGAGAAGCGCGGCGTCAAGGCCTACCAGCTGCACATCAACGCCGACCCGATGGGCGGCATGGGCTTCAACATCTTCGAGATGATCCAGCCGACGTTCGCCTTCAAGAACGGCTTCATGGTGATCGGGCTGTCGGCGATGGACGTCAAGCGTGTGTTCCAGCGCATGGACCGTGAGGACGACCCGAAGGGCGACATCCGCGGCAACAAGGAGTTCGCCGCCGTCGCCGCCTCGATCCCGGCCGGCGTGCAGAGCGTCGCCTTCACCGACTGGAAGACGAACTTCGAGAGCCTCTACCAGCTGATGACGAGCCTGCTGACGTTCGTGCCGATGGACGACCTGCCGATCGACACGGCGCTGCTGCCCGACGCGGCGTCGCTGACCAAGCACCTGTTCGCGTCGGTCAGCTACAGCAAGACCTCCGGCAACGTCACCGAGAGCGTCGCGACCAGCCCGTTCGGCCCGGAGATGATGGCGCTCGGTATCGGCGTCGGCGTGGGTGTCGGCGCGGCCATCGGCTACACGCAAGCGGTGCGCATGCGTTGATCCCGACGCCGTGATCGAACGGCAGGCCACCGCGGACGCCGCGGTGGCCTGTTGCGTTTCTGGCCCTCACTGCAGGTAGTCGCTGCCGACCCGGTCGGCGAGCAACAACCCGGCCTGGGTCAGTCGCACGCGGTCGCCGACGCGCATGATCATCCCGGCCTGCACCTGACGGTCGATCGTCGCCGCGAAGTGGGCGCGCACCGGCCAGTCCAAGCGGGCCTCGACGCGCGCGAGGTCGACTCCATCGGCGCGGCGGATGCCGAGCCACAGAGCTTCGCCAGCGCGCTGTGCCGGGTGCAGCGTCTCGGCCGACGCCGCACAGGGAAGCCCATCGAGCGCGGCGCGTGCCCAGCTGTCGACGGTCTTGAGATTCGTCGTTCGCACGCCCGCACGATGGCTCGACGCGCCAGGCCCGACCCCGACGTAGTCGCCCTGTAGCCAGTAGTGGTCGTTGTGGCGGCAAGGACCACCCCGACCAGCGAAGTTGCTGACCTCGTAGGCGACGAACCCGGCGGCGGCGAGCCGCTCGCGCGTGTGCAGGAACATCAGCCGGTCGCGCTCTTCATCGTTCGGCACCACCCGCCCCTGCTGCATCGCGTGCGTCAGCCGCGTGCCGGGTTCGAACGTCAGGTTGTAGCAGGACAGGTGGTCGGGCCCGAGCGTGAGAGCCCGCTCCAGGTCCGCCGTCCACAGCTCCGGCATCTCGCCGGGGATGCCGAACATCAGGTCGAGGCTGATGTTCTCGAAGCCAGCTTCCCGCAGCGCGGCGAACGCCCGCTCGGCACCTTCGGCCGTGTGGGCGCGGTCGAGGAACCGCAGCTGTGCTGCGTCGAACGACTGCACGCCGATGCTGGCGCGGTTGACTCCTGCGGCGCGCGCGATGCGCGCCTTCTCGACGGTCAGGCTCTCCGGGTTCGCCTCCATCGACACCTCGGCGCACGCATGCAGGTCGACGTGCTTGGCCAACACCACGAACAGGCGAGCGAATCGCTCCGCGTCGAGCAGGCTCGGCGTGCCACCGCCCAGGAACACGGTCACCGGCCGACCGCGCCAGACCTCGGCGAGTTCCCTGTCGAGCGCGTCGAGGAAGCGGTCGTGCACGGTGCGATCCTCGACCACGTACGAGTTGAAGTCGCAGTAGCCGCACTTGACGACGCAGAACGGCACGTGCACGTAGAGCGAGGTGCCGCCGCCGGCTTCGGGATCGGGGGATTGCGCCACAGCCGCAGGCTAAGCGCGCGGCTGGCCACCGTCACGAACGGCTCACGGCTCCCGCGCCACGCGTCGCCGCGGCCGCGAGCTGCCGCGCTCCTCGCCGAACTCGCGCGACAGGATCTCGCCGAGCCGGTCGAGCGCCTGCTGCTCCATCTGCCGCACCCGTTCGCGGGTCAGGCCGAAGCGCTTGCCGATCGCCTTCAGGGTCATCGGTTCGGCCTCGTCGAGCCCGAACCGCAGCTTGAGGATGCGCGCCTGGCGCACGTCCATGCGCTCCAGCAGCTCGCGCATGCGGTTGATCTCCATCGCCGAGAGCACCTGCTCCTCCGGGCTCGGGCAGCGCGGGTCTTCGAGGTTCTCGGCGAAGGCGGCGCCGCCGTCGTCGCTCATCGACTGGGACGGCGCCGAGTTGGTCTGCACCGTCTCACGCACCAGGTTCCAGTTGTTCTCCGGCAGGTCGAGCTCCTCGGCGATCTCCGCGGTCGTCGCCGGTCGGCCGATGCGGTAGTTCAGCTCCATCGCCGTGGCCTTCCAGCGCGAGACGATCTCGGACATGTAGGACGGCACGCGCACGGTCTTGACCGTGTTGATCAGCGAGCGGCGGATGCCCTGCTTGATCCACCACGTCGCGTAGGTCGAGAAGCGGCAACCGGCCTTCGGGTCGAACTTCTCGACCGCCTTCATCAGGCCGATGTTGCCCTCCTCGATCAGGTCCATGAACGCCAACCCCCGGTTGACGTAGTTCTTGGCGATCGACACCACGAGCCGCAGGTTGGCCCGGATCATGTGTTCACGCGCCGCGAGGTCGCCGCGCTGCACCCGTTTGGCCAGCTCGATCTCCTGATCGGCCGTCAGCAGGGGCACTTCGTTGATGTCGGCGAGGTAGGTGTCCAGTCCGTGGTCGCGCATGGCTGCTCAGTCGTGGTGGTGACTGAGGCAGCTATCGACCGCTGGAGGAACCCCCTTCGTCGCGGCGGGCGAGGACGGATCGAATCGAGACCAGGTGCGCGAGCGGCCGCGCGGCCGTGGCTCACACGAACGAGTAGACGAACGGCGCGAGGCCGGTGGCGCCGAGCACCAGGAGGATCGCCAGCAGGCCGAAGACGATCAGGATCGGCGTCAACCACCACATCTTGTTCTCGGCCATGAAGGCGACGAACTCGGCCATCAGCCCACGCTCTTGCTGCTTGGCGGCATCGAGGAACTCGTTCTTGCGATCCTGGGTCGGCTCTTCGGTCATGGCTGGCGAGGGTGCTGCGGCTGCGGCTGCTTCGGGATTGCCGCGGTCAGTATAGCTTGAAGTAGCTCTTGGCGTCGCGCGGCTCGCCGCGCTCGATCCAGTAGCTGGATCGCTTCGCATCGGGCCGCAGGCCGATCACCTCGCGCTTCAGCAGGCGGAAGCACCATGCGATGGGGGTGATGAGCAGGTAGTACAGCAGCGCCATCAGCACCTGCGAGATCACGAAGCCGATCGGGAACGTGACCAGCGTCAGCACGACGTAGACCGGCCGGGTCACGACGCGCTCCGCGGCCGGGGCCAGCGGGCGGGCCAGCAACGGCACCAGCAGCTGCGCGGCGCCGATCAAGGCACCCGCCGCGCACAGGCCGTAGACCCACGGCATCGGCAGCTCGTAGCGCCAACGCAGCAGCACCGCCAACAGCGGCAGCAGCAGCAGCGCGGCCCAGGCGAACTGGTCGAGGATGCGGCGTTGTGGTCGCAGGTCGAGCTTCATGGCGTCAATCGAGTTGGAACCCGGCCAGGTACTTCTCGCGGTCGATCGTGGGCAGCGACTTCTGCGCCGCGCGCCGGATCACGAAGTTCTCCAGCACCAGCACGTCCATCTCGGTGCCGAGGAAGCAGCGCAGCGCGTCCTGCGGTGTGCAGACGATCGGCTCGCCGCGCACGTTGAAGCTGGTGTTGATCAGCACCGGGCAGCCGGTGCGCTGCTCGAAGCGGCGCATCATCGAGGCGAGGCGCGGATTGCGGTCGCTGTCGACGGTCTGCAGGCGGGCCGAGAAGTCGACGTGCGTGATCGCCGGCACCACCGAACGCAGCTGCTTCAGCTTGTCGAGGCCGGTCGCGGTGCCGTCCACCGGCTTGCGCTTCTCCTGCCGCACCGGCGCCACGATCAGCATGTAGGGGCTCTCGTGCTGCGGCGCGATGTCGAAGTACTCACTGGCACGCTCGCGCAGCACGATCGGCGCGAACGGCCGGAACGACTCGCGGAACTTGATCTTCAGGTTCATCACGCTCTGCATCTTCGGCGAGCGGGCGTCACCGATGATGCTGCGCGAACCGAGCGCGCGCGGACCGAACTCCATCGGCCCCTGGAACCAGCCGATCACGTTCTCCTGCTCGATCAGCTCGGCGACCCGGTCGGCCAGCGCCGCCTCGTCACCACACTGCTCGTAGACGATGTTCTCGGCGTCGAGGAAGGACTTGATGTCATTCGGCTCGTAGCGCGGACCGAGCAGGCTGCCGCGCTGGCTGTCGTTCGGCTTGACCTGCCGCGGCTTGTCGAGCAGCTGATGCCAGAGGAACGTCGCCGCCCCGAGCGCACCGCCGGCGTCACCGGCCGCTGGCTGGATCCAGATGCGTTCGAACGGCCCTTCGCGCAGGATCACGCCGTTGCCGACGCAGTTCAGCGCGACACCGCCGGCGAGGCAGAGGTTCTTCTTGCCGGTGAGCGCGTGCGCGTGCCGCGCCGTGCGCAGCATGACGTCCTCCGTCACCTTCTGGATCGACGCCGCGAGGTCCATGTGGACCTGCTCGAGCTTCGACTCCGGCGAGCGCGGCGGCCCGCCGAACAGCGCGTGGAACTTCGGGCCCGTCATCGTCAGGCCCTGGCAGTAGTTGAAGTACGACTGGTCGAGCCGGTAGCTGCCGTCCTCGCGCAGGTCGATCAGGTGCTCGCGGATCTGCTTCTCGAAGCGCGGCTCGCCGTAGGGCGCGAGTCCCATCAGCTTGTACTCGCCGCTGTTGACCTTGAAGCCACAGTAGTAGGTGAACGCCGAGTAGAGCAGTCCGACCGAGTGCGGGAAGCGGATCTCCTTGAGCAGGCGCAGCCGGTTGCCTTCGCCGACCCCGAGCGATGTCGTCGCCCATTCGCCGACGCCGTCCATCGTCAGCACGGCGGCGTCCTCGAACGGCGACGGATAGAACGCCGACGCCGCGTGGCTCTCGTGGTGCTCTGGGAAGACGAAGCGGTTCTTCGGCGCGCCGCCGAGGCCCTTCTTCAGCAAGCGGCGCATGTTGAGCTTGCCGCCGAGCAGGATCGGCACCTGGTGCGCGAACGCCCGCAGACCGACCGGCGCGAAGGCCATGAAGGTCTCGATGATGCGGTGGAACTTCAGGATCGGCTTGTCATAGAAGGCGACGAAGTCGAGGTCGCGGACGTCGATGCCGGCGGTGCGCAGGCAGAATTCGACGGCGTGCTTCGGGAAGCCGGCATCGTGCTTCTTGCGGGTGAAGCGCTCTTCCTGCGCCGCGGCCACGATGTCGCCATCGCGCAGCAGGGCCGCGGCCGAGTCGTGGTAGTAGGCGGAGATGCCGAGGATGTAGGTGGGCATGAACACGGCGCCGCCCACAGGCTGGGCGGACCCATCGAGGCGAAGTATGTTGCCCCATCCGCCGACGCCTGCACGTCAAAATCCCGTGCGAACCGACCCCGCCGACGCAGCGACCATGAAGCCACCGCCAAGGCGACGTCCAAGGCCGCTTGCCATCGTGCTCCTGCTGCTGCTGGCGACCACCTTTGCGGCCCTGGTGGGGGAGATCGCTCTGCGACTCTTCGTGCCGCCCGTCGAGCCGCTCGGCCGCCTCAGCTACGCCGACGGCGACGGCAAGCCGGTCACCCGCGAGGATGCCGTCGGCCGCGGCCTCATCGTGCCGCTGACGGCGCCGCGGCCGATGAACCGCCCGCGGCTGATGTTCGCGCCCGGCCAACGCTTCTACCTCTGCTACACCGACAACGACCGCCTGCGCCGCGACTGGCTCGACGCCGAGGGCCGCGTCGAGGTGCGCATCAACCGCTTCGGGCTGCGCGAACGCGACGAGATCATGCCGGACAAGCCTCCTGGCCAGCGGCGCATCGTCTGCATCGGCGACTCGTTCACGTTCGGCTGGGGAATCCCCGAGGAGATGGGCTGGGTGCGCGGGCTCGAACGGGAGCTGCGCAAGTCGGGGGACGACTGGCGCACCGTCAACTGCGGCGCCGCCGGCACGGTCTGCGTCGATGAGTACTGGTGGGGCCTGAAGGAGCGCTTCCACGTCTTCCAGCCCGACGCGGTGATCCTGACCATCTGCCTCAACGACCTGATCCCGAGCAGCGGCCTGAACGTGATCGGTCCACAGCCCAAGAGCACCGGCAGCCGACTGCTCGACCTGGTGCGCAGCGCCTTCACCAAGAACCCTCTCGACCTCGACCCCGGCTTCGATTGGGTGGGCGCCCTGCTGGCGCTGCCAAAGGCCGAGGGCGAAGCTGCGGGGCTCTACGACCCGACCGATAAACCATTCGAAGCCATGTGGTCACAAGGGGTTCCACAATCCTCGCTGCGCGAGGCGAAGGTCTGGTGCGAAGCCCGCAGGGTGCCACTCCTGGTGGTGCTGTGGCCGTTCCTGCAGGGCCTCGGACCGGGCCGGCACTACCCCTTCACCAAGCTGCACGAACTGGTCGCCGCCGACTGCGCAGCCGCCGGCATCCCGCTGCTCGACGTGCTGCCCGCGCTGCGCGACCACGATGACGAGGAGCTGTGGGTGACGCCGGCCGACCAGCACCCGAACCCGCGCGCCGAGCAGCTCGCGCTGCCAGCCATCGTCGGGTACGCGAAAGCGCACCTCCGCTGACCGGCGAAGTCCCCCGGTTAGGACCTTTCAAGGGGGAATCTGGCCATTCTGAAATTGACCCGGCGAGGTCAATCTTTTAGACGGGTCGCCCTTTCGTGGGCCGACCGCACGTGCCCCGGCGACTTCACTTCGGCTGCCAGCCGTCTTCGGCGGCTGCCCGGAGGGGCGCTGGACCGCCCCAACATGTGCGCTCGCCATCGTTCCCAGCGACCGCAACCAGTCCCCTTTCGCGAAGGGATCCACCTTGACCGTCCTGTTCCCCAAGTGGACCAACAAGATCCCGGCCATGCTCGCCCTCGGCGCAGCGGCGACCGGTCTCTGCGTGGTGTTCGTCGTCTCCTACTGGTTCTCGCCGAAGAACACCGACGTCGGCTACCAGCCCTTCCAGCCGATCGAGTACAGCCATGAGCTGCACGTCGGCCTGTTGGGCATGGATTGCCGCTACTGCCACCGACTCGTGGAAGAAGGCCCGCATGCGACCGTGCCGGACACGGCCACCTGCATGGGCTGCCACAAGGAAGTGAAGAAGGACAGCGTGCTGTCCGAACCGCTGCGCACCGCCTTCGGCGACGGCCTCACCACCGACACGCCGATCGAGTGGGTCAAGGTGCACCTGCTGCCGGAGTTCTCCTACTTCAACCATGCCGTGCACGTGCGCTCCGGTGTCGGTTGCGCAAGCTGCCACGGCCGTGTCGACCAGATGGCGATCGTGACGCAGGACCAGCCGCTGAGCATGGGCTGGTGCCTCGAGTGCCATCGCGATCCGACGCCGCACCTCCGCCCGAGCGGAGTGTCGCCGACCAAGATGGACTGGGTCGCCGACGAAGCCAGCATCGCCGCCGCGCGGCAACGGCTGGAGTGGCGCGACCAGACGCCGCCCGAACTCAACCCTCCGACCCACTGCTCGGCGTGCCACCGATGAGCGACCACTCCCCGCTGCACGGTGACCCCTTGGCGCACGGTGTGTCTCCGAAGAGTGCCCCGACCCCGCAAGAGTCTGTGATGACCGGTTCTGCGATGAATGCGAGCTCCCAGCCGGATCGGGCCGCCGATCCCGTGACCTACTGGCGCAGCGTCGAACAGCTCGAACGACCGAACGCCGGTGACGGCGCCGAGTTCGAGGCCGCGGTGGCGCGCGAATTCCCCGAGGGCATCACCGAGGCGCCCGACGCAGTGTCGCGCCGCGGCTTCCTCAGCGTGGTGGCGGCCTCGGCCGCGCTCGCCGGCCTGACCAGCTGCCGCAAGCCGGTCACCAAGATCGTGCCGTTCACCAAGCGGCCGGACGGCTTCAAGCCGGGCCTGGCGCAGACCTACGCCACGACGATGACGCGCGGTGGCTACGCCATCGGCGTGGTCGCCAAGAGCAGCGACGGTCGCCCGACCAAGCTCGAGATCAACCCCAAGCACCCGAGCAAGTTCAGCGGCAGCGACCTGCAGCTGCAGGCCGAGCTGCTGCAGCTCTACGACCCGGCCCGCAGCCGTCGCGCGCGCCACGGCGCGGCTGCAGCGACCGGCGCAGCGCACGGTGAAGGCCACGGCGCGGAAGCCGGGGAGGCCCCCGACGTCTGGGGCGATTTCGCCGCGCACTGGGACGAGGTCGCCAAGGACCTGCTCAACATCAAGCGAGGCGAAGGCCTGCACGTGTTGATGGCGCCGACGACGTCGCCCTCGCTGCTCAACGCGATCAAGAAGATGAAGGAAGGCGCGGCCGCCAAGGCCCGCTTCTACACCTGGTCGGCGCTGCACGACGACAACGCGCTGGCCGGGGCCCAGATGGCGTTCGGCAAGGCCCTCGCTGCCCACCCCGACTACAGCAAGGCCGACGTGGTGCTGTCGCTCGACTGCGACTTCCTCGCCACCGAGGGCAACAACCTCGTCAGCGCCGGCCAGTGGGGCTCGCGCCGCCGCAAGGCCGAAAACGTCTCGCGCCTCTACATGGTCGAGGCGACCTACAGCTCCACCGGCACCGCCGCCGACCACCGCTTCCGCACCAAGAGCAGCGAGATCCCCGCGGTCGCCTTCGCGCTGGCCAAGGCGCTCGGCGTCGGCAACGGCTCGGAGCTCGAGCGCGCGCTCGGCAATCACAACCCCGCCGCCTTCGAGAAGGGCGGCAAGAAGTGGGTCGAGATCATCGCCCGCGATCTCAAGGCAGCGGCGGGTCGCTGCCTCGTCGTCGCCGGCCGCCGCCAACCGCCGGCCGTGCACGCCATCGCCCACGCCATCAACGACGCCCTCGGCAACATCGGCAAGACGGTGACCTTCACCACGCTGCCCGAAGGTGTCGGCGCCAGCAGCGTGGCCTCGATCCAAGAGCTCGCCGCAGCGCTGCAGAACGGCGCCGTCGACACGCTGGTCTGCCTCGGCACCAACCCGGTGTACGACGCCCCGGCCGACCTCGGCTTCGCCGACCTGATCGGCAAGGCCAAGCAGACGATCCACGTCGGCACCTACGACGACGAGACCGGCCGCCGCTCCGAGTGGCACTTCCCGCTGGCGCACGAGCTGGAGACCTGGGGCGACGCGCGCGCCCACGACGGCACCGTTTCGATGCAGCAGCCGCTGATCGCGCCGCTGCACGGCGGCGTCAGCGCGCTCGAGTTCCTCGCCTTGCTCAACCAGGACTCGGGCTCCGAGCTGCTGACCACGAGCCGCGACACCACGGTCGGCTACGAGGTGGTCAAGGCCTACTGGCAGACCGCGTCGGGCGCGACCGACTTCCCGAGCTGGTGGCAGCACCGCCTGCACGACGGTTTCGTCGCCGACTCACAGTTCGCCACCGAGAACGTCACCACCAACACCGGCGCGATCGCGGCCGGCGTCGCCGGCTTCAGCAAGGTGAGCGGTGGCATCGAAGTGAACTTCCGCGGTTGCCCGAAGATGGCCGACGGCCGCTTCGCCAACAACTCGTGGATGGCCGAGATCCCCGATCCGGTCAGCAAGCTGAGCTGGGACAACGCCGCGCTGCTGAGCATCGCGACCGCGCGCCAGCTCGGCGTCGAGAACGGCGACCGCGTCAACATCGCCGCCAACGGCGCCCAGCTGCAGATCCCCGCCTGGATCCTGCCGGGCCACGCCGACGACAGCATCACCATCCACCTCGGCTGGGGCCGCCACCCGCACGACGACTGCAAGGTCGCCCGCGATGCCGGCTTCGATGCCTACCCGCTGCGCACGGCGGCCGCCCAATGGCTGCTGACCGGCGCCCAG
The DNA here is from genome assembly GCA_016793265.1 of Planctomycetota bacterium. Taxonomy (GTDB): domain Bacteria; phylum Planctomycetota; class UBA1135; order UBA1135; family UBA2386; genus JAEUHT01. The sequence continues at coordinate 29,901 of JAEUHT010000269.1, forward strand.
GTCAGCCGCGGCCAGGGTCACTACGACCTGGTCACCACGCAGGAGCAGGGCACCATGGTCGGCCGCGCGATCGTGCGCGAAGCCACCGTCGCCAAGAACCTGAGCGACCCCGACTGGGCGACCAAGATGTCGCCGCTCGACAAGGCCGCGCGCCTGCACGGCGAGAACCTGCGCGAGAAGGACCTCAACAAGTCGCTGTGGACCGAGCGCTACGACCCGCGCCGCAATGACCCTGAGGTCAAGAAGTCGCCCTACCAGTGGGGCATGGTCATCGACCTCAACGCCTGCACCGGGTGCAGTGCGTGCATGGTCGCCTGCGTCGCCGAGAACAACGTGGCGATGGTCGGCAAGATCCAGGTCAAGCGCAACCGCGAGATGTTCTGGATCCGCACCGACCGCTACTTCAGCTCGCGCGTCGACGACCTGCAGAACGCCGCCGAGGACCCGCAGGTGTCGAACATGCCGGTGCCCTGCATGCAGTGCGAGAACGCGCCGTGCGAGTCGGTGTGCCCGGTCGCGGCGACCACGCACAGCCCGGACGGGCTCAACGACATGGTCTACAACCGCTGCATCGGCACCCGCTACTGCAGCAACAACTGCCCCTACAAGGTCCGTCGCTACAACTACCTCGATTACGTCAGCAAGACCCCGGCGAGCAAGCAGATGGCGTTCAACCCGGACGTCACCGTGCGCAGCCGCGGCGTGATGGAGAAGTGCACGTTCTGCGTGCAGCGCATCAACGGCGGCCGCATCGAGGCCAAGCTGCACGGCAAGAAGGTCGGCGACGGCGACCACGACGTGCGCGTCACCACGGCGTGCGCGCAGGCCTGCCCGACCCAGGCGATCACCTTCGGCAACATCATCGAGCCGACGAGCGCGGTGGCGAAGCTGAAGGAGAACAAGCTCAACTACGGACTGCTGTCCGAGCTGAATACCAAGCCACGCACGACCTACCTCGGCCGCGTGCGCAACCCGAATCCCGAACTGCAAAACGAGCCGGCCTGATCCGATGACCGCCATCACCGTTGTCGACGAGCCCGAGAACCCGCTGGTCCGGGCTCCCCTCGTCGAAGGCAAGAACGACTTCGCGTCGGTCACCAACATCATCGCCCGTGTCGCGGAGTCGAAGACCCCGCGCGGCTGGTACCTGATGTTCGGCATCTCCATCGCGCTGCTGCTCAACCTCGGCGCGATGATCGGGTACCTGGTGTTCACCGGCATCGGCGTCTGGGGCAACAACGTCCCGGTCGGCTGGGGCTGGCCGATCGTCAACTTCGTCTTCTGGATCGGCATCGGCCACGCCGGCACGCTGATCAGCGCCATCCTCTTCCTGTTCCGGCAGAAGTGGCGCACGTCGATCAACCGCGCCTCCGAGGCCATGACCATCTTCGCGGTCATGGCGGCCGGCATCTTCCCGGCCATCCACGTCGGCCGCATCTGGGTCATCTACTGGGTGTTCCCGC